>NZ_JAAKGU010000038.1:0-530 GCF_011043685.1 Paenibacillus apii | reverse complement strand
AAATATGGTGCGGTCGAGAGGACTCGAACCTCCACGGGGGGTTAGCCCACACGGACCTGAACCGTGCGCGTCTGCCAATTCCGCCACGACCGCAAAGAATGAAACATGGTGAGCCATGAAGGACTCGAACCTTCGACACCCTGATTAAAAGTCAGGTGCTCTACCAACTGAGCTAATGGCTCGTATAAGTGGCTGGGGATATAGGATTCGAACCTATGCATGACGGAGTCAAAGTCCGTTGCCTTACCGCTTGGCTAATCCCCAACAAAAATACGAAACATTTTAGTTAAAATGGGGCGATCGATGGGACTTGAACCCACGAATGCCGGAGCCACAATCCGGTGCGTTAACCCCTTCGCCACGACCGCCATAGTCAAATGAATCGGTGTAATGGTGAATCAACAACTGGTAATTCAATGGCGGAACCGACGGGATACTCTCCACTTCGTTCCGAGACTGCGAAGTGATGCTAACGGAGTGAATGCTCCGACGAACCCTTTTACGGATTCTCATCCCTTTGCAGGTAAATC
>NZ_JAAKGU010000037.1:0-564 GCF_011043685.1 Paenibacillus apii | reverse complement strand
ACTTCGGTAATGACGCTTGTGAATGACATATCCGCTCTCCAGAATTTCCTTGCTTTCTTTGCGGAAATACAGGGTTCTCTCGGCGGGACATGTCCAGGTATCTTCCGTTTCGCTGTACATCCAGTTTTCTATTTTGCCAATATCCGACTTCCACACCTTGCTCTTCTCCTTGTGGTAGCTTCCGGAGTTCACGACTCGAACGAGGTGATTCTCTGGAATATCTTCTTCCAAGTCCATTGGCAAGCAAAGTTGGTCCATGGTATATTGAATGTACAAAAGAAATCGCTCCTTTGGGAATGGTTGGGTGGTACCTCCATTTTACCAAAACGGGCGATTTCTTTGTTTGTTTTTAAGTTGGAAGAGGCAATTCCCGCTTAACCAGCGGAGCGGACGGAACGATTGTGGAAAAGCGGCAGCGTTCGCCTTTGTGTCCGGATTTTCACCGCTAAGGGGAATGAAAAAAATCTGGACACAACAGCGATTGGAACAACGGTCCGTTTGCGGAGCGTCCACTTAAGCGCCCACGTCAATCCTGGTTAAAAAACAAGGCTGTCCCAAGCATTT
>NZ_JAAKGU010000036.1:0-648 GCF_011043685.1 Paenibacillus apii | reverse complement strand
TTGAAGGTTGATCGTGAGGACAGCTGGACTGCATACAAGTGAGAATGCCGGTATGAGTAACGAAAAGATCAGTGAGAATCTGATCCGCCGAAAGCCCAAGGTTTCCTGAGGAAGGCTCGTCCGCTCAGGGTAAGTCGGGACCTAAGGCGAGGCCGACAGGCGTAGTCGAAGGACAACAGGTTGATATTCCTGTACCACCGTAATCCGTTATGAGCGATGGGGGGACGCAGGAGGGTAGTGACGCGGACTGATGGATGTCCGTCCAAGCAGTGAGGCTGGTGTGTAGGCAAATCCGCACATCATAAGGCCAGGCTGTGATGGGGAGCGAAAATTACAGTAGCGAAGGTCATGATCTCACACTGCCAAGAAAAGCCTCTAGCCAGGAGAAGGTGCCCGTACCGCAAACCGACACAGGTAGGCGAGAAGAGAATTCTAAGGCGCGCGGAAGAACTCTCGTTAAGGAACTCGGCAAAATGACCCCGTAACTTCGGGAGAAGGGGTGCCTCGGTAGGGTGAATAGCCCGAGGGGGCCGCAGTGAAAAGGCCCAAGCGACTGTTTAGCAAAAACACAGGTCTGTGCGAAGCCGCAAGGCGAAGTATACGGGCTGACGCCTGCCCGGTGCTGGAAGGTTAAGGGGAGCGGTTAGG
>NZ_JAAKGU010000035.1:0-663 GCF_011043685.1 Paenibacillus apii | reverse complement strand
ACCGACTTTTGGGAAGACGGAGTCCTTAAGGTTCATATAGATATCCCCTTTGAGAAACCGAAGAAAATGAAGCTTGAACCATTACAAACGGAGGCCTGGGTTCCTTTTGCCGCAAACCGCGAATCCTTAAACCTTTTACATTCTTTACTTAAATCCAATCCTTTGGACCCGGAGGGGGTTAATCATTTTAAGCAGGCTTTTGCGTTGGAAACCCTAACCTTTATGTCTTTTGACTACATCAATATGCTCGATGACAGCATGCTAAAGGAAAAAGGAATCATTATGGTCAATGGGAACAAAACGAAATGGAGAGTGAATGAAGTCATTCTGGAAGTGTTAAAGGAACCTCTGGAAAAGCACGGGTATGCTCTTCTGCCTGCCGCTGAAGGAGGCAATTTGGAAAAGGGTGTAATCTTTTACAAGGTTATAGACTCCTATCGATATATGATTATCTTTGATAAAGATGACGATATAATCAGTAAAAAGATCAGGTTATTTTACCATCCTCCCTACTATATATGGGATATACAGGTCTGGATGCAGGAGCAGGGGTATCAGCCAGTCTTTTCGTACGGTAACGAAAGTGAACTTCGAACATCCCTGCTGGACATACTGCAGCACGTATTAACCAAGGGGATTCCGTGGCTGGAGTCTGTGCGGATC
>NZ_JAAKGU010000034.1:0-663 GCF_011043685.1 Paenibacillus apii | reverse complement strand
AATCCGCTGAGACTCCAGCCACGGAATCCCCTTGGTTAGTACGTGCTGCAGCATGTCCAGCAGGGATGTTCGAAGTTCGCTTTCGTTACCGTACGAAAAGACCGGCTGATATCCATGCTCCTGCATCCAGACCTGAACATCCCATATATAGTAGGGAGGATGGTAAAATAACCTGATCTTTTTAGTTATTATATCTTCATCTTTATTAAAGGTAATCCTATATCGATAGGAGTCTATAACCTTGTAAAAAACAATTCTATTTTCACTATCTCCTCCTTCAGCTTTACGCAGGAGAGTAAATCCGTGCTTTTCCAGAGGTTCCTTTAACACCTCTAGGATGACTTCATTCACTCTCCATTTCGTTTGGTTCCCATTGACTCTAATGATTCCTTTTTCCTTTAGCATGCTGTCATCGAGCATATTGATATAGTCAAAAGACATAAAGGTTAGGGTTTCCAACGCGAAAGCCTGCTTAAAATGATCGACCCCCTCCGGGTCCAAAGGATTGGATTTAAGTAAAGAATGTAAAAGGTTTATGGATTCGCGGTTTGTGGCAAAAGGAACCCAGGCCTCCGTTTGTAACGGTTCAAGCATCATTTTCTTTGGTTTCTCAAAGGGGATATCTATATGAACCTTAAGGGCTCCGTCATCCCAAAAGTCGGC
>NZ_JAAKGU010000033.1:0-679 GCF_011043685.1 Paenibacillus apii | reverse complement strand
CGGGTACGGGGACCGTGTCAGGCGGGCAGTTTGACTGGGGCGGTCGCCTCCTAAAGAGTAACGGAGGCGTCCCAAGGTTCCCTCAGAATGGTTGGAAATCATTCGAAGAGTGCAAAGGCAGAAGGGAGCTTGACTGCGAGACCTACAAGTCGAGCAGGGACGAAAGTCGGGCTTAGTGATCCGGTGGTACCGCATGGAAGGGCCATCGCTCAACGGATAAAAGCTACCCTGGGGATAACAGGCTTATCTCCCCCAAGAGTCCACATCGACGGGGAGGTTTGGCACCTCGATGTCGGCTCATCGCATCCTGGGGCTGAAGTAGGTCCCAAGGGTTGGGCTGTTCGCCCATTAAAGCGGTACGCGAGCTGGGTTCAGAACGTCGTGAGACAGTTCGGTCCCTATCTGTCGTGGGCGTAGGAAATTTGAGAGGAGCTGTCCTTAGTACGAGAGGACCGGGATGGACGTACCGCTGGTGCACCAGTTGTTCCGCCAGGAGCATGGCTGGGTAGCTACGTACGGACGGGATAAGCGCTGAAAGCATCTAAGCGTGAAGCCCCCCTCAAGATGAGATTTCCCAGTATGTAAGACCCCTTGAAGACGACGAGGTAGATAGGTTGGAGGTGGAAGCACGGCAACGTGTGGAGCTGACCAATACTAATCGGTCGAGGGCTTATCCAAA
>NZ_JAAKGU010000032.1:0-706 GCF_011043685.1 Paenibacillus apii | reverse complement strand
GGACAACCTAATATTTCGTTGTGATATTTATGCTCGCAGCGTTTACATATTACCCAAAAGGGCCCTTAGCTCAGCTGGTTAGAGCGCACCCCTGATAAGGGTGAGGTCGGTGGTTCGAGTCCACTAGGGCCCACCATGATCCCTGATAGCTCAGTTGGTAGAGCACTCGACTGTTAATCGAGTTGTCACAGGTTCGAGTCCTGTTCGGGGAGTTACCGCTCCGGAAAGCAGTAGATGGACAGAAATGTTATTTGCCCGCTTTCCGGTGTACCCTTCATCTCATGGAGAGGTGTCCGAGTTGGCCGAAGGAGCACGATTGGAAATCGTGTAGGCGTCAAAAGCGTCTCGAGGGTTCGAATCCCTCTCTCTCCGTTGGATTCCATCGGATAAGATAATGACTGTAACTTTTAGCATGGCCCGTTGGTCAAGGGGTTAAGACACCTCCCTTTCACGGAGGTAACAGGGGTTCGAATCCCCTACGGGTCACCATTTTCTTCTTAGCCGGGGATGAGAATCCCAAATGGTTCGTCGGAGCATTGGCATCGTTAGGAATACATCGCAGTCGACTCGCTTGCGAGGCGTATCCCCTACGGGTCACCATTTCCTTAATAATATGGAGGCTTAGCTCAGCTGGGAGAGCATCTGCCTTACAAGCAGAGGGTCGGGGGTTCGATCCCCTCAGCCTCCACCATAATTCAATATTTTT
>NZ_JAAKGU010000031.1:0-752 GCF_011043685.1 Paenibacillus apii | reverse complement strand
TAATCGCCCGGGAAGGCATCTTCTATAATCTGGCCCAGGGGCAGGGGCAAACGGTCGCTATTACCGGTGATTCGGAGGATACGCTGTGAAATATGTGAAATGGATATGGGATCATCTCATGATGATCCGAGCCGGCTTCCAGCTGGCTATTGTGCTGCTCGTTTTGGAAAGTTTCTTCGGCGTCGCTTCCGTCTACGTGCAAAAGTACATCATCGATGATCTGTTCATGCAGCAAAAGTTCGAGCTTCTGCCCGTTCTGCTTAGTGTATACGCCGTTATTTTCATCTGTAGTGCCATCTTGTTCGTCGCCACGCCGTATACGTTTGTCCGAAACGAATATATTATTACGAAAATCATGACCAAAAACATGTTCACCCGGCTATTCCGCTTTCCAATCTCCACTTTCCAAAAAGAGAGAGCCGCCAGGTTCGTCCAAAACCTGAACAGCGATGTGCTGGATACGGGTTCTCTGGTCAGCTACCTTACACCCACCGGGATTAGGAGTATGTTCGAAGCGTTAATCATGCTTGCCATTGTCGGCTACTCGAGCATTTGGGTCATGGTGTGCGTCCTGGCCGTGTGCTTGCTGTATATCGGAAATGCCTGTTTCTTTGCGAAAAGGATCAAGAAAGCCGCAGCCGTTGTGCTGGAGAAGCGGACAGATCTGACGGTTCATCTGGAGGAAGGGATCTCCTCGACACGGGAGGTTGTTGCCTTTCACAGAACTGAATGGGAGTCGAACCGCTATCAAG
>NZ_JAAKGU010000029.1:0-1184 GCF_011043685.1 Paenibacillus apii | reverse complement strand
ACCTGGCCGCGTTTTGGGCGTTTGGCGTCGCTTGGATCTGGGCCGTATTTCGCCGCATGATTTTCTTCCGCACGCTCGAACAGATCGTAATACTTGTCTCCAAGCTCTGGTTTCTGGTTCTTGTAATAGACCTTCGGTCCCGCTGTAGCCGGGATCAGATAGATCGTGCCGTCCGGGTTAACCGTATATTCCACGGATTTACCGTTCTGCGATTCGATGAATTTCGAGGTTCCGGCAGCGGTGTTATCGCTCTTGATCGGCTTCGTGCGGGCGTAAATATGGTCATGCCCCTGAAGGACAAAATCAATATCCAGCTCTGCCATCAGCGGGGCGATCTTATTCCGCACTCCGTTTGGTCCTATGATGTCAGTGTCAGTCGCATGGTTCGACGTCGTGTACGGCCCCTTGTGAATGTTCACGATAATCCACTGGGCGCCGGCCGCCTTGGCTGCCTTCACATCACTTTTCAGCCACTCTACCTGATCCTTGGAGAAATCCGCATACTCCTCCGAGTTCTCATTCGTGTTCAGCACCACAAAATGCGCGTTGCTGTAATCGTAAGAGTAATACGCTCCGGTCTCTGTTGCCGAGCCTGCGGCCGGTTTGACGTCAAAATGCTCGATGAACGCCTTGTTCTCGTCTTCATGGTTGCCCGCAGCCGGCACAATCGTTGTGTTCAGCAAGCTTTGCTGGGAATGGCCCAGCAGCCAGTTCCACTGCTCTTCCTTGACTCCGTTATCAACAATGTCGCCGTTATGGACCACAAAGTCGGCATTCGGAACCGTCGCCAGCGCTTTGGCCAGCGTTTCGGAGGAAAGGATCGCTTCGTCCTCGCTCTTCGCCTGTGTATCGGCCAGATCAATGAACGTGAAGGCTCCGCCTGCAGGCGCCGTCTTGAACGTTCCCGGCTCACTCCATACATTCAGCGCGGCGTCCCCCACGCGGAAATAATAGGCGGTGTCTGCCTTGAGGCCGGTTGCTTCGGCTTTATGCACATTTTCCAGAGGAGAGTTTGTAGATACCCGGGTTATTCCCTTGAACGTAAGGCCAGTGTCAAACTCCGCTCTTCCATAGGTTGCTTCAATAACCTGTACAGTGCTGTCTTGAGAAGCCTTTGGCGTATACCACGTGAACCCCTTGGAAGTTTTGGGGTCGCCATTAAACGTTACCGTTACCTTGCTGAC
>NZ_JAAKGU010000003.1:0-422628 GCF_011043685.1 Paenibacillus apii | reverse complement strand
AGGGCAGCTCCCTTTATTTTTGATAATAAAATTGTACTATTCCAATAGTTATGGTTTAATATACATAAAGAAGCTGCCAGCACGCGCTTTGGCAGTCCTCCAGCTACCCAATTCATCATATGTGTATTGAAGTTCCTGTGTAAATTATGTGTCATATAATATAACGCAGATAGGGATATTCTATAACAGAATACCTCTTATTTTCGACTTTCTTCGAGTTTTTATATAAAAATGTGATTAAAAATAACATAGAATTGTAGACAATTTCGTTTTCCGTATGTATTATAAGGCTAACTTCTACGAGATGAGCAGACAGATGTGAGGTTTCGATTTTTAGTCGCAAGCTGAGAGAAAGTGGACCGGGGGAAACTAATTGTAATAATTGTATACAATTATACAGTTATACTTTTAGAGCCCGAACTCGCTGATTTTTTACTAGGAGATGGATATATGAACAGTTCTGTTATGCGAACGCGCAGGTTATCCAAGGATAATACTTACTTTGCGTTAAAACAAAAAATTATCGATAGTGAGCTCAAGCCTGACGAAAATGTACATGAAGAAAGTTTGGCCGCTTTGCTTGGTGTAAGCCGCACTCCTTTAAGAGAGGCTATTCAAAGGTTGGAGAATGAGGAGTTTCTCGTCCGGCAGCCGAATGGAAGGCTTAGAGTGGCGCCAGTAACCGTGGAAGAGGTTAAAGAAATCTTTCTGATCCGCAGCATGCTGGAGGGTTATATCGCCAAGAGTGCCGCCAAAAACGCCACGGATAAAGATATTCAAAATTTAACAGTCATGATTGAAAATATTAAGCAGTCCTTTCATGCAGGGCAGAGTCAGGATTTTGTTTCCTACGGCTTTGAATTCCATGATTATTTATCTGAAATGAGTGATCTTAAGACCTTTGTGAAAATCTTGAATCAACTGAGAGATCACGCGCTTCGCTATTGCCGGTTTGTTTCTCTTCATGGCGATTGGAACACGCAGGCGGATGAAGAACATAGCTTTATCTTGCAAATGATTGCTGACAGAAACGAAGACGGAGCTGAAAAAGCGATGCAAGATCATATATTAAGCAGCCTGTCCGCCGCATTGGAGAGAATACAAGGCATTCAAGCAAACAGAGAGGATTGAGTTTGATATGAAGACAGAATGGAGTATGGACACGAAGATTATTCATGAGAGCCAGTTTCCGGACCCGCAAACGGGCGCCATCTCTCAAACGGTCGTACCTGCAGTCGCTTATGCGTTCCCTGATGCGGAAACAGCGGCCGCAGTTGTTGCTGGAGAGGAAGAAGGCGTTTATTACGGCAGATACGGAAACCCTACGTCCCGCACACTGGAGAAAAAGATAGCTGCACTGGAAGGCGGGGAAGACGCTTTAGGCGTTTCCAGCGGAATGGCGGCCATCTCCATTGCTCTTCTCGGCTTCTTGAAGCATGGCGATCATGTCCTGGTGACCAAGGATGTATATGGAGGCACCTACAGCTTCCTGACTTCTCTGGCGCCAAGGTTCGGCATAGAATTTGATTTTGTCGATTGTACGGATATCGATTCAATGATTAAGGCGATCAGGCCGAATACAAGAGCCGTCTATATCGAAACTCCCTCTAATCCCAGATTGACCATTCTGGATATCGGACAAATCTCGGAAGCCTGCAAAGCCTATCAGCTCCCTGTTATTGTCGATAACACCTTTATGAGTCCTTGTTTGCAGAAGCCTTTGGAGCTGGGGGCCGATGTTGTGGTACACAGCGCTACTAAATATATTAATGGTCACGGGGATGTCCTTGCAGGATTTATTGTAGGAAAAAAAGACACCATCCAGTTCATGAGAAAGAAACTGATGGGCGATTTGGGGCAAAATTTAAATGCCTGGGACGCATTCCTGATCTTAAGGGGAATGAAGACCATGGCCTTGAGGGTAGAAAGACATTGCAGCAACGCCCAGAAAATTGCCGAATACCTGGAGTCTCACCCTTTTATTGATAAAGTGTTTTATCCGGGCTTAAAATCTCATCCTCAACACGAGCTGGCTAAAACGCAAATGAAGGGTATGGGTGGGATTGTTTCTTTCGAAGTAAAAGGCGGTTTAATTGAAGGAAAAAAATTAATAAACTCGCTGCAATTAGCGATGATTTCATTCAGCTTGGGAGATCCGGAAACCCTGGTTCAACATCCGGCTTCAATGACCCATGCATCCATTCCACAGGAAGAGCGAATGAAATTTGGGATTACGGACGGATTAATCCGCGTTTCGGTAGGGTTAGAGGATGCTGATGATATTATCCGGGATTTCGATCAGGCTTTGACTGCCCTGTTTTCTGCTTCTGAAACCAAAATCATAACGAAATAAAAGGGGGAAGTCCATGTCTACTAAACAGTCAGATCAGATCGAACAAGCTTTAGCAAGTCAATTGATTGAAGTTCGCAGAAATCTTCACCGTGAGCCTGAATTATCGTATGAAGAATTTAAAACGACAGAGAAACTGCGGAATTGGCTGACGGACGCCAATATTCGCATATTAAACCTCCCTTTAGATACGGGACTCATCGCAGAAATCGGAAGCGGGGATGGACCAATCGTAGCCATTCGCTGTGATATCGACGCTCTCCCGATTGAAGAGCAGACCGGATTGCCCTTCGCGTCCGAGATTCCGGGAAAAATGCATGCATGCGGTCATGATTTCCACACGGCTGTTATTTTAGGGGCCGCATACTTGTTAAAAGCCCGTGAAGGCGAGCTGCCCGGAAGGGTTAGAGTATTGTTTCAGCCGGCAGAAGAGACTGGTCACGGGGCTGAAAGCGTCTTGGCATCGGGAGGGCTTGAAGGTGTATCCGCCATATTTGGTCTCCATAACTCCCCAGAACTGCCCACAGGATCATTCGGAACGAGAACCGGAGCTTTAACCGCTGGTGTTGACCGGTTTGAAATTACGGTAAAAGGCATCGGGGCTCACGCCGCAACTCCGGAGAATGGTGTGGATTCCATTGTAACGGCGGCTCAAATCATTACGGCGCTTCAGACGATTGTCAGCCGCCAGAACAGTGCAAGCGAGCCGGTTGTGCTGAGCGTTACGCGAATCCAGGGAGGGCATACCTGGAATGTGCTGCCGGAGATGGTTGAACTGGAGGGCACTGTCCGAACGCATAATGAAGAGATTCGCCGCACAATCCCGGTTAAAATGACGCAAATCATCGAAGGAATTGCCGCGGCAGCCGGGGCGGAGGCCAAGCTCCATTGGTATTCGGGACCGCCGGCAACGATAAATGACGGATACTGGGCTGATTTTACCAAAGAGATCGCCAAAGAGGCAGGGTATGAGGTGTATGATATCCCGCCGCAAATGGGAGGTGAAGATTTCTCCTTGTACTTACAGAAGATCCCGGGCGCGTTTGTAAATATCGGAACCGGTCCCGCTTATGCGCTTCATCATCCGCGCTTTGATGTAGACGAGAATGCATTATTGCCGGCTTCTGAGTATTTTGCTTTATTGGCGGAGCAAGCGCTCCTGAGGCTGAAGGAGAAAGGTTGACCCCAAATCCGAAAATGAAATGAGAGGAATGTAAATGATTGAATTAAAGAATGTTTATAAGACGTACACCCGCAAAGGGATATCGATCGATGCCTTGAAGGAAATCAATTTAAAGGTGGAAAAAGGCGATATTTTTGGGGTGATCGGCTATAGCGGCGCGGGAAAGAGCACATTGATTCGTTTGGTCAATTATTTGGAAAGACCGACGAAAGGCCAGGTTTTTGTGGACGGGCATGATTTAGGTAAATACAGCGTTAAAGAGCTGCGTGCCGCCAAAAAAAACATCGGCATGATCTTTCAGCATTTCAACCTGCTCGAATCGAAAAAGGTATATGATAACGTGGCCATTCCCCTCATTTTATTGAAAAAGAATAAAGACGAAATTCGCCAGCGTGTGCTGGAGCTGCTGGAGTTTGTTGGATTAGCCGACAAAGCGGGCAGCTATCCGAGCGAATTGTCAGGCGGACAGAAACAGCGCGTCGGGATTGCCAGAGCGCTTGCTTCGAACCCCTCCATTCTCCTTTGCGATGAAGCAACATCGGCGCTGGACCCGCAGACGACGCGCTCCATTTTACAGCTTTTGAAGAAAATCAATGCGGAATACAACATCACGGTTATGATCATCACCCACGAAATGTCAGTCATTCAGGAGATTTGCAATAAGGTGGCGGTCATGGAACAAGGGCGGATTATCGAGCAGGGAAGCGTTCTGGAGGTATTCGGACATCCGCAGCATCCGACCACGCAAAATTTTGTGAAGACCGTCATTCAGAACAGCATCACAGACAGCGTGCAGAAATCCATAAAAAGGGAACCGGGCAGCGGAATCTACAAATTGGAATTTATCGGACAATGCGCTTCGGAGCCCATCCTGTATAAAATGATTCGTTCCTATGATGTGCAGGTCAATATTCTGTTTGCCAATATGACCGAGATTGAAGAAACGACACTCGGGAAAGTGATTGTTCAGTTAAAAGGAGAGACTGCCGAGGTGGATAAAGCCTTGTCTTTCATAAAAAGCAGTGGAGTCGGTGTAGAGGAGGTGGAAAAGCATGATGTCAACTACAGTTACAACTGATCAGTTTATGCAGGCGATTGTTGATACCATTTATATGGTGGGGATGTCCCTGTTTGTAGGGTCTTTAATTGGAATACCTATCGGGATTTTACTTGTGATTACCCGTCCGGGCGGGATTTTGGAGAACAAAATCCTGTATACCATGATAAATCCCGTGATCAACATTGTCCGCTCCCTGCCTTTTATTATACTGCTCGTTGCCATTATTCCGTTTACCCGGTTGATTGTTCAGACTTCAATTGGGACAAGCGCAGCGATCGTGCCTCTGATCATTTATATCGCGCCCTACATCGGACGCTTGGTAGAGAATTCTCTGCTTGAAGTCAATCCGGGAATTATGGAAGCGGCAGAGGCGATGGGGGCTACACCGTTTCAAGTCATCTGGCATTTTTTACTGCCCGAGGCTTTCGGATCGTTAATCCTGTCCCTGACGACTGCGACGATCGGCTTGATTGGCGCGACCGCGATGGCGGGAACGGTTGGCGGCGGCGGAGTCGGAGACTTGGCGATCGTATATGGATACCAGCGATTTGACACAGTTGTCGTAATTGCCACTGTTGTTGTCCTTATTATTTTCGTTCAAGGTATTCAGTCATTTGGCAACACTTTGGCGAGAAAGATTCGCCGTTACTAAAGAATAACTTTAAGGGGAGGAAAACGACAGGTGAGTGAATGGAGCAAACAAGACCGGTTTAACGCCATTTTATCCGGTGAAAGAGCGGATCGCCCGATTGTCAGCGGCTGGCGTCATTTCATCGACAAGGAACAAAATGCGGATGATTTGGCGGAAACAACGATTTCGTTTACCAAGAAATATGATTGGGATTGGGTCAAAATTAATCCGAGAGCTACTTATCTGGCTGAATCCTGGGGAAACAAGTATGATTTTCAGGACTATCAGACTGTATTTCCGAGACAGGAAACGACCGCTGTTCCGGCAGCAGCCAATCTTTGGGATCTTGAGGTGAAGAAAGCCGCGGAATCGGCCCCGTTATTGGAGCAATTGGACGCGGTGCGGAAGATTCGCCAAGGACTGCCGGATACCCCTCTGATTCAAACCGTTTTTTCGCCACTCACCGTACTGCTCTTTATTGTAGGCCGGTCTGCTTATGTCACCAAAACGGTGTTTGGCATTGAGAACCCCGTCACCCTGGAATCACTGTTTACCGAGCACCGGGCCGCGGCGCATCATGCGCTGCATGTGATTTCGTTAACCTTGGCCGATTATGTAACAGAGCTGAAGCAAGCGGGGTCGGACGGACTGTTCTATGCGGTGACGGGTACAGCTCATCCGGGCATGTTCGATGAAGCGAGGTTTAATGAATTTTCCAGACCTTATGATTCGATTGTACTCGAGGCGGCGAGCTACGGAAAAAATGTTCTGCATACTTGCGGAACCTATGCCCAGCCCGAAAGATTTAACGACTACCGGATCGACGGAATCAGCTGGGACACGAAGGCAGAAGGAAATCCGGACCTGGATGCGGCTTTAACGGCTACCAAGGTAGGCGGCGTCGACCATGCTTTATTTGCGGCAAATGACATTGCTCAAATTCAGCAGCAGGCCGAGGAAGCCTTGAACCTGATGAATGACCAGCCTTTTATTCTCGCTCCCAATTGCGCAATCCCGCTTAACGTAACCGATGAGGCATTAAAGCAGCTGAAAAAATCCGTTTTTGAAAAGGAGACAAGAGTATGAAAAAGTTATTGCTCGTTCTTTTAGTTGGGGTTGTAGCATTGTTGTCGGCCTGCGGCTCGAATAAGGGCTCGAATTCAGGAGCTGCGCCGGAAGAAAAGAAAGAGATTACCGTCGGATTTGGCGTGGGTACCTATGAAGAACAATTCCGCCAGTCGATTCTGCCGATTCTGGAGAAAAAGGGCTACAAGGTTGAAATTAAGACCTTCTCTCAAAACATGCAGGTAAACCCGGCCATGAAGGAAGGCTCCATTGACGCAAGCATCTTCCAAAGTACGGCGTACATGGAGGCGATTAACAAAGAAATCGGCGCGGATATGGTTGGAATCGCCTATGTTCCGGGAGCGCCGCAAGGTCTGTACTCCGTCAAGCACACCACACTCGATGATGTAAAAGACGGCACTACCGTTGCTGTTCCCAATGATCCGGTTAACCAGGAACGCGCGCTTCGCATTCTGGAGGAACTTGGATGGGTCAAGATTAAAGAAGGAGCAGGTGTAGAGGACTTTAACATTAACAGCATGGAGACGGACAAGTATAAGATTGATATTAAAATTCTGGACCCTGCGCAAATTCTGGTATCGCTCAAAGATGTCGATTATGGAGTCGTTAACGGAAACTACATTGCGAACGCCGGCCAAAAAATTACAGACGCCTTGAAAATCGAAAATACGCCAATGCAGCACAGAATCATCGTATCCATCAACAAGAAGGATGAAAATAGCCAATGGGCCAAAGACCTGAAGGCCGCCTATGAGTCTCCGGAGTTTGAAGAGTATATCAAGGGAATAGAGAAATACGACGGGTTCATTCTGCCTGAAGCGTGGAAAAACAATTAAGCAAGGAAGTGGACGAGTTGATCGAAAAACAGATTCACTTTATCGGCGGCGGACAAATGGCTGAGGCCATTATCCGCGCCGTTGTAAACAATCAAACCATATCTGCGGATCGAATGAGCGTAACGGATATCAATGAGGCGCGTCTTCAGTTCCTTAATAAGACTTACGGAGTGAACACGGACAGCTCTCAGGAGAAATATCTGGCCGAAGCAGACTTGATTGTGATTGCTGTCCGGCCGCAGGACAATTTGGCTGCATTAGGACAAGCTGTACAGAAGTTCGCAACACCAACCGCCGCAATCGTTTCGATTGTGGCGGGTGTAACGATGGAGAAGCTGGCCGGATTTTTTGGAGCCGAACGCCCCATTATCCGGGTTATTCCCAATACGTTGACCGATACGGGTTACGGCTATAGCGGGGTTGCCTTAAACGCCTACGCCAATAAGGATCAGGTAGACGGCTTCCTGCACGGATTCGGAAAAGTTCAATATTTGGACGAGGCATTGATTGATATTTTCACCGGATATGGTGTGGCCGGACCGAATTACATTTATTATTTCATTGAATCTCTTGCGGATGCCGGCGTCCTCGCCGGATTGCCGCGGGAACAAGCTTGGAATGTTGCGCTGGAAAATGTCACTGGAGCTGTCGTCATGCTGAAGCAGACCGGACTGCATCCAAGACAACTGCTTGACATTAATAACTCCCCTGGTGGTGTAGGCATTCATGGCTTATACGAGCTGAACAACAGCGATTTCGCGGCCGGCCTGCAAAGAAGCGTCTTGGCGGCTGTAAAGCGAACAACCGAGTTAGGGGAGAAATAACAATGGCATCGAAAAATTGGGATCATCTTGTTCATTATGTCAATGATTTGGATCAGCCGGTTAAGCTCTTCCTGGATCATGGTTTGGTCGCCTTCAAGGGAGGCTCGCATACGGCGTGGGGAACCTATAACAGCTTAAGCTATTTCGGGTTAACCTATATCGAGTTTCTGGGTATTGAAAATCTTGAATTGGCGAAGGCGACGGAGCATAACCGTGTGGTGAAAGATGCGGTTGACACATTGCCAGAGCATGAAGCTTTGAGCAGAGTCGTTATTCGGACCGATGATATTGAAGAAATGGCCGCTTCTTTGGAAGCGGCAGGCTTAAAGCTTTCTCCCATAATGGATGGCAAGCGTCTGGATAACAAGGGCAGATTAATCGAGTGGCGGATGATGACTATCGACGGCGATTTTGGAGGACTGGTCTATCCGTTTATCATTCAATGGAAGGGGACGGACGCGGAGAGATTGGAGCGCTTAACGGCATCCGGTATCATTCAGCCTCATCCCGCCGGTCATGCCGAAATGAAAAGAGCGGTATTCCATGTCTCCGATCCGGCAGCAGCAGCCGAGCATTGGGGAAGATTATTTGACCTGACCGCTTTGGAGTCAGATGACAAATCCGTCAGCCTTAAGATTGGCGATCAATTTTTTGACTTCGTAAAAGGGGACGAGAATCAGTTCAAACAAGTGATTTTTGAAACGGATTCTGTAAAGCTAAAAGGAGAAACCCTTCGGATTGGTGAAGGAGAATATGTCTTCGCTTAATATTTGATTATTAGAGGCTTTCCATAAGGTCAATGAACCTTTGGGAAGCCTCTTTCTTTTTAGGTTACCAGTTGCATGGGTATACCTCCTTATATCGGATTTAACTTTTGAGGAATAAAAATCAATTTACTACCATAATTCGACAAAACTTCTGTTCTATTGATGGTAGAATGAGTTTGCGTTTAAGAAATGAATTTTAGTCTATCGGCCCTAACTTTTTGGAGGCGGTGTTGGGAGATTTGCATGATTTGATTTTTATATTGTTGGGGACTTTTGAAGCAATAGGGGTTCTTATACTAATTCTTAAACTTTATATGCTTCCAGTACGGGAGTATCTCGTTAAAATCATACTTTTCTCTTTATTTGCGGCTGTGTTTTCGTATGTTATGCGGATTGTACTTAAGGCGCCTGAGTGGGACTTGCCCTTACAATATCTTCTTTATATCTTGTTTTTAAGATGGGGGTTGAAAATTAAATTACATCTGGCATCTTTTATAGCTGGATCAGGAATTTGCGCGTATGTTGTTATTCAATTGAGCCTCTACTACTTCTACGCTTGGACCAATCTGGTGAATGTCAGTATTTTAAAAGAAAGCAACGGAACTCATCTCTATTTATTGCAAATTTCATCTATTATTGCTTCTTTGGGATTATCTCGGGCGTTAACCAGGTTTAATCTCGGATTCTCTTTTATCATTGTACCTCCTCATGATTTCCTGGTGAAGGAGAATTACTTTACTAACCGAAATCTGCTTCTTGTTTTTGGAAGTCTGGCTTCATTCACATTGACGACTGTTTCTATATCATTGTTACTCCTATATAGCGCAAATCCATTTAATTTATTGATAGCTGCGGCTGTGACTTTCGGATTATCTTTTTATTTTTCGGGCTGGAGTGATCGGGATGATATTAGAAAGGCTATCGAGGCATATCGCAATAAAGATAAAAAAGCATGACCCGGAGGGCCCGGGTTCGCTGGAAGTATTGAGCTACGGCATTGGAATTAAGCTGAATCTCTTCTTTGGGATCCTTCTTACGGTTCTGTTTGGTTTATTATTTAGCAGTGTGCTTGACTCGATATTAGCGCTAGTATCTTTTATGGTTTTACGGAAATTTTCCGGGGGGTTCCATTTGCCCATTACCATATGTTCCTTAGTTACGGGACTGATGGCTTCCTTGATACCGTTAGTTCGAGCAGACAACCAAACGACAGCCTATCTCACGATGATTTCGCTAATGATCACGCTTATATTTGCGCCTAACAACTATGAAGAGTTATATGATGTCGAGTTTGATTTCTGGTCTAAAGGGATTTCCGTCTTGATCATCCTGTCAAATCTTTATTTTCAATCTGCGATTGTGGCGGTTTCATTCATCATCCAATCCTTTTTATTGCTGCCCATATACCCCAGAAAAGGAGGTGCTAACACATGAAAAAGGCTCTTGCTCGTTACATGGCTGAAAAAGTTGTAAAGTCTGCAGCTAAGTCTGCCAGAAGTCGCAAGTTATTCATTGGTTCCCTGCCAGTTCCCCAAGAATTAAAAAAGGTAAAATAGTTTCATGGAAGAAGATCAGCGCAGCATCGTCGGTGTTCAAGTCTCTGATTCCGCTCGCGGGACGCTGAAAACGGAGTTCCGCGAGAACGAGATAATGAGCATTGAAATGTGGAAGCCGAAAAAAAATTACAGTATTCCGATTTTTCACACCAGAAGCGGCAGCTTTACCGTGTTGACGACTCTGGAGGAGTGCAGCAGCGTTTTTTCGGCTTTCGTTTTTTTGGACACATGGAATCTTGTGAATTTGAAAAAAGGGGAGCGCCTTGAGACCGGTAGCTACGGGGGAAGACTCTATTTTCAAAATTCATCGATCTATACTGGAGTGAATCTCAAGAGCATAGGGATGTGGAGCGATCTCGTTTCCAAGGCGAAAGAGGCGGAGAAAGATAACAGGGAGATTCTGGTTAGCCGGATCGAGTGTTCCGGCAGGCTGGATCAAGGACAATTCATCAAGGCCAGTGATATCTTCTATATCGACACTTGGGAGCCTAAACGTAATTATCACGTTCCCCGATTTTACACGGAAGAGGGCTGCTTTACGGCCGGATTGACCTTCCAGAGCTGCAAGGAAGCCTTTCCTCACTTTTTCCCCGCATATAACGGAAGCCTGGTTAACATTGACTGGATCGATCGTATCGAAGAAAGAATGTATGGAGACACCCTCCTGTTTAAAGATTCCGAATACAAGACAGGCATTGCCCGTAGTAAAGTGAAGTATCTTAAATCTATTATTGAACAATGACCCTCTACTCCTCGCGAGAGAGGGTCATTGTCATATTTTGGATAAAAAGTCAAGGAAAATCTATACTAGGAAATCAGATAAATTTCCGATTTTTTTCGACAAGTTATTTGAAAGAAATAATGTTAAACTATCCCAAAAGATCAAGAACGTAGTATTGGCCGAACAATACATAAATAAAAGGTGAGGGATTGGATGCTTAACCTGACAGTTACTGAGGACGAGCAAGGGGCGGGCATGCAGCAACTGCCTATCAATGAGATTTTGTTTCTGCAATCTAATGCTAACGCTTTTATTGATGTCCATACCAAAAACAAACAGTATTACGTTGTGGGATCACTAAAATTTTGGGAGAGCGCGTTTGAACAGACGGAGCTGAATTTTTTTCGGTTGGATCGCGGCGTATTGACCAATCTGGATAAGATCAGATGCATTAATACCTCCTTGAAGGTTGCGTACTTCGATTACCCGCTGAAGACGGATACCAAGTACTGCACGATTTCCTACGGAAGATACAGAGCGATTCTTAACAAACTGCCGCCGGAACTTCCGAAAATTGAGGAGGAATGGTTATAACCCTGCCAAAAGTTAAACATTTGTGAAAGATATGCATTAACGTGCTTAAAATATATAGAAAACTTGAAATCGCAGTTGACTAGTAGGTTTTGTGGGTTTAAAGTATGTTCTAAAGAACGACCGACCATGCAGATGGAGGCATTTTCCTTGGAGAATGCCTCTTTCTGTTTGACCGGCTATTATATTGGAGAGGTGGATGCCCATATGAGTCAACAAACGTTTAATCCGACCCAGGAGCTTTCTGAAGAAGTAGAAGCCAATCGCAAAGCCGATCATCCGATTAACCCTTTATTTTTGAACCGGTGGTCGCCGCGCTCGTACTCTGATCGCGTCGTTAGTGAAGAGGATTTGCTCACCGTACTGGAAGCTGCCCGCTGGGCGCCGTCGGCGAGAAACGGACAGCCTTGGCGTTTTGTCCTGGCCAAGACGGAGGAGCAGCTGCAGACCTTCCGCGAGCTGGTGTTGCCGAGCAACCGGCTGTGGGCGGATCAGGCTCCCGTCCTTATTGCCCTTGCTTCCTACAAGTTGTGGGATGATGGCCAGCCCAACCGGTTCCATGCGTTCGATACCGCGGCGGCTTGGCAGGCGCTTGCCCTTCAGGCTTCTCTGTTGGGCCTGTCCACACGGGCTATTGCCAGCTTCGATCAAGAGAAAGCCCGCACCGCTCTGAACGTCCCGGATGATTACGAGGTGCACTTGATTATTGCGCTCGGTTATAAGGGAGATGCAGGCAGCGTACATGAGAACTATCGCGAGCTTGAGAAACCCAATGGCCGCCGCAGCTTAAGTGATAGCATCATCGAAGGAAAATGGGCCGAGCCGCAAGCGTAACCGGATAAGCCATCATAACCAAAAGCGAGCCTCCTTAGCCGGCTGTTCAGGGAATTGACCCGAACGGCTGCTTGGGAGGCTCGCCATGTTATTGGATTATTTCAGGCACCAATCGGTGTTTTACTTATTGTTTCACGATATCCTGTACGGCTTTATCCAGCTTCTCAAGCAGTTGGTCGCGGTTGACTTGGCCGCCCAGGTATTCCTGCATAGCTGCGCCGAAGCCTTGCGTTACGCCATCCGGGAATCTGTCCCAGTTCCAGCTCAGAGCCGTTGAGGATTGCTCTTGAACGGCTACAGCGACTTGACCGATGTCTTCGGCAGTGGTCGAGATGTTGGACAGGGCAGGGATGAATTTAAAATCTTTCGTCAAATATTTCTTGCCGGTCTCTGAGCTGATCATCCAGTTAAGGAACGCTTTGGCTTCTTCCGGATGAGCCGATTTGCTGTTCACGATCCAGTTGTTCGGTACGCCGACGAAGATATGTCCTTCCTTGTCGCTAATCGGAATCGGCAGCAGGCCAAGCTTCAGGTTCGGATCGATTTTGTCGATGTCGCCTTGCGTCCAGTTGCCCTGCATCATCATGGCTGCCTTGCCGGCAGCGAAGTCGGCGACTTGAGTCGCATAGTCGGTGGTTACTTTATTGTCCTGCGCGTTATTAAAGACAACGTCTACGAAATCGAGCCATTGTTTGAAAATATCATTGCCTTTGATCGTTTGTTTGCCTGATTTCAGGTCCTCGATGTATTGAGCAGGATCGGGTTGGTTGGCCATGGCTACGTTCACCATGTGAATACCCATCGACCACCATTCATTGGTTGCTTCGAAAGGCGTGATGCCTGCGGCTTTCAGCTTGGCTGCGGCATCTTTAAGCTGAGGCAGCGTCTTCGGCTCTTCGGTAATGCCGGCTTTGGCGAACAGATCCTTGTTGTAGATCAGGCCGTAGCCTTCAACGTTCATCGGAAGGCCGTACAGCTTGCCATCCACTGTTGTCGGGATTTTGGAGGTAGGGACCAGGCTGCTGACCCAAGGCTGATCCGACAGATCGGTTGCACGGTCCATATAAGGAACGAGAGCGGCGAAACCGCCGTTATTGAAGATTTCGGGTTCCGAACCGGAAGCGATTTCAGCTTTCAGCAGCGCGCCGTAGTCTTCGCCGCCGCCGTGAGTTTCAACCTGGACTTTCACTCCGGTTTCTTTCTCGTACTCTTCAGCAAGAGCATTGAGCTGTTCGGCAATTTCAACCTTGAACTGGAAGACTTTGATCGTTACGTCTTTTTTGGGTGCTTCCGATGCAGCCGGAGCCGCGGTCTCTGAGGTGCCGCTGTTGGTGCTCTGAGCGGAATTGTTATTTCCGCCGTTGCCGCAGCCTGCAATAATCAGGATGCAAACGATTGCGATCAGAAATGCGAATCGTCTCTTCATTTTACTGCCTCCCTGTGTTTTGTAAGTGTTTACATTATGATCGTAAATCAATGTAACCGTATTCAACACTTAATATTTTGTCCGAAAAGGTGGATATTGTTGTCGGCATGTCAGCCTTTAACGGAACCGGCAGTAACTCCCTCGACGATATACCTTTGCAGACTAAGGAAGAACAACAGAATCGGAGTGATAGCCATGACCAGACCTGCCAGGGCGAGGTCCCACTTCTTAGTATATTGCCCGAAAAACTTGGTGACCGCAAGCGGTAGCGTCGTCAAATCCTTGTTGCCCCCGATAATCAGAACAGGCAGAAGGTAGTCGTTCCAGATCCACAGGGTGTTCAGAATGACAACCGTGACCATGATCGGCATCAGCAGCGGAAAGACAATCCGGAAAAAGACGCCGTACGGATTGGAGCCGTCCACCCGGGCCGCTTCTTCGAGCTCTAACGGAACGGTTTTAATGAAGCCGTGGAACAGGAAGACCGACAGCGGCATGCCGAAGCCGAGATAGCAGGCGACGATTCCGTACAGCTCGCCGCGCAGCTCCAGCAGACTGGTAACCCTTACAAGCTGAAGCATCAGTGATTGAAAAGGGATGATCATGGCCGAGACGAGCAGCAGGAACACAAAAGAGTTGAATTTCGTAGGCCTGCGAACAATCTGGTAAGCCGCCATTGAGCTGAACAGTACAATGAGTATGACGCTAAGCATCGTAATTTGCAGAGAGTTCCAGAACGCCTGCGGGAAATCGATCATTTTCCAAACGCTGCTGTAGTTGCTCCAATGAAAAATCTGGGGAAACGAGGCGGCGTCGAGAAGAATTTCCTTTAACGTTTTAACCGAGTTCGACAGCACCAGGTAGAAGGGCGCCAGAAACAGCAAGGCAAGCAGGATGGCAAAGACTTCGAGAAGAAAAGTTTTGGTCTTGTACTGGCTGACGTTCATTATGCGGATACCTCCTTGCGCTTCGTAATCAGTACCTGGGTAATCGTAATGATCGATACGGCGGCGAAGAAGAGCAGCGCCTTGGCAGTGCCCAGACCGTAGCGGTTGTTGATCAGAGCCTCGGAGTAGATGTTATACGCCAGCGACTGCGTCGAGGTTCCCGGTCCGCCCTTTGTCAGCGACAGGTTGAGGTCGAACATTTTAAACGCGTTGGAGATCGTCAGGAACAGGCAGATTGTAATGGCCGGCATGATCAGCGGCACGTAAACGCTTGTAAAAAGCTGATGGGGACGCGCACCGTCAATTTTGGCGGCTTCGATCAGATCCTTCGGGATGCCAGCGAGCGAAGCGATATAGATAATCATCATATAACCCGCGGTCTGCCAGACAAATACGATGACGAGGCCCCAGAAGCCGGTGTTCGGCGTTCCAAGCCACGGAAGCTCGAAGAAAGAAATATTCGTCAGGTCGCCGATGGTGGCGAAGCCTTTAGTGAAGATGAACTGCCAAATGTAACCGAGCAGAATGCCGCCGATGACATTGGGCATGAAGAAGACGGTCCGGAGCACATTCTTGGTCTTGAGCGCACCCATCAGCAGGAAAGCCAGCACCAGCGCCAAGATATTGGCGATCACTACGGAAATGACAGTAAACCTGAGTGTAAAATTAAGCGAATGCCAGAAATTGTCGTCATGCAGTATGCGGCTCCAGTTGGCCGAGCCTGTCCATACCGCTTTATTCAGATCCAGCCCGTTCCAATCGGTAGAAGAATAATAGAAGCCTAGAATAAAAGGGGTTATCACAATGGTCAGAAAGAACAGCAGGCAGGGTCCCAAAAATACGATCTGCTGGCTCCAGCCTTTTCGTGCGACGAGAGCTCTTTTCACAGCTGATCTCCTATTTACGGACTGTTCCCAGCCCTCTTGAATGCCGAGCGCTTTTCTCATGGCGGATCTCCTTTGTAAGTAGTATCATTGCTTTATACTCTCATTATAGGGAGGCAGGAGAGCGGTCAACACTCAATTTGATGACATTTAAGGTGGATTATATTGCTGCTGCTAAAGGTCGCACAAAGAGCCAAGGAGGAATAGACTCTTGTTCAAACACAGTATCCGCAATCGGCTAATGGCTCTTATTCTACTGGCTGCTGTTATTCCGGCTGGAGTCTCGGTCATGTTCTCGTACCTGTATACGAAGCAATCGGTAACTGAGCAGGCCGTGGAACAGAACCGCAAGCTGCTGACGCTGGGAGCGGCCAATCTGGACAATTATTTTCAGGGAATCAACCAACGGGCGCTTAGCGTATACAGCGGGATCAATGTACAGAGCTCGTTCTACACCTCCATTCTGTCAGTCAAGAATCCGAATGCGCTTCCAAAAGGGACCGTTCAGCCGGACAACCGGAATATCGTATCCACGCAGCTGTACAATCTTTTTCTGGCAGACCGGAATATTTTTCAAATCCATCTTTATGTAAGGGCTAACAAACAGTCCAACACGCTGCTGCAGGGGCAGTTCCGCAGGGAGTACAATCCCCTGTATACGCCTCTTCCTAATCCAAGCGGCTCGGTCCGGCCCTTTGTGGAAGCGACGCACATGGATCATCAATACGGTATAAAGTCGGGTTTTCCGAACTACAAAGCGGGAGCGACGCCGGTGTTCAGCGCTCATTATCCCATCTACCGGACGCCCAGCGACGAAGTCATCGCCGATCTGTCGATTGACTTCAGGCTGACTGAACTGGAGGATATTGCTAAATCCATGTACAATTCCGACATTGAGCGGCTCTACATTGCGGATGAGCGGGGAAATGTTCTGTACGCTTCAGGTGGCGACTGGATCGGCAAGCCGAATGAAGCGGGCTGGAGCAAGCTTCCGCCGGGCAAGGAGAGCGGTCACTTTTCATGGAATAACAAGGAATTTAAAGGTATTATTATGTATAAACATATGGACTCGAGGATTTTTAAAGGCAATATTATCAAGCTGGTGCCTTATGAAGACCTGTACAGCGACGCAAGGACGATCAGCCGTATCAATACCGGTATCGGCGTGCTGTTTCTGATTATTGCGGGCATTGCCGGCGTGCTGATCTCCATCGGCTTTACAAGACCGATCAAGAAGCTGATTTCCTACACGCAGAAGGTGCAAATCGGACAGCTGGACGCCTCCGTCGATTCGGTGAGCGAGGATGAGTTCGGGCTCCTGGCCCGCAAAATTACCGATATGACCCGGACGATCAACGACTTGATTCTGCAGGAGTACCGGCTGGAGATCGCAAGCAAGACCAATCAGCTGAAGGTGCTGCAGGCCCAGGTCAACCCGCATTTTTTGTATAACGCGCTGCAGTCCATCGCCACCCTGTCCCTGCGGTACAACGCTCCCAAAATCTACGATCTCATTTATTCCCTGGGCAGCATGATGCGTTATTCCATGACGATGGGCGAGACTCAGGCGACGCTTCAGAGTGAGATCGAGCATGTGGAGAATTATGTCATTCTGCAAAGAGAACGCTTCGGCGAGGAGAATTTGCGGATGGATGTCGATGTCGATGAATGCGCCCGAGCCGTAATCGTGCCCAAAATGATCCTGCAGCCGCTCGTTGAGAACATCTTCAAGCACGGCTTCCAGGACGGCATCAAGGACGGCGTCATTTCCATCACCGGCAAGCTGGAGGAAGAGTGTCTGGTCATCACGGTCCGGGATAACGGCATAGGTATTACGGGCGAACGCCTGAACGAAGTGAGAAGCAACCTGGAACGGATGGAGCCCGGCGGGGCTGACGGTATCGGACTCCGTAATGTGCTGTCAAGGCTCCGGCTGCAGATCAGCGAGAGGTCTCAGCTTCTGCTGCAAGGCGAAGAAGGCGGAGCGGAGGTTGTTCTGATTATTCCACAAGAAGATGAAGGCAGCAGGAAGGAGAAAGGAACGGAATGAAAGTACTAATTGTAGACGACGAAAAACATGTGCGAGAAGCCATCCGCTATTTTGTTCCTTGGGAAAAATATGACGTTGCCGAGATATTCGAAGCCACGAATGGCCAGGAAGCGATGGAGATCATTCTGGAGCAGCAGCCGGCGGTCGTGTTTACGGATATGCGCATGCCGCTCATGGACGGGGCCGAGTTGCTGGAATGGATTCACCGGTACTCCCCGTACACAAAGACGATCGTCATCAGCGGTTACCAGGATTTCAGCTATGTGAAGCCCGCGATCGTATACGGGGGAATCGACTATCTGCTTAAGCCGCTGAACAGCAAGCAGCTAATTTCCGCCGCCGAACGCGCCTTTCAGAAGTGGGAGGAGGAGAAGCGGGAACGGGAACGGGCCTTCCGCCAAAATATCCAATTAAACGTGCTGCGTCCGCTGTATTGGGACAAGAAGCTGTCGGAGCTGGTGGGCGGCACGGTTTCCTTCCAGGAGCTGGAGGAAGCGCTGGTCGAGGAGCTGGGGCTTCCGAGGAACGCGAAGCACTGCCGGATGGCCGTCCTTTCCCTCCAGTCTTCGGGCGGCTTGCTGCTGAAGAAGTTCCGCGGCGATATCCAGCTGACTTCTTTCGTTCTCGTTAATGTCTGCAATGAAATGGTCAGCTTGCGGAAACAGGGCTTTGCCTTTCGTTACTGGCAGGAAGGCGCGGATGTGGCCGTTCTGTTCTGGAACAGAGCGGAAGAGGCGGAAGATCGGCTGCTGGAAATTAATGAATCGCTAAAGCAGGCGTATGGCATATCGCTTGATATCGGGCTGAGCCGGATTCTCCCTTTTCCGGGGGGGATCAGCGATGCGTTCACACAGGCAAGGCAAAGCCTTGCGGAGCGCAATCTGCTGCTGAAGGGTAAACGTATACATGAATACCTGGAAGGCTCTTCGGAAGCAGGACGGGCAGGCGGTGCGAAGGCCGATGATCTGATGGAGAAGCTTGGGATTTCGCTGCTGTCCTGCGATAGTGACAAAATCGTCCGCAGCTTTGATGATTGGGCCGATTTTATTGCCGGGACGGGCGTGCTGACTATTAGCGGGCTTCGGGAGTGGGAGGATCGGCTGCGGAATGTGCTGACCAAGTGGAGACAGGAATGTGACGGCTCCGAGGAAGTCTCAAAGGCGGAAGCCCCTTTCCCGTCCGCAATTGAGGCTGGCGGAGATTTCTCTTTTGAACGCTGGAAAGATGGTCTGAAATCCTATATTATGGAAATGTTTGGCGAAAGCAAGCTTTCTCGTTCCTCGGACAGCCGGATTGTGCGGGAAATCAGGGATTACCTGGACCGGAATTATCAGCAGGAGATTACGCTTCAGCACATTGCGGACCGCTTCTTTCTCAGCCGGGAGAACGTCTCGCGCAAGTTCAAGCAGGTTACGGGTGAGAATCTGTCCGATTATTTGACGAATTTGCGGATCGACAAAGCCAAGGAGCTGCTGCAAAATTCCGATATGCGTCTGTCGAGGATTTCCGAACTGATCGGTTACGAAGACGAGAAGTATTTCAGCCGCGTGTTCAAGAAAGCGACAGGACTGACGCCGCGGGAATACCGGAAGCGGGAAGAGGAAACGTGAAGCTGATCATTTGAGCCGGATTATGGAGCAATACATGGATGAAGGGAGGATTTTGATGAAAATAATTGAGGAAAAATACAACCGCTATGGTGAGAAGGATTACGATACCAGCTATATCGGCTGGGGATTTGATGATCTCGAAACCCAAATCAGGATGGCAGAGAAAATGCAGAAGCTGTTTCCTTCCGGCGCCAGGGCCATACTGGATATCGCTTGCGGAATCTCAAGATATCATCAATTCTGGCTGAAATCGGGTTATGCGGTGACGGGGACCGATCTGTCTGAAACCTTCATAGAATACTCCCGAAACTATAACGAGGCTTTTGAGAAGGCCAATTATTTTGTATGCGATTGCAATCATTTGGATTTGGATCATCAGTATGATATTGCGGTTTGGACCGATCCGGTTGAATTAACCGGGTTGTCGGCGAACAGGATTTTCAAAGCGCTGAAGCCCGGCGGTATATTCATCTATGAAATGTGGAATGACAACTATTACAAATACCACTCCGATGATCGTCATAATGATTGTCAAACCTGGACATGTAAAGATGGGGTTTATCGCCTGGTCCGGCACAAATATAATAGAGCAACCTGTGTTTCCGAACATGAAGAAATCATATTTGATGTTCCCAATGACACGATGATTCATAAAACGGGCTTGGCGGCCAAAAATATCAACAGCCATTGCAGTATTCAAATCCTTGAGGCGGCCGGATTTAAAAATATCCGATTTGTCGACTATGAGGGAGAGCCTTTTTCTACAGAGAGTCAGCAAGTCCAGCGATTTTTCATGATTGGTGAAAAATAATCTTACGGCCATGCACCTGCCGCCGCCCGAAGGCTGCCGCAGGTGCATGGCCGTTCTGCTACTGCCCGCTGCTTGGAGCAAGCTATCCGCGCAGGATATCCTCGATCTTCGCCAGCTCTTCCGGGCTGAGCTCAGGCGCTTGCACAGCGGCGACGGCGTCCTCAATCTGGCTGAGCTTGCTTGCGCCGATCAGCGCGGACGTTACCCTGCCGCCGCGCAGCACCCAGGACAGGGCGAGCTGGGACATCTTCTGTCCGCGCGCCGAGGCTACTTCGTTCAGGCGGCGGACCTTGCCAAGCACCTCTTCCGTCAGATCATTCTCGGACAGGAATGCGCTCGGTCCGGCTGCGCGGGAATCCGCAGCGATGCCGCTTAGGTAACGGTCCGTCAGGATGCCCTTCTGAAGCGGCGAGAAAGCGATCGTTCCCACACCTTCTTCTTCGAGCACATCCTGAAGCCCATCCTCGATCCAGCGGGACAGCATGGAGTAGTTCGGCTGGTGAATCAGGCAAGGGGTGCCGAGCTGCCGCAGAATACGGATCGCTTCCCGGGCCTCCTCGGCGCGGTAATTGGAAATGCCGACATAGAGCGCCTTGCCCTGGCGGACGATCAGATCCAGCGCGCTCATCGTTTCTTCAAGCGGCGTACCGGGATCGGGGCGGTGGTGATAGAAAATATCGACATAATCCAGACCCATCCGCTTCAGGCTCTGATCGAGACTTGCGACGAGATATTTCTTCGAGCCCCATTCTCCGTAAGGTCCCGGCCACATGTAGAATCCGGCCTTGCTTGAGATGATCAGTTCATCCCGGTAAGGGAGAAAATCCTTTTTCAAAATCGTTCCGAAGTTCTCCTCTGCGGAGCCTGGGGGCGGGCCGTAATTATTGGCCAGATCGAAATGCGTAATGCCCAGATCGAACGCTCTGCGGATCATGGCCCTGCCGTTCTCCAGCACGTTGATTCCCCCGAAATTATGCCAAAGGCCAAGCGAAATCGCCGGCAGGCGCAGGCCGCTGCGTCCGCAGCGATTGTAGACCATGCTGTCGTATCTGTCCGTTTGTGCGGTGTACATAATAATCGATCCTCCTGCAATGAAATTGGCGTCCGTCCCTAACGGACGAGCGAGTTGGCTGCGATTTCATTGTAGCGGAAAGAAAGGGCCGAACGAATGTCAGCAAGGGAGGAATTTATGTCATAATGTCAGATTGGCACATGTCTTTCCCGGTACGTACGGGGAGAGCAGCCATGAACCTTCTTGAACATCCGGGAGAACAGGAGCGCATCCTCATAACCGATGGAGCGGGCGATTTCTCCGATGGTGCAGCCGGTTCGGGAGAGCAGCTCGCAGGCTTTGGCCATGCGGTACCCGAGCAGATACTGGCTGGGAGGCATGCCGACCACCTGTTTGAAGAGTGCGGATACATATTTCCGGTTAAGCTGCAGCATTTCGGACAGCATTTCCATCGTAATATTCTCGCAGTAATGAGACTCTATAAAATGCAGGCACTTCTCGACATGCTCATTCTTGCGTCCTTGCAGAGCGGAATCCGGAGCAGCCTCAGGAACGGTACGAAGAAGAGCGGCCATGAATTCGTACAGGATCGCCGTTAGCGGCAGGTCGAGTGCGCCGCTGGCCGAAGCGGCTTCGGTCAGCCTGTCATAGAGTCCGTTCATTGCCTCGCCGACCATGGGAAAGACGGGATATTCGGGAGATAGTGTGGTTCTGGACAAAAGCGGCTTTACCCTTTCTCCCGTAAAAGCGATCCAGGAATAGTTCCAGGGATCATTCTCATCCGCGGCGTAGGAGACAACAACCCGGGGATAAGTCAAAAAGGCCTGTCCCGGGTGCAGGATATGGGATTGTCCGCCCACGATCACCTTGCCGGTGCCTTTATGGACGAAATGGATTTTATAGTAGTCCCGGAAGCCGGGACCGAAGGTATGTCCGGGAGCGCATTGCTCCCGGCCCCAAAAGAGGAGATGCAGGTCCGGTGAGACCCCGAATGGCGGCTCCGCGTTGTAATGAAAAACGGCCAAGTTCTTCGGCCCCCTTTTCCAAAGGTTGAAGAAATAGCGCCAAGCGCTTTTTCATTATACTTCAAGAGAACCCGCAGGTCTGTACACGCAAAAATAAAACCGGCATTCCAAAAGGAGCCGGCGAACCATTGATGAAGCCTATTCTTGTATTCGGGTGCGGGAAGCTTAGGCTTCCATTTTCAGCATAACCAGCTCGTCCACAGGATTGCCTTCAACCAGATGCTCTTTGACGATACGCTGAACATCATCAGTGGTCACGTTGTAGTACCATACTCCGTCCGGATAGACAATGAGGAACGGGCCGTTGCCGCAAAGGCCGAGACAGCTGGTCTTGTTGATCTTGACCGACTTATTGATCCCTTGTTCGACAAGCTCTTCCTTGAAAGCCTGCATAACTTCTTCTACATCCTGGTTATTACAGTGCTCGCTGCAGCAAAACAGCAAATGCTTCTTCAGAACCTTGAGCCGCATGTTCATGTTTGTACTTCCTCCTTGGTTTGCGTTGCTTTAATTAACATCTTTAGCATGAAGTATAGTCCTTTTGCTCGGGTTTGTAAGGAGAATGAGAGGAGTGTTCCGAAAGATTTAATAAATCGAAAATTATGTAACTTAATCTGTTAGATATACCGACATAACTATGACTTTCAGCTGATTTTGTGACAAAATTTCGCTCCGTCTGCCCGAAGGCTACGGCGGTCGCCTTTTTCGGGCGGAGAGCGATGCGGAAATATTGATGATTCTTTATGACGGGGAGTAACCGGTGGGGCTGGATATCGGATTGAGGGGGGCTTACGCGCAAAAAAACCACCAAGACTCAGACCCCCATGCTGGCGGGCACGGTCTTGGTGGATGCGGAAAAGCGTTTATAATGAAGCAACTTTTCTTCCCGGCGAAACTTGCGGAATATCCTTGCCCGGAAGAAAATGGATGCTGCGGATATAGCGGATTGTCCGGCTTTGCGCCCGCATGATGACGGAATGCGTCTCGGCGCGTTCTTTCCCGATTAAGCGGACGCCGTTCAAAAATTCGCCGGAGGTTACGCCGGTGGCGGCAAAAATAACGTCGCCCGTGCCGACCATATCGTCCATGTACAGCACACGCGTCGGATTGGCAATGCCCATCCGCATGCAGCGCTGCAGCTCGAACGGGCCTTGCGGCAGCAGTTGGCCCTGCATTTCGCCGCCGAGGCATTTCAGCGCCGCTGCAGCCAGTACGCCCTCCGGAGCGCCTCCGGAGCCGAGGTACAGGTCCACCTCGCTGTCCGGCAGAGCGGCCGCGATCGCTCCGGCCACGTCACCGTGGCTGAGCAGCTTGATGCGCACTCCCGCCTGGCGGAGGGTTTGGATCAGGTCCTTGTGCCGGTCGCGGTCCAGTACCATAACGGTCAACTCGGACAGCGGTTTGCCAAGATGGTGGGAAGCTTTGGTCAGCGTGATTTCAACCGGGTCCTCCAGGCTGAGCTTGCCGGCAAGCTCGGGACCGCAGGCGAGCTTCTGCATGTAGATGTCCGGCGCGTGCAGCAGGCTGCCTTTCTCGGCGATCGCAATGACCGATTGGGCGTTCTGCAGCCCGGCGGCGACGACCTCTGTTCCTTCCAGCGGATCGACAGCCACATCGACGAGCGGGCCGCTTTTGTTGCCGACTTTCTCGCCGATATACAGCATGGGGGCGTCGTCCATTTCGCCTTCGCCAATTACGACGGTCCCGTCGATGGAGACAGAATCGAACATGGAACGAATGGCTGTGGTCGCCGCATCATCCGCAGCGTCCTTATCACCCCGGCCGATCCAGCTGGCCGAAGCCAATGCACCTAATTCCGTCACCCGTACAATCTCAAGAGCCAATTCGCGTTCCATAGTTAATTCCCTCCAGTCCTTTTTTTGAATATCTGTATATCGGAATTTACATCGAAGCTTCCGCTTCACTTTGTGGGGCGTATAAGTTCCGGGGCCCCCATAAAGTACTCGGAATTGACACCGAAGCCTAAGCTTCACTTTATGGGGTTATCATTCTTTGGGGTCCCCATAAAGTACCAGGAATTCTCTCCAGAGCTTGGACTTCACTTTGTGGGGTAACTTTTAGATGTAGCCCATAATAAGTCCGGCTGTCTCTTCAATCGCCTTGTCGGTAATGTCGATCACCGGGCAGCCCAGCCGCTTGAACAGCGCTTCGGCGTACCGGATCTCTTCATTGATCCGTTCGAGGCTCGCATACTGGGAATCGACGGGCAGTCCCAGCACTTTCAGGCGCTCCGAACGGATCTTCAGCATATGCTCCGGCTCCATCGTGAGTCCGATCATCCGCTGGGGCGGCAGCTTAAACAGCTGGCCCGGCGGGCTGATCTCCGGCACGATCGGATAATTGACCACCTTCTTGCCGCGGTGGGCAAGAAAGATGCTGAGAGGCGTCTTCGACGTGCGCGACATGCCCAGCAGCACGATGTCCGCCTTCAGCATGGCCCCGAGATCTCGTCCATCGTCGCAGGCGACGGTGAATTCGATCGCCTCGATCCGCCGGAAATAATTCTCGTCCAGCTGATGCAGCAGGCCGGGTCTTTGCCGGGGCGCATCGTCAAACGTATCGATGAACGCCTGCATCATCGGACCCATAATGTCCACGATCCGCAAATCCAGCCGGACGGCTTCCTCGCGGATGGTCTCCCTCAGCTCGGGCTGCACCAGTGTATAGGCGACAAAGCCGTTATTCTTCGCGGCTTCCTCCATCACTTTGCGCAGCTCGTCCTCATGCCTTACATTGCCGTACCGTTTGATCGTGACACGCTGATTCTCGAATTGGTGTAAGACGGCCTGAACGACTGCTTCCGCCGTATCCCCTAAAGAATCCGAGCATATCGTAATGAAATGTGAAGGCTCATCCATGCTCTCTCGATTCCTCCCCTTATCCATTGGCTTCGGTATCGAGGAGAAGTTTTACGATGGAAGTTTTGGTCAGCCGCCCTACAACGTCCAGCTTTCCGACGGCCCCTTCTCCTTCGCAGGGGACAACCACCGGCAAACTGTCTACCTCGTGAAAAATCATTTTATGCGCGGCGTCAAGCACCGGGTCGTCAGGCCCGATCGTAATCACCTTGGGCTGGCGCGTCATGACCATGCTGACTGGCATGGATGCGGCACCAGGATTGCCAAGGGTGACTTTCAAGAAGTCTTTGCGCGAGGCGACTCCGGTCAGTTTGCCTTCCTCATCGCAAATGATGAGTGTGCCTACATCCTGAAGGAACAGCGTCACGACCGCATCGTGGATCGTCGTTGTCTCCCGGATAATGATGGGCACGCTTTGAATTTCCTTAACTTTCGTTTCTTGAAGCAGATAGCCGCTTCCAAGGCTCCGGGAGGATTTCCCGCCGGGGAAATATCCAACCTTCGGCTTGGCGTCGATATAGTCGAGCATGACCAGAAGCGAGAGGTCCGCTCGGATGGTCGGGCGGCTGAGCCGCAGGGCTTCGGCAATCATTTCGCCAGTGATTGGAGCGTTCTTTTTTACAATGTCGATAATTTGTAGTTGCCGGGACGTAAGTTCGATTGCAAATCCCTCCACTTTCCTGATGCAAGAAAGCGATCCTCCGTTAGAAAAGGGCCGCCGAATTTGACTCCCCCTTCCTTTAATGCGTCATGCTTGGAGGAATAATCCCTTTCGTTGCTTATATAATACGCAATATTCATCATTAATGCAACAATTAGTACGTACTATTTATAATTTTTTTGAAAAATGATTGATATAGCGCTCATTAATCCTCATTATTAGCCTTTTGGTGCAGCCGGAAACCTTCTCTCCAGGCGGAAGTCCAGGCAAAATGTCTCTCCGCTGCCTTACCGGCCGCGAGCTTCGCTAATAGCTGCTTCAAGGCTCCCGCATTGACCAGCATCGTTCCGAAGATAATCGTTATTACACCCAGCAGCGTCAGCCATGAAACCATCTCTCCGTAAAAAAGGATGCCCGCGCCAACCGCGATTGGCGGCGAAATGTAGAGCCAGGTAGACGGGAAGATCGGGTCCGTCTTGGCGACCAGCCAGTAATACAGGCTGTGGCCGATCATGGAGCCGACGACGGTGAGATAAAGAAAGGAGCCTGCAACCGGCCAGGAGAGCATGAAGCCGGCGCTCGGACGCTCCGTAAAGACGGAGAGAAGGAGCATCAGCGCTCCGCCGTAAATCATTTGCGCCGCATTCAGCGCGATGGGATGAACGTCCGGAAGGCGGGCGATTACGGTCCGGGTATACAGCGTGCCGGAGGCGTAGGCGCATTCCCCGATCAGTACGACGGCGCAGCCGGCGAACCAGAGCGGGGAAACATCAAGCGACAGACTGGGCAGGACCAGCAGCAGCACGCCCGTAAAGCCGATGAGACAGCCGGCCAGAGACAGGGAAGAGGCCTTTTGCCGAAGAAGGAACGTCTGCAGCAGCAGGATCATCATCGGTCCAGTTGCGGAGAGGACGGCGGCAAGACCCGAGGAAACGTACTGCTCCGCCCAATACAGCGCGGCGAATGTACCGAAGGTCAGCCCAAGTCCGGTAAGCATAGTCTCCTTGCGCAGCAGCAGAGAGAAGGAAGCTTTGCGTTTCAGGCACATCCACAGCAGCAGCAGCGCTCCCGCGGCAAAAAACCGGAGTCCGGCGGTGAAAAAGGGAGGGGCTCCGGCGTCAACGCCGATTTTAATCGCTAGAAAGGTGGTGCCGAAGATCAGACAGACGAGGCTATAGGCCAAAATAATCATGTTCATTGCTCCTTTGTTCATGTGCGTTTTCTTTTTCAATCCATCATATCCGCATCGGAACAGAACAGATGAAAATGAACAGAACAGATGGACGTAAAATAAGGTACAATAGATGGCAACAACGTGCGTAAAAAGGGGCTTCGCAATGAACGAGTTATCCGGCAACGGGCGGCATCCGCTGTTCCGGCAGGTATATGAATATTTGGCCGTCCGGATCGACAGGGGCGAGTGGCGGGCGCATGACAAGCTGCCGTCGGTCCGGCTGCTGGCGGAGGAGCTGCGGATTCACCGGCTGACTGTGTTTAAAGCCTACTGCAGGCTGAAAGAGGACGGCCGGGTATACGTGAAGGACAAGTCAGGCTATTATGTGGCGCCCGGGGCTGCGTCCGAAGAGGCGCCATTACTGGAGGCGAGCTTGAAAGCAGAGCCTGCAAGCGGCTGTCCGAGTCCTGCACCGGCTCTCTCGGACATTCAGCGCATGCCGGTCAAATACCAGTTCTCCCAGGCGCTGATCGATCCCAATCTGCTGCCGAATCTGTATTTGTCCGATTATGTCAAAGAGGTGTTCGATCGGTACCCGAAGGTAATGGGCACCTATTCCAGTGTGGAGGGCGATAACGAGCTGCGTGAGTTCTTAAGCGGACATTTCCGCGTGAGCAGAATGCTTCAGGCCGAACCGGAGGAACTGTTGATAACTTCGGGCGCCCAGCAGGCGATCAATCTGATCGCCACCATCATGCTCATGCCGATGGACTGCGTAATGGTGGAGCGGCCGACCTACGGTGCGGCGCTGGATATTTTTCGCCAGCGGGGCGCGCGTCTGCTCTCCGTCGACATTACGCCAGGAGGCTATGATCTGGACGAAATCCGGCGGCTGATGGAGCAGTACCGGCCCCGGCTGTTCTATATCAATCCCACGCATCATAATCCGACCGGGTATACCGTTCCGGTATGGCAGCGCAAGCGGCTTGTAGAGCTGGCCGAGCGTTACCGCTGCCTGATCGTCGAGGACGATCCTTTTCGCGATATGTATTTTGCCGCCGAACCGCCGCCGCCGATTTTTTCCTATGATACGGAGGGCTGGGTCGTTTATCTCGGCAGCTTCAGCAAATATGTGGCGCCGGGCCTGCGCATTTGCGCCGTCATCTGCCGGTATCCGCTCATGGATAAGCTGATCGCGGCGAAGTTCATGGCGGATAACGGAACGCCGCTGCTGAATCAGAAGATCTTCCTGCACTACTTTACGTCGCCGCGCCTGCAGGGACATCTGGCCAAGCTCCGCATCGCGCTGCAGGTGCACAAGGAAATCGCGGAACGGGAGCTCGCGGGAACCGGATGCGTCTGGACCCCTCCGGAGGGAGGGCTGAACCTGTGGGTGAGGCTGCCGGAGCATATACCGCCCGAAACGCTGTTCCGCAAAAGCAAGGAGCAGTCAATCGCGTTCGTGCCCGGTGAAATCTGCGATCCGCACGGAGTTATGAAGTCTTGGATTCGCCTCAGCTACTCATTCGCCGCCGAAGACGTCCTGCGGGAAGGGATGGGCAAGCTTTCGGAATTGATGCGGAGTCTTTAAGCAATCATAGGTCATACATGCAAGTCCTCGTATACGGCAGGCATTCCGGAGATATTTATCTCGCGGGATGCCTGTTTTTGTTTATTCACGCAGAATAAATGCGACATATATAAATATAATCATTAAATAGTACGTCATATATATTGCCAAATAGCGGTATTCATGCTACAACCTTAAGTAAGCGCTACTCCTATTTCACAGTCTGGCGGGCAGTTTTGTATCCTACTTTCAATTACGGAGGGATTGATCAAATGCTGAAACGCGTGTACCGGTTTGAAGAAGGAAATGCGGAGATGAAGAATCTGCTGGGTGGAAAAGGAGCGAATCTCGCGGAAATGACGGCTCTCGGCCTTCCGATTCCCCCGGGATTTACGGTAACTACGGAAGCTTGCCAGGCCTATTACGCGGCTGGAGGAATGATGCCGGAAGGGCTGATGCAGGAGATTCATGACGCGCTGCGTGGTCTGGAAACGGCAAAATCTGCCGAATTCGGAGGTGTGAACCGGCCGCTGCTCGTATCCGTGCGTTCAGGGTCAGTAACATCCATGCCGGGCATGATGGACACGATTCTGAACCTCGGCCTCAATGACGAAACGGTCAAGGGACTTGCGGAGCAGACGGGCAACGAAAGATTCGCCTATGATTGCTACCGGAGATTTATCCAGATGTTCGGAGATGTGGTGCTTGGCATTCACTCGATTTATTTCGAACGGCTGATCGAACAAGCCAGAAAGGAAAATGGGCGATCCTGCGATCAGGAGATCAGCGCGGGTGAGTGGAAGGAGCTTATCGGGAAATACAAATGGATTGTGGAGGACCGGACCGGGCAGCCGTTTCCGCAGGATGTGCGCGTTCAACTGAAGCTGGCGGTGGAAGCCGTCTTCCGAAGCTGGAACAACATGAGAGCCAAGGTATACCGGAAAGCGTACGGTATCCCGGATGAGCAGGGAACGGCGGTCAATATCCAGGCGATGGTATTCGGCAATCTCGGAACCGGCAGCGGAACCGGCGTGTTGTTTACCCGCAATCCCTCTACGGGAGAACGGGAACTGTACGGTGAATATTTGGCGGATGCCCAAGGCGAAGATGTGGTAGCCGGAGTGCGCACGCCGAGGCCTGTCAGCGAGCTGCGCGAGGAACTGCCGCTCGTCTATGAACAGCTCTCGGCTGCCGCCGGGCTTCTGGAAATTCATTACCGGGATATGCAGGATATCGAGTTCACTGCCGAGAACGGCAATCTGTACCTGCTGCAGACCCGGAGCGGCAAACGGACGGCTCAGGCCTCGATCAAGATCGCCGTGGATTTGACGAAGGAGGGTATCCTCTCGAAAGAGGAAGCTGTCAGCCGGATTGAACCGGGACATCTGGATCAGCTCCTGCACCGTTCCATCGCTATCCCGCCGGAACTTGCGCCAATTGCCAAAGGTCTGCCGGCCTCCCCGGGAGCGGCCGTCGGCTTGATTGCGCTGGATGCGGATACCGCCGAGCGGTGGGCCAAGGACGGCCGCAAGGTTGTACTGGTCAGCACGGAGACCTCTCCGGACGATATTCATGGCATTTTGGCCGCCGAAGGCGTGCTGACGAGCCGGGGCGGCATGACCAGCCATGCCGCGGTCGTGGCGAGAGGCATGGGCAAGCCGTGCGTGTGCGGCTGCGAAGCGCTGAGCATCGACCATGCAGGCCGAAGCGTACGCATTGGAGAGCTTACCCTGGCGGAAGGCGAGGAAATATCGCTGGACGCTTCCGGCGGGCTGGTCTTCCGGGGAGGTCTGTCGCTCAGCGATCCGGAAATTACGCCTGAGCTGCTTGCGCTCTTGGACTACGCGGACGAGATCCGCAAGCTTCGCATCTATGCGAACGCAGATACACCGAATGACGCCCGGAAGGCGCGGGAATTCGGCGCGGAGGGGATCGGGCTGTGCCGGACGGAGCATATGTTTTTCTCGGGCAGCCGCCTTCCCATCGTCCAGTCGATGATTCTCGCAGGCGGCAGAGAGGAACGGATGCTCTATCTGGACCGGCTGCTGCCGATGCAGCAGGCCGATTTTGAAGATATGTTCGGGGCGATGGACGGCCTCCCGGTGACGATCCGGCTGCTGGACCCGCCGCTGCATGAGTTCCTGCCGAACCCGGATCAGCTTCGGGAAGAGTGCCGCAAGCTTGAGGAGGCCGGGGAGAACGGTGAAGAAGTCCGGAAGCTGAAAGCTATGATCTCCAAAGTGAATGAACTGCGGGAGGTCAATCCGATGCTCGGCCTGAGGGGCGTTAGACTGGGCATTTTGTTTCCGGAAATTTACGAAATGCAGATCGAGGCGATCTTTAAGGCCGCTCAATCGGCGCTCCGCCGGGGAGTGGATGTGCACCCGGAAATAATGATTCCGCTTGTCGGGCATCCGGATGAGCTGAAACGCATGAGAGCGCTGGTCGACGACATCGGGGGCCAGGTGCTCAGCGAGGAGTTCAGAGGGCTCAAATACCGGGTAGGGACGATGATTGAAGTGCCCAGAGCCGCGCTTCTGGCGGATACCATTGCGCAGCATGCCGATTTCTTCTCCTTCGGCACGAACGATTTGACCCAGATGACCTTCGGATACAGCCGCGACGATGCGGAAGGGAAATTCCTGAACTCCTATCTGGACGGGAATATCCTCAAGGCCAATCCGTTCCAGGTTCTGGACCAGGACGGCGTCGGCCAACTGATAGAGTGGGCCGTTACCCGGGGCAAGGCGGTGAAGTCGTTCCTGAAGACGGGAATATGCGGCGAGCATGGCGGCGACCGGGAATCGATTTCTTTCTGCCACCGCACGGGGCTCGAATACGTCAGCTGCTCCCCGTACCGCATTCCGTTCGCCCGCATAGCGGCGGCGCAGGCCGCTCTCCTTGACAGAGCGGAGAACCCGCAGAGTCCGGCCGAGAAGCAGGTCGTCTAAGCGGGGCGAAGAGGCGTTCGTAGAGGGGGAGCACAATGGACAATCGAAGCAGCCGAAGCATGGCAGATACCGAATGGGAAGAGGCGGAACACGGCCGCTGGATCATCATCTGCTCGGACGCCGTAGGGGAAACGGCCGAAGCTGTTGTGAGCGCTGCCTTGCGGCAGTTTGAGGCACGGCCTGCCCGGATCAAACGCTTCAGTCATATTGCCGGCGGGAGGGAAATCCGCGAGGCGGTGCGGGAAGCTGCCGAGCGGCGGACGTTTGTTGCCTATACCTTTGCGCAGCCGGAGCTGACCGAAATGATGATCGGCGAAGCCGCCGCTCACGGTGTGAGTGCCGTGGACATCATGGGTCCCGTCATTTCGGCGATCTCGGGTACCTTCCACAACCCGCCCCTTGCGCGGTCCGGGCTGGAAGGCCGATTGAATGAAGCGTATTTCCGCCGGGTCGAGGCCATGGAGTTTGCCGTCAAATATGACGACGGCCGGGATTCGCGGGGAATCGGCCTGGCCGAGATCGTGCTGATCGGCGTCTCCCGCACCTCGAAGACCCCGCTTAGCATTTACTTGGCCCATAAGGGCTACAAGGTGGCGAACTATCCCTTGACGCCCGAGGTTCAGGCTCCGCTGGAGCTGTTTCAGATTCCGAGCCGCCGCATTTTCGGGCTGACGATGGAGCTTGAGTCCATTCTCAAGATCCGTACCGAACGGCTGAGATCGCTTGGGCTGCACGCGGACGCGGACTACGCTGCCGCCCACCGCGTAGTGGAGGAGTTCACTTACGCCGAGGAACTGATGAGGCGGATCGGCTGCAAGGTGATCGACGTGTCCGATAAATCCATCGAGGAGACCGCGGGTTTGATTATCGACTTCATACGATAGAACGAAAGCAAGGGCCGTTTCCGGCTGCGCAGGATGCGCAGGGGAGACGGCCCTTGGCGTATGAAGTCTTTAAGCTTCCTTCAAGTCCTATACCCAGCCGAAGGCATATGCCGCCTGCGCTACCAGGAAGGTAACGGCGATGGCGATGCCGAGCGGGATAACGGCCGACAGGACGGCCCATTTTACGCTTTTCGTTTCCTTGTAGATGTTGACCAGCGTCGTGCCGCACGGATAATGCAGCAGCGAGAACAGCATCATGTTCAGCGCCGTCAGCCACGTCCAGCCGTGCTGGAGAAAGATATCCTTGACATTCGCGAGGCTGTCGACATCGACCATCGCTCCCGATGACAGGTAGCCCATCATCAGGATCGGCAGCACAATCTCGTTCGCGGGCAGGCCGAGGATGAACGCCATGATGATGTAGCCGTCAAGTCCGATGAGATGCGCGAAAGGATCGAAGAAAGACGCCATATGGTTCAAAACGCTGTCTCCGCCGACGATGATATTGCCCAGTACCCAGGTGGCAATCCCGGCCGGGGCGGCGATGACGATGGCCCGCGTCAGCACATTCAGGGACTTCTCCTTGGAAGAAACCAGGATGGTCTTCCAGATCTGTGGTCTCCGGTACGGCGGCAGCTCCAAAGTATAATGCGTCGGCACGCCGCGCAGCGCCGTCTTGGACATGACCCAGGAGACGGTCAGGGTGACGACGATCCCCAGCAGCACGAGGCCCATCAGGATGCCTGCGGTGGTCAGCGATTTCAGCACTCCTGTCGTCGCGGCTCCCGCCATGAACAGGGAGGCCAGCAGGATGAGCGTCGGCCACCGGCCGTTGCAGGGGACGAAGTTATTCGTCAGAATCGCCAGCATCCGCTCGCGCGGCGACTCGATGATTCGCGTAGAGAGAATGGCGGCGGCGTTGCACCCGAAGCCCATCGACATGGTCAGGGCCTGCTTGCCGTGCCCGCCCGACTTCTTGAACAGGCGGTCCATGTTGAAGGCGACGCGCGGGAGATAGCCGAAGTTCTCGAGCAGGGCGAAGACGGGGAAGAAGATGGCCATTGGCGGCAGCATGACGCTGATGACCCAGGACGTCCCCCGGTATAAGCCGAGAACGAGCACGCCATGCAGCCATTCGGGAGCGTTCAGCGCCTGAAAGCCGGCGGTCAGATAGCCCTCGATGTAGCCGAATAGGGAGGCCAGCCAGCCCGAAGGGTAGTTCGCTCCGGCGATCGTAATCCAGAAGACGGCGCCAAGGATGGATAGCATGATCGGGAAGCCCCAGATTTTGGAGGTTACGATCCGGTCTAGCTTATGCGTGCTCTTCAGCTTGCCGCGGTCGCGGTAGGCGACCGCCTCGCGGCAGATGCTTGCGGAGACGCCATAGATGCCGCCGACAATATCGTCGCGGATGCCGCCGCTGGTCAGCTTCTCGGCGGAGGCAATCAGCGAATCCAGCGCGCTGCTTGCTTTAATGGCAGGCTGTTGCTCCATGGCCGGACACCTCCTTTGATATCGTGCTCTTGATCCCCAGGCTCTCCCTGCGCAGGGAGGCGAGCAGGCTTTCATCGCCGTCCAGCAGCCGCAGCGCGATCCAGCGGGCCGGGTAATCGGCTCCAAGGGACTGCTCCACGAGCGGGAGGAGCTCGGCGATGCCGCGCTCGATTTCCTCGCTGTACGGAATCCGCAGGGGCTCTGCGGCGAAGGTTCCGTCCGCAACCCGTTCCACCTGATCCAGCAGCTCCTTGATTCCGGTTCTGTTTCTGGCCGAGATGGCGATGACCGGTACGCCAAGGCGCTTCGACATGGCCTTTAGGTCGATATCGATGCCCAGCCTCCGCGCTTCGTCCATCAGATTGATGCAGATTACGGTCCGTCCGGTAATTTCCAGCACCTGCAGAGCGAGGTTCAGGTTCCGTTCCAACGAGGTTGCGTCCAGTACGACTAACGTCACATCCGGCTTCTCAAAAATGATATAATCGCGCGCCGCCTCTTCATCGGCCGAGTTGGAGTACAGGGAATAGGTGCCCGGAAGATCGACGGCGCGGTATTCCTTGCCGTTATGCGTAAACGTTCCTTCGGCGGTTATGACCGTCTTGCCTGCCCAGTTGCCGGTGTGCTGCCGCATGCCGGTCAGCAGATTGAACAGCGTGCTTTTTCCCGTATTCGGATTGCCCGCAAAGGCCACGGTGTAAGACTTCATCTCTCATTCCCTCCAATCGGATTACCAAAAATAAGAGAGCTTTCTTCCCTGCGCAGCGCAATTGTCGTATTGCTTACACGAAATGCGGTCGGGTCCCCGAGAGGGCTGCTCCGGAGCACTTCAACCGTATTGCCGGGAACAAAACCCAGATCCAGCAGTCTTCTTCTCATAACGCCCTGCACACTCATGCCGCTGATTTCAAGGACACTGCCTTTGGCGGCTTCGGATAACGGAATACCGGTTATGGCCATAACGGTCACCCTTTCTTTTATGTCAAAACATCCGACTGTTGAGCTGTTCCATGATATTAGTATACGCGAACAAATTTGTCCCAGCAACAAAAAAGTTTCCCTGAGGAAACTTAAATTTTAACAAAATCCCCCGCGATGAAGAAAAGCTTCTTCAGCACGGGGGTTCGAGTTCTAAACCATTGTTCTCTTCAGACTGTGAACATAACGTGATCTTACAACGGCGAAATACAGCGTCTGCACCGCCAGGAAAGCGCCGATCGTCATAAGAACCGGGACTGTGATTTCGTAGACCTGAATCTGGTTCAGAACGGGCCGTATGACAACAAGGGTCTGAACCCAGGCGACCAGAATGGGGATGTAAAAGAGCAACGCGATCTGCCTGGTTGCCGAGCCGGACATCTCGCCGGGACTGAGTCCGATCTTCGACAACGCGCGGTACATTCTTTGGTCGGCGGCCAGCTCGGAGTGCAGGCGGAAGTAGAGAAAGCTCGCTGAAGAGACGGAGAAGATCAGGGCGATGAAGATGCCGATAAAGCCAAGCATCGACATTCCCTGCTTCGTCCCGATATAATTTCTGGATCTTGCATCCATCATGGAATCCCAGTTGCCAGACTGCTTATTCCGTTCATTGATCGAGTCGACCAGTTCGGATGACAAGGCGACATTCCGGCTGTCTGCGGCCGGGAGCTGGCCATCCCATGCGGGTATTTTGTACAAATATCTTGTAAAATGCGCCGATTGGTTTCGCTCTTCGGAAGTCTTGGATAGAAGATTAAAGGTATCGTCTCCGACAACCAGAAGAGGGGAGGCGTACTGTCCGAAGGGAGGAATTACAGGCGTATACGTTTTTCTTACGGTAAATGTCCGGTCCGGGATATCTGTAATAGTCAAACGGTTATCCTTTACGTATTTCTCGTTGTCAAGCTGGCCTGAAATGACCAGAACAGCTTCGCTGCCACGCAGCGCGGCTTCGATCTCGCTTCCCATCTGCGGCGTCAATTCGTTGTACCGGCTCAAAGGCAGGATTTCAAGCATTTGAGATTTGCCGCCATCCCGAACGGAACCGCGCAGCAGATCTACTTTATTCTCCGTAAACTTCAGTCCTTCCACCTGAAGACGGCCGCGGATCATTTGAATATCCTCTTTCTCATTTGTCGAATGGTAAGCGGTGTAGTTCAAGGCGAACGGACTGCTCATATACGCACCCTCGTTTGCGTTGCTCAGCGAGAGCAGAAAGCTCGAAGCCATACAGGCGAGCGACGTAACCACAGTCACAAGGAACAGCATGCGGGCATTGTCCTTCAGCTTGTAAGCCATCTCCGAAACCCAGAGCAGGTTGGTTCCGCGCCACAGCCGTCTGCGGCTGAGCTTAAGCAGGCGGATCGTAAGTACGGACAACTGGGTATAGAAAAAGTAAGTGCCGGCAATACCTGTTACCGCCGCGACAAGCAGCCATTTAGGGTCCAGCGGCTGGCGGATCGCCCAATATCCGGCGGCAAGCAGCGCAATGCACAGCACGGACAGCAGCAGGGAGGTCTTGGGTTCCTTTTTCGGCTTGCTCGTGCCCTTCAGCAGCTCCAGCACCCGGTTCTTCCGGATAAACAGCAGGGTGAACGCCGAGATGACGATGAACAGGGCGAGGAATGCGGCTGCCGTTACCAATATTGCTTTTACCGGCCAATAAAACGGGAGATCGCTGATGCCGATCATCTTGGTGCTGAGCAGCAGGAACATCTTGGACAGCAGCAGGCCTCCTGCCATACCCGTCACGATGGAGAACAGCCCGATGAGCATATTTTCCATGAAAATGAGCTTGTTGATCTGTCCCGGCCGCGCCCCCAGAATCGTCAGGATGCCGAACTCGAGATTGCGGGATTTCAGAAATGCGCTTATGGAGTACAGCACGAAGAAGAAGGCGAAGATGAACACGATGTAAGAGGCGATCTTCATGCCCGCTGCGGAGTTCCTCCCGAGCTCAATTGAGGTCACGTCGGGATGGAACATGAATACGGCGTAAGCGAAGAAGACCATGACCATAAAGGCGCTGCTTAGAAAAAAAGCGACATAGGACCGGGCGTTCCGGCGGATGTTGTTAAACGCGAACTGAGGAAAGCTCATGGCTGTTCCCTCCCCAGAACGACAGCGTGTCGATGATTTTTTGGAAAAAAGCCTGGCGGCTCTCGCCCCGGCGGATCTCGGCCGCGAGCTTGCCGTCCTTGATAAAAATAATCCGGCTGCAGTAGCTGGCGGCCAGCGGATCATGCGTGACCAGCATCAATGTGGCTCCCGCACTGCGGTTGATGTTCTCCAGCGACTCCATCACGAGCCGCGAGGCATTGGAATCCAGGGAACCCGTCGGCTCGTCGGCCAGGATCAGGGAAGGCGACGAGATAATGGCCCGCGCAATCGCCGTCCGCTGGCGCTGTCCGCCGGAAATTTCGTAGATTCGCTTGTCTAGAATATCCGTGATTCCAAGACGGTCCGCAGCCTGCCCAAGCAGCGTCTTCATCTCGGAGAGCCTGCGCTTGTCCAGTGTCAGCGGAAGCACGATATTCTCGCCGACGGTGAGCGTTTCGAGCAGATTGAAATCCTGAAAGACGAAGCCGAGCTGCCTGCGGCGGAACAGAGCCAACTCCTTTTTGTTCATGAGAAAAGGGTTGCTGCCGTTGATCTTTACTTCGCCTGAGCTGGGCCTGTCAATCGTGGAGACCATGTTGAGCAGTGTCGTTTTGCCGCTGCCCGACGGGCCCATTATGCCGACAAATTCTCCGCTCTCGATGCCGAGATGGATATCGGTAAGGGCGCGGGTGCTGATTTTGCCCGGATAGATTTTGCTGAGGGCGGTGACTTCCAATACATTCATGAGAGACCTTCCTTTCCAGGGTTGGGGCGATTCTGCTATGCCCCGCTAAGTATCCTGTTACACTCCCAATGTACCGTACATCGCCCGATGGCTGCTATGGATTTACCTTACGGTTTCCTTACAGTCCGGTTAAGGTTATGTTCGTATCCGCAGGAACCCCCGAGTCAAAAAATAGGCGGACCGCCGTGCCTTTGCCGGGCTGCGAGGAAAGCTCCACCCGGTGTCCAAGCCGCTTGCATATTTCGCGGACAAGATGCAGACCCATACCGGTCGATTCGCGGTACTCCCGTCCTCGTTCGCCCGTGAAATAAGGATTAAAGACCCGTTTAAGATCCTCAGGGGCGATTCCGATGCCTTCGTCGTGAATTTCCAGGATGACCTCACGGCCTCGCTGGAAAGCTGCGGCGGTGACGGTCTTCCCGGAGCCGCCCGAATAATTCACGGCGTTGGTCAGAATCTGGGCCAGCATAAACCTCAGCCATTTGGCGTCGGTATAGACCTGGAGCTCCTCGCCAATCCGGATATCCGCCTGCACGCCCCGCCGGATAAAGAGCCGACGGTTCTCGGCCACCGTCTCGCTGACCGCCTTCCGCAGAGAGACGGGCACGATGCTGAAATCATCCTCGAACCGGTCCAGCCGGGAAGTATACAGCACCATTTCCAGCCCTTTGCGCAGCCGGTCGACTTCCTCGCGGATGCTGTCCGCCGCCGCATCGTCCAATTCGTCGGCGGTAAGCTGAATAATGGATAGGGGGGTCTTCATTTGATGGACCCAGCGGTTCATGAACGTGATCTGGCTGTCCACGCGGTGGGCCTCTTCGCCAAGGCGATCCCGGTAATGGCGGCCATACGATTCCAGAAGATTCTCGAAAGCTTCGGGAAGGGGAGCGTTACCTAGCGGCTCGAAGGCGTTATCGATGTAAGCTTCTGGCTCGGAAAGCTTGGCATAGAGGCGGCGGTGGCTGATGTAGCGGAATGCGAGATAAACGGCGAGCACCGATCCGCTGATCGCTGCGCCGTACAGCATAATGGAGAAGGGGCGCCCTTCGCCTGTGAGCCAATAGAGAAGCGGCACGAGCAGCATTTGAACCGTATAGAACAACAGCAGCGGAAGCTGTACCTTCAGGAACAGCTTCATGACGCCCCGGCGACATTCAGCCGGTATCCCGCTCCCCTAACCGTTTCCACAGCATTGTCCGCATTCAGTTCCTTGAGCTTCTTACGCACTCTCGTTATGTAGACATTCAGTGTGTTGTCATCTATAAAATGCTGGTCCTCCCACATGAGGTCGAGCAGCCGCTCGCGGCTGACGACGCGGCCTTCCTTCAGCATCAGGGCTTCCAGCAGGACAGACTCTTTCTGGGTCAGTTCCGATGTCAGCTCTCCATGCTGAATGGCAAAGCGTTCGGGATAGAGAGTCAGCTGGCCCGAGCGTACCGTCCGTTCTTCCGGCTGCTGCGCGTAAGAACCGTAGACCCGGCGGAGCTGACTGCGGATCTTGGCCAGCACCACCTCATAATGAAAAGGCTTCGTTATGTAATCGTCGGCTCCGTTCTCCAGCGCCATCACCTGATCCATTCCGCTGTCTCTGGCGGAGATGAAGAGGATCGGGCAGAGCGACCGGCTGCGAATTTGGCGGCACCAGTAATATCCGTCGTATTTCGGGAGGTTGACATCCAGCAGCACGAGATCTGCTCCGCTGTCCAGAAAGGCCTCCAGCACACTGTCAAAATCCTTGGCGGCAACCGTGCGGAAGCCGTATTTCGAGAGATAGGCTTCGAGCAGCCCAGCCAGCTTGGCATCATCCTCTATGATCAAAATGGTTTCCATGACATTCTCCTTCATCTGATCTGCTTGCGGGAGGTTCACCGCTTCTATCATAGCTCATCGATAAGGCGGTTTGTAGTCCTCTCGCGGGCCGGCGTCTAATCCGGGGCACTTCGAGACTGCCTCTTAACCGCGGCTGCCAAACCAAGGATCAGCGGAATGAATATTTGAAAGACGGTGTCGATCCGGGTGCTGGGCCCAAGGCCGATGGCCACGTGCTGGGTAAAGCTTCTTTCGATGAAGGATGCCCCATAAATAAGCGCTCCTACCGGGAAAATCAACCATTTTCGGGGTATTTTAGTTATACCGGACGCGGTCTCCACTGCACAGTAGTACCAAATCAGCATTTTAATGAACAACCCGATATAAATCATGATGGTGACGAGGATATCGAGCCGTTCGATAAACCGCAAGTTGCACAGCGTACGGACAGATTGGAGAAAAGGGAGATAGGAACTGCCGGCCAGATCCGGACCCAGAATGGCGATGTTCAGCGCATTCATAAATATCAGGAACACACTGATTCCGATATACGCCCAGACCGTTTGTTTTACAGGAACGCCGGGCTTCTCCCAAAGCGGCCACAACAGCAGAAAGACGAGCATCTGGCCGAAAGGAAAAGAGAGAATTTCGGGCAGCGCCGCCTGCAGAATCGGCCAGAGCCCATTCTCGGCGACAGGTGTCAGCCGCGTGAGATTGACATGCCGCATCAGAATGAACAGGACGATCAGCAGGAAGTAACAAAACAGCAGGCCCGGAAGCAAAATCTCCGGGAGCCGAAAAATGATCTCTATTCCCTTCCAAATCGCATATATTGCAACCAGAACGAACACCAGCATCGTGATGGACATAGGTGTTGATTGGAGCAAAGTCAGTGAGGTCAACTCGCCGAAGTCGCGCAAATTACGCATGGATTGGTAGGAAAAATAGCAGGCATATACTGCGCCGAAGAAGGTGCCGGCGATACGGCCAAAGCCGAAATGGAGCATTCCTGCAAGATCCAATTCCGGCATGAGCCGCTGAATCCACAGGAAGAGGAAAAGAAGCGCGAACCCGGCGGCCGCCCCGACGCTCATCGCCAGCCAGGAATCCTGTCTGGCGTCGGCTCCCAGAAGAAACAGGGGGGTACTGCCGATTTCAAACAGGATTACCATCAACGAGATTTGAAGACCTGTGATCCGTTTTTTTATCCGTGACAATGCTCTAACCTCCTAACCATCCGATAATCGCTTTTCCGACTGGCTGAAAAAACACAATGTAGGCGGAAGATATGCTGAGATGGGGAACCGTGGCTATACCCGCAAGGCTCACGTAAGCGGCCCATCCGAGTAAACCGCCAAGTATCACCCGGTGCAGACCGCTTCCTTTTCCCCTCAGCTGCCGCCATCCCCACAAGAAGACAGCGGCGTAGAACGCAATGACCACAGCCATTTGCATAATATCAGCCTCATTTCGGTTCGAGTGATTTATAAGAGCTGCCGGTAAGACCGATCCGCTCAATTTTCATTTTCACATGCGGCCGGATTTCAATATTCTGAAATACGGTATCCCAGCTGTCTTCCTGTTTAATCCGCTTCCACCGCTTCGGATGATTGCGGTGAATGGAGACGGCAAAGCCGGTCACATCGGCATTCAGTTTTTTGACTGCATGCCAGGAAGTATTTATGATTTCAACAATATTGTTTTCGATGGAATGCTCCATTTGGCGCATGGAGGATACTTTTTCCAGATCCAGTTCGCTTCCGAGTTCGTTCAATATACCGCCTGCTTTAATGTCGATATCCATGACGTAATGATCGTTCTCCCAGATCGGACGGACGGAGGTTGATGAATGCAGAAGCGTAACGGAAGCATCGTCCCGATCGCTTTTTCCGGGGATGGAGGGAAAAGAAATGTTCGCTCTCTTAACCTTGTCAGTCATGAACGACAATCCGAACGCCTCCCGCTGGGACAACCATCCGACGAAACGGTCTTCTTTCAGCACGCCCAATCTCCCGAAGGCGATCCGGGAAGGAAGATCGGTTTGGGCTGTGTCGTCCGTCCGGTCCATCACGCGATTGCCGGTCAGCTTGATTTCCGGCACCGTCGTGCTTTCCGAGTCGGAGGTCAACTGCATTGCCAGTTCGTACATCCGTGTACCGGGAAAATAGGAGGTCAATCTGGCCTCCTGTTCAATCATAAGCTGGATGCCCGCGCCCTGATTCTTGGTAAGCTGCATCAGCTGGTTCAGTATCCGGCCCGCTTCTCCTTCGGTCAGGAATACGTAGACCGTCTCACGGGCGTCGGGTTTTCGCAGAAACAGATCGATGAGCTGGCTGATTCCTCGTTTCGCCACCGATTCGCCGATCACTGTAATCCGGGAGTGGGAGAAGAACATCTCGCGCGTGCTGGTGAGATTGGTACGCTCGACAGCTTGCGCAATGGTAGCCCCCTTTACCGTATAGGTCAAAAAAGGAGGGGAGCTTGTGCTGCCTCCGCCGCTGCCCCCCATGCTGCTGGTACCGGACGAAGGATTGATTACCTGATAGGTCGCTTTCCACTCATCATCTTCCCAGTCATAGGCAGAACCCGAAACGATGCCCAGCTCATTCAGCTCCCTGTCATCCCAGCAGCCGCCGGTGAGGAGCGACAGGAGGGAAAGAACCAACAGGAGACTCCGCCCTTTATGGCGCATTTTACGATGTATTCGTTTCTTCTTGCTCATGTCTTGTACTCCTTTCTTTTGATGACCGGTTCTTTAATCCGGGTCCATAGCAGAATTCCCAAGGGCAGCAGAATATTGAAGAGTAAAAAAACGATAATTCTGCCTTCTTCGTTAAAAAGATTCAACTTCTCCGGTTCCCGCCAGGTATACAGGCATTCCGTGATGATTACTACCGAAAGCGCCACGAGATAAGGTCTGTCATTCCGGATGCGGAAGGTCTGCTTAAAGCACTGAACGGTAGCAAACAGAAAAATAGCGAGCTTCATATAGACGGACATCGTCCAGTAAGAAATGAACAAAACATCCAGATTCTCGATAAACCGGCCGACCTGAATGATACTGATCGTCGAAAATATCGGGTAAGCGATGTCCTTCATGTACTGGGGCCCAAAAACAACCAAAGTCATCAAAATCTCCACAAACATTACCAGGGTCACGAGGCATATGCCGATCACGCCGATAAATGTGCCTTTTCGCGGAAACTTTAAATAAGGTCCGAAAAAAAGCAGCACGGAGACTTCCGACATCCACCCAATCGGCGTAAGGGAGGCAAGCGCAAAGGAAGCCGCCGAATGATCGAATATAGGCAGCAGCCGGTGCAGGTTGATATGTTTTGTCAATCCCCAGATATATAGCGGAAAGATCATGAGAAGCATAAGGTTTACAATGCTGTTTATCCGGGAAATGGCTTCAATGCCCCGGCTGATCATGTACAGAGTGACAAGCATAATAATAACGGCCGTAATAACCGTGGGCGTGTTTAGCAGCACGTTATCCTTGATGAAGTTTACATACACGCGCAAAACGTTCGTCGTCAGGTCCAGATAATACTGAAGCAGAAGAATGCCGATCACGACAGCGAAGACGGGTGAGATTTTACGGCCTGCCCATTCCAAAAAAGGCGCGCCGCCCGTGGCCTTGATTATGGTTCCGATAAGCCAGGCTATGCCGAGACCGATCAACCCCGAAAATATTACCGCAAGCGGGGAATCCTGCTCGAGGTATTTCCCAATAATGACGGGAAGCACCACGATAGCCGTGGGGAAAATGGCGCTGACGACGAGAAAGATGGCTTGTACGTTACCGATTTTTCCTCTCAAGAGTGCTCACTTCCCTGCTGTTCGGGTGGGTTGCCGGGAGCCTGCGGCTGCTCCGCAGGCAGGTTCTGTCTTGGCGCTTCCTGGCTTCCATATGTGCTCGGGCGCAGCTTCATTTTCCACATCGGCATGCGAAGAAAAATATCTTTCAGATAAGGCGGCTTCATCGGAGCTACGGGAGATAAATACGGAATGCCGAACGACTGGAGCCCGGCCATGTGGATAAGGAGCACCATCAAAAAGGACATGATGCCGAACAGGCCCATGGAACCGGCGATCAGCATCATCAGAAATCGGATAAGCCGGATGGAGTTGGCGATGGCGAGCGACGGGATGACAAAATTTGAAATCGCCGTGAAGGACACCACGATGACCATGGCGGCGGACACAAGGCCCGCCTGAACGGCGGACTGCCCCAGCACAAGCGCTCCCACGATAGAGATGGCCGGTCCGATCGCCCGCGGCATCCGCACCCCGGCTTCGCGCAGAACGTCGAAGGTCAATTCCATAATCAGCGCTTCGATCAGCGCTGGAAAGGGAACGCCTTCACGCTGCGCCGCCAAGCTGATCAGCAGCGTTGTCGGCAGCATCTCCTGATGGAAGGTTGTGATGGCGATATAGAGCGCGGGAAGCAGCAGAGACACGAAAAAGGCGGTAAAACGGATTAACCGCAGGAAAGAGGAAATGTCATACCGCTGGTAATAATCCTCGCTGGATTGGAAAAAGCTGAAAAGAGTCGCCGGAGCGAGCAGGGCGAAAGGCGTTCCGTCAATAAGGATACCGACCTGTCCCTCCAGAATGCCTCCGGCCATTGCATCGGGACGCTCCGTATTCTGAATGGTCGGAAAAGGCGTCATTCCGCCGTCCTCAATCAGTTCCTCGATGTAATTGCTCTCGAGAATACTGTCCGTATCAATGGCGTCCAGCCTTTTACGAATTTCGGCAAGAACCTGCTCATTAGCGATGCCATGCAGGTAGACCAGGGCGATACCGGTCTGGGTCCGCCGGCCGATTTTATATTCTTCGATCCGCAGATCGGCGTTCTTGAGTCTCCGGCGCATCATGGAGGTGCCGGTCCGCAGGCTTTCGGTAAAGCCTTCCTTGGGACCGCGGATAACGCCCTGCGAGGTCGGTTCATTGATGCTCCGTGTCTCCCAGCCGGAGGTACCGGCGGCCAGCGCCGTCTTGGCGCCGTCAAGCAGGATAATCGTATTTCCTTCGAACAGCATGCCGAGCAGGTTTTCCACCGTTTTGCATTCTTTGATTCCGCCGACAGTCAGGATTTGCTCCTTGATTAACAGAAAGGCTTTCTCGTTCGTGAGGCCCGGTTCCAGTAAATCCCGGCAGTCCGTCAGGGGCTGGATAACGGCCTGGGTGACCAGATCGGCATTGACCAGTCCGTCGATATAGATGAAAGTCAGGGAAGGGAAAGCGGAGGCCGGATTGGACAACGACCGGAATACCACGTCAGAGCTGCTTCCGATCCGCCGCTTGATTTCCGCCACATTGGCGTCCAGAGAGGATTCCAGCGGCTTGGATGAAGCCGTAACGGTTTCCGGCCGGGCTGCGGCTTTATGGTTTGACAGGAATCTCAGCTTCATGGCAACTCTTCCCTCCTTGGGCGCAGCTTTTGACTATTCTGCTGTAGTATGCCCGGAAGGAGATTCCTTATTCTGGCTTTGGAGGAGGCTGTAAATATGCAAAAAGTCCGGCTGCCCATTACGGGAACCGGACTTTCATTCCAATTATTTGCCTTTACGCTCAAGCAGCCCGGCAAGGACATCGGGGACGTCTGTGATGATGCCGGCTACTCCAGCATCGATCAGAAACTCCATCCGCTTCGGATCATTCACCGTGAACGGATGATAGACGACGCCGTTTCGCTCCGCGTCCCGCACGAATTCCGGCAGCACCGCCAGATGATACGCGTGCAGCGCCTCCGCCCGCACGGTAGCGGCGTAATCCCAGGGGCGGTACAGGCCTTCCATATACAGAATGCCCGTCTTGATGTCCGGAGCCAGCGTCTTGAAGTAAGCGAGCGAATAATGATTGAAGCTGGAGATGATGACCCGGCTGCTCATCTCGTAAGCCCGGACGGCGGCAATCACTTTTTCCTCCATCCCCGGGTACGGAAAGATACCGTTCTTAAGCTCAATGTTAAGGACCGTGTCCCTGCCTTGCAGCAGCTCCAGCAGTTCCTCCAGCCGCGGAATTTTCTCTCCCGCGAAGCTGCCGTTCCCGAACCAGGCGCCCGCATCCAGCGACCGCAGCTCTTCGAGCGTCTTGTCCTTTACATAACCGCTGCCGCTAGTTGTCCGGTCCAGCGATTCATCATGGATTAGCACAAGCTGCCCGTCCCGGGTCATCTGCACATCGGTTTCGATGCCCGTCGCGCCAAGCTCAAGGCTTCGGCGGAAGGCCGCCATCGTATTTTCCGGGCATACCGCCGAAGCGCCCCGGTGCGCGAAATTCAATATTTTTGCCACCGCTCATTCCTCCGTCTCCTAATTTCTGCCTTTTATTATAGATCAACTTTGATTCGGGAGAATAAGCGGAAAGTAAAAAATTTCATTTCATGCTCTTGGCCGCAACGGCGTTATGCCGGGGAAATGGACCAATTCCTTCAGCGCGGCCTCGGCGAGTCCGGCGAAATACTGCGCGGCTGGAAGCAGGGCGGATTCGTCGGTATCGAACTTCGGGTGATGGTGGCTGTACGTTCCTCCCGTGCCGATGTTTACGAAGGCGCCGGAAATCTCCCGCAAGTAGTAGGCGAAATCTTCTCCAATCATTTGCGGAGCAAGATCGTGAACGCTATAGCCGAACTCCGCCGCCTGCTGTTTGGCGAAATCCGCCCAGCGCCCGCTATTGACTGTCGCCGGTGGTCCCGGTATCCACTTCAGCTCTGCAGAGGTGCCCGAAGCTGCCGCGATGCCATTGATAATTTGCCGGATTTGCCCGGGTATCCGGCTGCGGATTTGTTCGTTGTGCGTTCTTACCGTACCTTCCAGCTCTACGAGTTCAGGGAGGACGTTCCAGGTCGTTCCGCCGTTAATCCGCGTTACGCTGACAACGACCGATTCTCCGGCGGGCGTCAGCCGGCTGGCTATCGATTGCAAAGCGGTGACGATATGGGCTGCGGCGAGAATCGAGTCTTCTCCGCGTTCGGGCTGGGCGGCGTGCGCCCCGGTCCCGCGGATGGCAATGACGAAGCGGTCGACTCCCGCCGTAAGCGCGCCGGTTCGCGTGCCGAATGAGCCTGACGGCAAATCGGGATTGCTATGAAGCCCGAAGATGGCGGACACGCCGGACAGGCCGCCGGATGCCAGAACGGCCGGAGCGCCTGCGCCGGTCTCCTCCGCCGGCTGGAACAGGATGCGGACGGTGCCTTGCAGTTCCCGCTCGCGGGATTTAAGCAAGTAAGCCGCCCCGAGAATGACCGCCGTATGGAAATCATGGCCGCAGGCGTGCATTTTACCGGGGATGGCGGAGGAGAAGGGCAGTCCAGTCTCCTCTGCGATCGGCAGAGCGTCGATATCCGCGCGAAGCGCCACCTTCGGCTCGCCGGAGCCGATCTCGGCAATCAGCCCGGTCTTAAGCGGAAGATCCAGAATGGAGATCCCGGCCCCGGCCAGCCATTGTCTGAGCTTTCCGGTTGTTTCATATTCTTCCTCTGCCAGCTCGGGATGACGATGAAGCTCCCTTCTGGCCTGTACCAGCTTCTCGGTGAGTTCCTTATTCGATCCTATAGCAAATGGTTCGGTCATTGTTATCTCTCCCTTGGGCTAGAATCTTTTAATAATAAATCATAGTTTTCCGATTTGAAATAACAAATGGATGTTAAGGCAAATGGGGAGGCGATGTCAATAGCTATAATCTATGTTTGAAATTTATTGTTTTTTTTCATTGACCAATCAAATTTGCCCATGCTATCATACAACTCGAATCAATAATGCATTAATCCGATGAGTTAACTTTAATTTAGCTCGTTAATGATTATTGATGGATGCAGCAGAGAGAGAAGGGGGAGAAACCGATTATCCGAGCGAAGGCATCAGCTGGGATACATATGCCGAGGGCTATTCCGGCCGCTGCAGGCATTGCGTAATTCAATTTATTTTACACAGAGAAAAGGGGATTATTGGAACATGAAACTTAAAAAAATCGCGGCTGTGGTATTAATCGGGATGTCTTTGACACTGGGAGCTTGCGGAAACAAAACGGCGTCCGATGCGGACAAAAAGGATATTGTCGTAGGTTTCGGCGTGGGCACCTATGAAGATCAGTTCCGCAATGGCGTTCTGCCGATTCTGGAAAAGAAGGGCTATAAGGTGGACATCAAGACATTCTCCCAGAACATGCAGGTCAACCCGGCGATGAAGGAAGGCTCTATTGATGCCAGCGTGTTCCAAAGCACGGCTTACATGGAAGGAATCAACAAGGAGCTGAGCACGGAAATGACCGCCCTTACCTTCTCGCCGAGCGCTCCGCAAGGGCTGTATTCGGTGAAGCATACTTCGCTGGACGAAGTGAAAGACGGTTCCGTTATCGCCGTGCCCAATGATCCGGTCAATCAGGAGCGCGCCGTCCGTATTCTTGAAGGTCTGGGATGGGTAAAAGTTAAACCGAATGCCGGGACGACCGATTTTAACCTCGAAAGTGTGGAACCGGGCAAATTCACGCTCCAGTTGGAGGCGCTGGATTCGGCGCAGATTCTCGTATCCTTGAAGGATGTGGACTTCGGTGTGGTCAACGGCAATTATATCGCCAATGCTAAACGCAAAATTACCGAAGCGCTCAAAATCGAGGATACGCCGGAACAGCACCGCATTATCGTATCGATTAATAAAGCGGACGAGAATGCGCAGTGGGCGAAGGATCTGAAAGCGGCCTATGAATCGAAGGAGTTCGAGGATTACATCAAATCCCAGGACAAGTATGACGGCTTTATCGAGCCGGTAGCCTGGAGCAGCAACTAAGCAGCCGGCAGGGGATTTTTCTTTCGAAAGACCGCAGCGTTGAATGATTTCGAAACGGCTGAATGAACGATGGATTGAAAAAAAGGGGGCTGTCCCGAGTCATGTTTGTTGACTTCGGACACCCCCCCTTCCGCTTGCAGCGGCTTAAACCGTAAATTTATAAACTCTGGCTTCATATGGACGAAGCTCCAGACTGCGGACATCTTCTGCCCGGTCAACATCATAGTTGCCGATGAGCAGCTCGGGTTCGCTGATGCCGATCTCCGCCGGAAGCTCGAAGCTTGCGGACTCGCCGAAGAAATTCAGGATCACGAGCAGTCTTTCGCTGCCGAGTGCGCGCTGGTAGGCATATACCCGCTCATTCTCTTCCGCCACAATCTTGTATTCTCCGTACACGATAATGTCATGCTCTTTGCGCAGCTCAATGAGCCGCTTGTAATAATGGAAGATGGAGTCCGGATCGGCCAGAGCGTTCTCTACATTAATTTCCGTATAGTTCGGATTGACCGCCAGCCAAGGCGTGCCGGTGGTGAACCCGGCCTGCGTCTCGCTGCTCCACTGCATCGGCGTGCGGCCGTTGTCGCGGCCCTTGATGTATATCGAGTTCATGATGTCCTCTTCCTTATGGCCCGCTTCCAGGTATTCCTTATGCATATTGATGATTTCAATATCTTTATAGTGGCTGATCGAATCGAACTTCACGTTGGTCATGCCGATTTCTTCACCCTGATAAATGTATGGCGTGCCTTGAAGCGTATGGAGCAGGGTGGCGAGCATTTTGCCCGATTCTTTATGATAGTCCGTATCGTTGCCGAATCTGGATAGCATCCGCGGCTGATCGTGATTATTCAAATAAAGGCTGTTCCAGCCCTTGCCGCTCAGCAAGGTCTGCCATTTGGTGATGATGTCTTTAATGTCTTTCAGCACCCATGGCTTGCAGTCCCATTTGCCGCCCGGGCCGGAATCGACGCCCATCAGCTCGAAATGGAATACCATGCTCAGCTCGTCCCGGTCTTCGCCGACATATAGAGCCGCGTCCTCCGGCGTAACGTCGACCGCTTCTCCGACGGTCATAATGTCGTACTTGGACAAAACCTCACGGTTCATCTCCTGCAAATATTCGTGCACGCGCGGACCGTTGACGAAATAGTCGCCGCCGAAGTGATACGGCCGGTTCTCGCCGTCTTCAACCGGCACGCTTGGAAGCCCGGGAACTTTGGAAATCAGATTGATGACATCCATCCGGAAGCCGTCAATGCCTTTGTCCAGCCACCAGGTCATCATATTGTAGACTTCCCGGCGCACCTGCTCGTTCTCCCAGTTCAGGTCGGGCTGCTTCTTGGAGAACAGGTGGAGGAAGTATTCGTCTGTCGCTTCATCATACTGCCAGGCCGAACCGCTGAAGAAAGAGCCCCAGTTGTTCGGCTCCCGGCCATCTTTGCCCGGACGCCAAATATAATAATCGCGATACGGATTGTCCTTCGATTTGCGGGATTCCGCGAACCAGGCGTGCTCATCGGAGGAATGGTTCACGACAAGGTCCATAATCAGCTTCATCCCCCGGTCGTGCAGGCCTTGAAGCAGCATTTCCCAATCGGCGATCGTTCCGAATTCGTCCATAATATCCTGATAGTTGCTGATATCGTATCCGTTGTCGTCATTGGGCGACTTGTACACGGGACACAGCCAGACGACGTTCACGCCGAGCGTCTTCAGATAATCCAGCTTGGAGATAATCCCCTGCAGATCGCCGATTCCGTCGCCGTTGCTGTCTTTGAAGCTTCGGGGATAGATTTGATAAACTACGCTTTCCTTCCACCATTTTCTCTCCATTGCCATTCTCCTTTGCCAGATTAATTAGGGAAGTGTCCGCACCGTCTGTCTTTCGATAATCGAATGGGTGACGATTCGGCTGTTGACGTTTTCTTGCGTGTCGATCATGTAAATGAGCTTTTCGCAGGCGATTTTGCCAATCTCACAGAGAGGCTGGCTGATCGTAGTCAAGGGTGGAACCACCATTTGGGCAAGCCTCAGATCATCGTATCCCATAACGGACAGGTCGTCCGGAATCTTGAGTCCGTGCTTAGCAGCGGCCGTCATGGCGCCAATCGCCATTTCGTCGCTGGCCGCGAACAATGCCGTACAATCCGGTGCCGTCTTTAACAATGTCTCCATCGCATGGCAGCCGCTGAGAAATCCGAAATCGCCGTAGGCCAGATAGCCTGGCTTAAACGGAAGGCCGTGCTCCTCAAGCGCTTTTTTATATCCTTCCACTCTGGGAATTCCGGCGATGGTATCATTTTTGGTTCCGCCGATCATGGCGATCTTCCGGTGGCCCTTGCGAATCAGGTATTCGACGGCGTCGAATGCGGCCTGATAATCATCGACCTTTACATACGGAACCTTGACAAAGCGCGACTCGGAGGAAATTAGCACAACCGGAATGTTCATTCGCTCCAGCACGGCGTAGTATTCCTTTTTTAACACCTCACTGGAAAAAATAAGCCCGTCAATCTGCTTCTCCCGCAGCACCTGCAAATACTTCATCGTCCGTTTGCCGTCCGAATCGGTATTGCATACGACGACGCTGTAATTATGATCATGGGCGGACGCTTCAATTCCCTGGAGAACATCCGAAGAAAACGCGCTGGATACGCTGGGAAACATCACGCCGATCGTGTGGGTCCGCTTGTTGATGAGCCCCCGGGCGATGGCATTGGGCTGATAGCCGATCTCTTCGATGGCCTGAAACACCTTTTGCTTTGTTTTGTCCGAGTATCCCGGCAGATTGTTCAGCACTCTCGAGACAGTGGCGATGGAAACATTCGCCTTCCGGGCCACATCTTTAATCGTTGGATTCATAGTGAAATCAAGTCCCGACCGATTTAGATTAAACGTTTACGTTAATAAGCAAGAAGAAACGGCTGCGCCGTCCTGTTAGGAGCGCAAGCTTCCGAAGTGGCGATACAAGTATCGCCTTCAGGTATCGTTTCTCGTAGAAATATAAGGCAAATGATAAGCGCGAAGCTTATACTTTCTTATATTTTAAAAAAATCTCCACCTTACGAAAACGCTTACTCCGATAATAAGGGGAAAGGTTGTATTTGTCAACGCGAAATAAACAGGGGTCAAAATCGAATGGAAACCATGCGTTGACAAAAGAAATATCTGGAGATATATTCGTGGTAAGCGTTTACGCCAGGTGCATGCTGCATGAACAACCGGGGAACAGAGATGCTTGCGTAATTTTACGTAAACGTTTACATTCCGGCTCTGGAAATGAAGGAGGTTAGGAAGGAGAGAACCAGACGAATAATAAACGCATTTAGGTAAACGTTTACGTTGTTAGCCCGACTATTATCACCGACAAGGAGGAAAGCTCATGAAACGCCAAAAGGCGATTGTGTATTTCTGTCTGCTGCTTCTGCTGGTTCAGACCTGCACGCTCGGTTATGCCCGCAATTCAGCTGCAGCTGCCGCGGGGGAGGACCAGCAGGCTGAACATCGAATCCTGCAGATGGTTCCATCCAAGGCCCGTTTTACTCCGGGGGAACCCGCCGAACTCATTCTTACGCTGAATCAATCCGCAGACTGGAGCGGGAAGCTTTATGTGCAAATTTATAAGCTCAACACGCTTATTGCGGAAGGCGTCAAAGACCTGACCGTACTGAAAGACGGAAGCGCCGAACTAAAGGTGGATTGGACACCGCCCGCGGGCGATTTCACTGGTTATCTCGCCAAGGCCTGGACCGAGGGCGCGGTTTCTGGCGATTATGTGACTGCGGCCATTGACGTTTCCAGTGACTGGACGCATTTTCCGAGATACGGCTATGTAGCCGATTTTCCGAAGGAAACGGCGGCGGAGAGCGACGCCAAGCTGAAGCAGCTCTCCCGGGAGTATTATCTGAACGGCTACCAGTTCTATGACTGGATGTGGCGCCATGACGTATCTGTCTACTCGAAGACGGACGCGAACGGAAAGCCGCTAAAGGACAAGGACGGCAACTTCATTACGGAGCCGGTTAACGCGGATTCGAGCTATACGGATCTGCTCGGACGGCTGCTGTTTCCGCTGACCGTCAAGCAGTCCGTCTCGGCGGCCCAGAAATACGGATCGGCGGCGATGGCCTACGAAATGAACTATGCGGCGCGCGAGCATTATGAGGATTTCGGCGTCAAGCCGGAGTGGGGGCTGTATAACAAGACATCCGTCGCACCCAGAACGCCGGAGAAGGATCAGGTCGGTTTCTATTTCGACGGCGTGAAGCCGAATCCGACGGCGCTGTATCTGCAAGACCCCGGCAATCCGGAATGGCGGTCCTACATCACCAAGGAGTATGTGCGGGCGGTCAACGATTTCGGCTTCGACGGCATCCATCTGGACCAGTGGGGAGCCAATGACAAGGATTATTTGCTGGGCTACGACGGCACTCCGCGCTACTTCGCGCTCGATTTTGACAAAATCATCAATTCCACCAAGGACGCTCTCCTTGCAAACAATAAGGATAAAAGTCATGTGGCCTTCAATATGGTCGGCGGCAATCAGGGGTACAGCGCCGTGCCGAATCCGGATACGAAGACCGACTTTGATTACAGCGAAATTTGGCAGGATAAGGACAAGTACAAGGATCTTCAGGAGGTCGTGAATCAGACCCGTGAAGCCGACGGCGGCAAAGGGATGGTCATCGCCGGCTATATGAACTACAAGCAGGCGACGGGCGTTCATTATGACGGCTCCGAGGCGAAGGATGTTCCGAGTACGGTCGTGTTCCAATCCCGGATCGGCAAGGCGGCGAGCTGGGTCGGGGACTTCGGCCGAAAGGACGAGGATCAGATCGTATTTACAGTCGATGCTCCCGAAGACGGCGATTATCAATTGACTCTCCGTTACGGGCACGGCAACGACGGCGGCAGTCCGGAAGGTTATCTGACCGTCAACGGCGAGCCTGCGGCCGATTCTATCGTATTCGATCAGAAGACGGGCTGGGGTCATCCGACGGCCGAGGCCAAGGTGACCGGCATCAAGCTGCATAAAGGCCGGAACGAGGTCAAGCTTCAGCTCTCCTCCGACAATCTGTGGCTGAATGTGGGCAGCCTGATTGTCGAGAACGGCAGCGGCTACTCGAAACAGTACGACGCCGTATTTGCGGAATTAATCAGCTGCAAGGTCGATCAGTACGGCAATGTGTATTACTTTGAAACGGACGGCGATTATGTGACCTTCCATGTGAATGTCCCTGCCGATGGAGATTATCCGCTGGAAATCAGCTACAGTGTGGACAGCGCGGCTGTAAACCGGGAGCTGTACGTTAACGGAGCCAAGTCGCCTGATGTGAACTTTTCGCCTACGGGCGGCTGGGACAGCTTCAAGGAAATTCCCGCCGGCGCCGTTCATCTGAAGGCGGGCGACAATACGATCACCCTGAAATCGGCTTCGAACGATCCGGGGATGAAGCTGCAGTATCTGAATCTGGACGGACAGCGGGTAATGGCCGAGAACGCCGATATCGGCTGGCAGCCGACATCGGCGACCGAAATCGAGAAGGTTGCAAGCGAACTTACGGAGCCTGTCGAAATATTGGTGGGCGACAGCGAGAGAGTGGCTTTTACCGGTGAAGTGAAAGTCTCCAGTCCCTCGGATAGTGAAAAAGCAAGAACGGACTCTCACAACGCCGGGTCCACCGTTACGTTTAAAGCGGATAGTGACAAGAATAAGAAGGCAGCTTTGAGAGTCTACTATCACTCCGGAAACAATGTCGAGCTGAAGACTACCGTATCGAACGCGGTCTATGACGTTTTGGGAACTTACAGCACCACTTTGCCGGAGAACGGCTGGTATGACGAAAACAACAACAATCAATGGGGCTTTGCGGATCAGGAGATTCAGCTGGACGCTGGCGTGAATTTTATCAAGTTGGAACTGACAGATCCCTTGGATTATCTGAATCTCCACGGCATTCGGTTAAGCGAAGCAAGCGAGAGTGCTGGGGCAGGTTATATCCGAAGCTTCAAGCAGCAGGGCGATTATGTCGCATTTAAACTTCCGTCTGTTCCTGCATCCGGAAGCTATCCGGTGTCCATTACGTACAAGAACGGCGGGGCGGATACCGTCGAACGCATTTTGTATGTGGACGGGAAGAAGGTTGGACTGTTCCAGTTCGCTCCGACCGGAGAAAATTGGGGAACGGCAACGGAGGATGTGTTCCTGAGCTCCGGCGCGGCCAATGAGGCCGAAGTCAAGAAGGACAGCGCAGCTCTAGAAGAAACCGGAATCGAGATGGACAATATCCGTGTAAACGGAACAACCCTTGAAGCCGAAGACGCGGAAACCGGCTGGGCTCCGGTCGTTCCCCGTACGGGAAGTTTGGATACTTCGTTTGGCAAGACGGACGACTTTGGGCAAAAGGGTCAATCTGTAACCTTTACGGTTAACCCCGATCAGGCCGTTTCCGACTTCTCTATTCTCTATCGCAGCGGCAATGACAGCGTGGTTTCGGTGAGTGTTGACGGCAATGTGGTCGACGGCAGCTGTGCCCTGCCTGTTACGCAAGCCGATTGGGGCGGCCCATTGAAAGCCAAAACAGTGAAAGCCCCGCTATCCGCAGGCTCTCACGAGATCAAGGTGGAAATGCAGTCGAGCGGCCAGTACACGAACCTGAGCAGCCTGCTGGTCGATGAAGTAAACTATGCGGTTGCGAATGCCGTAACGGCTGGGGGAGTGAAAGCATCCGCCGGTTATGTGAGCGGTTTTGCCGAAGACGGAGATTTTGTAGCCTTTAATGTGAAAGCTCCTGCTGAGGGAAGCTACAATCTGGATTGGAACTATAAAAATACCGACTCGGCTGTGGAGAGAGCAGTCAGCGTAAACGGAGCCGAGGCCGAGGAAGTATCGTTCCCGAAAACAGAGGGCGAAACTTGGACGGCTGCCCGCCAGAACGGAGTCCATTTGAATCAGGGACTCAATTCCATCAAGATTGCCGTAAGCCAGCTCGACGACCGGGGGATTGTGCTCGACAGCCTGAAGGTTGCTTCGGACAACAGTGAATTCACCCGCACTTTGGAAGCGGAAAATGCGGACTTCCTGGCACCAATGGTGTTGTATAAGGATACCGTCTTGAACTTCGGCCACCCAAGTGACGCCGTATCATTCGATATCAACGTTCCACAGTCTGGCGAAACCTCGTTGATCTACACGTACTCCAACGCAGGAACGGGAACGAGCCGCGCCGTGTACATTGACGGTGTGCGGGCAAGTGATCTCGGGGGGAATCCCGGACGAATCTATTTTGACCCGACCAGTGACATCAATACCTACAGTCAGGACGGCTATTTCATCGTTCCGCATCTGGATGCAGGCAAGCATACGGTGACGCTCAAAGTGGATGAGGAAAGCGGAACAGGTTCTGTCAACATTAAGGGCTTGACGTTAGGCTATTTCAACGAGCCTTCGCTGCGCCTGATGGACGCCGGTCTGGCCGCTTTGGGAGCAACGCATATTGAAATCGGCGCGGCCGAGAATTTTGCGGACGGTCCAAGCATGCTTGCCCACGAGTACTATCCGAACAAGAGCAAGAAGATGCTGGACTCCACCAAGGAAGCCATGAAGGAGTATTACAAATTCAATGCAGCCTATGAAAATCTGCTGTTCGACAGCAAGGTCGATCCGGCAGCATCGTTAACCGTGGAAGCAGGCGGAAGCAGCCTGCCAACAAGCGGCAGCGGAGCCCGGGATACCATCTGGACGACCGTTCGGAAGAACGCCTCGAACGAGGGCTTTGAACGGTATGATGTGCTTCACCTGATCAATCTGCTGAACAATGACGACAACTGGAGAAACGCTGCCAATGAGCCGTCGCAGCTGAGCAATCTGAAAGTGACCTACGACATTGGAATGTCACAGGAAGAGGCTCCGAACCTGAAAGTGTACGCTGCCACCCCGGACGCCGGTCACGGCGTATCGCAGGAGCTGAAGTACACCCGGGATGGAGATAAGCTGATCATCGAGCTTCCTTCGCTGAAGTATTGGACGATGATTTATGTCGACAAAGCGCCGGAATCCGTGGCCGTTCAGCCGCTCTTCGGCACGGAGCCGGGCCAGGTACCAAGTGCTGAGCCTAGCCCAAGCGTGGCGCCAAGCCAGTCACCGTCGCCGAGTCCGTCCCCTTCGGCAACGCCTGCACCGGTCGGCGCACCCGCTTCTTCGCCGTCGCCGTCGCCAAGCGCTTCTCCGGCTGCAATGGAGCTGAAGAAGGAGGATTTGGAACAGGCGGCAAACGGTAAGGTCACGATCGCCCTGGATGAAGGCAAGTACAGCCGGGTCGCCATTCCTGCTGCAATCGCGGACGGGTTGAAGGACAAGAGTCTGGTTGTACAGGGCAAGGGCTTTGCCTTGGAGGTGGGGTATGCTACCCTTGCGCAGCTTCTGGAGGAGAATAAAGGAGACTTGGCCGCGGGCGCGCAGATTGTCCTCTCTTTCCATAAAATCGAGGCCAAGGATGCGGCTCTGCCGGGCGCGAAGCCTTGGGCGGCGGCAGGCTCCGTATACGATTTGCAGCTGGGTCTTGCGAAGGCAAACGGAGAGGTTGCGAAGCTTTCATCGTTTAAGAGTCCAATGCAGCTCTCCCTGAACGTTGACGGGCAGGGATACCCTGCCGAGCTTCTCGGAATCTACTACTATAATGAAGTCTTGAAGCAGTGGGAATACATCGGCGGCAAGGCGGACGGCGCAGGCCGTACGGTAAGCGCGGATTTAAGCCATTTCAGCCGATACACCGTGTTCGCGTACGACAAGTCTTATACGGACGTGAAGGAAAGCCACTGGGCTTACGGCGCGATCCGGTCCCTGACAGCCAAGCATGTCATTAACGGATTGACGGACAGCACCTTTGCGCCGTCGGTCAAGGTCACGCGCGCTCAGTATGCCGCGATGCTGGCTAAAGCGCTCCATCTGCGGAGCGGCGATCCGGCTCCATTCCGTGACGTGGCGGCGGGAGCCTGGTACGCTCCTGACATTGCCGCCGCCTACGAGGCCGGTATCATTGCCGGCCGCAGCGCAGAGGAGTTTGCGCCAAGCGCAGAGATTACCCGGCAGGAAATGGCGGTAATGCTGGCTAAAGCGTTCAAGCATGCGGGCGAAAGTCTGAGCGCGAACGGGCAGAGCCTGACGTTCCGGGATCGCGGACAGATTGCGGCCTGGGCGCTCTCCTCGGTTCAGGCCGCAGACAGCGCCGGGCTTATGGCCGGACAGGCGGATGGACGCTTCGCGCCGAAAGCGGCGGCTACACGGGCGGAGGCGGCCCAGACGATCGCGAATTTATTGAACAAGACGGATAACTGAATCGATACCGACAGCCAAGTTCCAACAGAACCGATTCCCGCTAAGGGAATCGGTTTCTTTTGCGGTCATACGCATATGGAATAAGAAAGAAGATTCCGCAGCCTGGAGTTACTTTTTTTGGGGAAGGGGTGATGCCTATGATTGATAACGCTTTCTTATGAGTGCCAAGGATCAATTAAACTAAAAAATGAGGTGTTTTATGAAAGGTAAAGTGTCTGCGATGAAGTTCTTAGGAAAGCGAATGATGGCAGTCACGGTGATGATGGCGCTGATACTGTCTGCCGCCTCTGCTGCAATCAGTCAGGTCAAGGTTTTCGCTTTCTTGGCGGGCAGTGTGATTACGGAATTGAGTACGGATCTGCCCCGGTACAATCCCGGCCAGACGGTGACGATAACGGCTAAGCTAACCAATGATACGGGAGGATCGCTGAGCAATGCGACCGTTACTTTGTATTACAAGCATCTGGAGCAGGAAGTCGGCACGGAAGCCCAGACCTTCTCGCTTGGTAGCGGCGCAACGGGTACTCTGACCTTTTCTTGGCAGCCGCCTAGTACGGATTATCAGGGTTATCTGATCGAAGCGTGGGTCAGGGACTCGTCCGGTAATATACTAGACAACCTGAATACGGCGGCTGATGTGTCTTCCTCCTGGACCAAGTTCCCTCGTTACGGTTATCTGTCCGTCTTTAATTCCCAAAGCTCCGCCGCTTCTTCGGATACGATTCAAAAGCTGGCCAAATATCATATTAACGCGCTGCAATTTTACGATTGGCACTGGGAGCATCATATTCCGCTTTCGGGGACGGTTTCAAATCCGAGTCCGACCTGGAACGATGTGGCTAACCGGACGATCTACAAGCAAACGCTGACCGATTACATTAGCTTCGCACACAGCAGCAATATGTCGGCTATGGCTTACAATCTGCTGTACGGCGCATTTGACGGTTACGACACAGACGGATCCGGGGTGCAGCCATCATGGGGGATCTACACCGATACGAATCATACCACGCAATGGGGCTTCCCGCTGCCGGGCGGTTGGGCCACTTCTAAAATCCATTTCATGAACCCCGCTAATACGAGCTGGCAAAATTACATCATCAGCAGACAAAAAGATGTCTTTAATGCCTTCGCCTTCGACGGCTGGCATGTGGATCAGGTCGGGGAATTTCCGGATACAAGCAAGTACGACTATAATGGGAATCCGATCAATCAGTCCTCCGGTTTTGCCTCTCTGCTTAACAACGCCAAGTCGCAGATGCCGAACAAGACGATTATTTTCAACAACGTGAATACCTACGGTTACGCTGATACGGCGAATGCCAATGTTGATCTGATGTATACGGAACTGTGGGACGACAGGGATCTGTCCAATATCAAGGATGTTCTGGATACGCAGACCTCGCTCAGCGGAAAAGCCTCCGTATTTCCGTTATATATGAACTATAATTACCAGGAACAATTTCAGGATTTGAATCCCGGTCATTTCAATACGCCCGCAGTGCTGCTGGCCGATGCCGGAATATTCGCCATGGGCGCTCAGCATCTTGAGCTTGGTGACAACCTTAATATGCTCGATCACGAATATTTCCCGAACAAGCACCTGATCATGTACGATGAATTGAAGAAAAAACTGCTGGCGCTATACGATTTTGCCGTCGCTTACGAGAACCTGCTGCGTGATGGCCTGGCGAATACCAATAACCGGGTGGAGCTGCCCGGCATTGCTTCCAGTACCCGCTCCGATGCCAACAAGGTATGGACCTTCACCAAGGCGGGCAAGGGATACGAAGTCATCCAGATGATCAATCAGCTTGGAATTACCGATACCGCTGTCCGGGACAAAGATGCGACCAAACCCGCACCGTCTCCCCAAACCAACGTTACGGTTAAATATTATTATACGAACGGTCCGGTAGGACAGGTGAATTATGCTTCGCCGGACTATGACAACGGGAAAACCTACCAGCTTCCATTCACCGCCGGTTCCGACGGATACGGCAATTATGTGCAGTTTACTGTGCCGACCCTGCAATATTGGGACATGATTTATATTACGCCAAAGCCGAATCTGCTGCTTAATGGAGGCTTTGAGAGCGGAGATCTGACCGGGTGGACCGAGTGGCATCCAAGCGGTCAAGCGGCAGCGTACGGAATTGACGGCAGTGATGTTCATGAAGGAGGCAAGAAGCTCTACTTCTGGTATGTAAACGCTTACCAACAGAGCGTTCATCAGATTAAAACCGGACTAAGCAATGGAAGCTATACGGTTACGGCCTGGGTAAAAGCGACAGCGAACGGCTCTCAGCCTTCCGCCGCCCGGCTCGAAGTTAACGGCGCCTACACCAACTTTACGGTGGACGGAATCTGGCGCCAGTATACAGCTGACGTGACGGTGAGCGGAGGGCAGGTCGATGCGGGCTTCTATGTGAACTCTCCGGGATCGACGTCCATACAAATCGATGACGTGAAACTGGTTAAAAATTAACCAAAGCAGCACAAAACCCTCCCTTTATTTTTGGTAACGGGAGGGTTTTCTTTACGCAAGCGTCCTTACCGTCTGTCTTTCTACAATGGAATGGGCGACTATTTGTCCTGTGGCCGTTTGGCCGGTTTCAATCATTTGAATCAGAATTTCCGAAGCCATTTGGCCCATTTCAACCAGCGGCTGCCGGACCGTTGTTAAAGGGGGGACCACCATGCTGGACAGCTGCAGCCCGTCAAATCCGATGACGGAAATATCGTCCGGAACCTTGAGCCCATGCTTGTAAGCGGCGGACAGCACCCCAATCGCCATTTCGTCGCTGGCCGCAAAGACAGCGGTGAGATCGGGAACGGTACGAAGCAATTTCTCAAATTCCCTGCACCCGCTCTCAAACCGGAAGTCGCCATATACGAGATACCGTTCGTCGAAAGGAATCCCATGCTTCTGAAGCGCTCTCAAGTATCCTTGCACTCGCGGGGCGCCGGTCAAGACATCTTCCTTGCCGCCGCTGATCATGGCGATTTTGCGATGGCCCTTGGCCACGAGGTAATCCACCGCGTCGTATGCGGCCTGAGAATCATCGATTCGGACGTAGGGAATGGCGGGATCATTGCTCTGCGAAGAGATAAGCACAACCGGTATTTTCATATTACCGATAACTTCGAGGTATTCGTCCCTTAACTCGCTGCTGGAAAAAATAATGCCGTCCACCTGCTTCTCCCTTAGCAGCTGCAAATACTTCATCGTCCGCTTCCCGTCATCATCCGTGTTGCATACCACGATACTGTAGTTGCGGCCATGGGCGAAATCTTCAGCCCCCTGCAAAATTTCGGAGGAGAAGGAGCTGGAAACATTCGGGAACAGAACGCCGATCGTCTGCGTCCGCTTATTGATAAGACCGCGTGCGATCGCATTCGGCTGATAACCGATTTCCTTGATGACCTCGTTAACCCGTTGTCTGGTCTTGTCGGTGTATCCTCCCAAATTGTTCAGCACCCGGGAGACTGTGGCGATGGAGACATTAGCCATTTTTGCGACATCTTTAATCGTGGGATTCATTCAGGTTCCTCCAAAAATGCGGCTGAAAGCAGCCTGTTAAGCGATTTTCTCACTATGCTGTTACGGTCTGGGTCAGCTCTATTAGGCTGCGATATTCGCAACGAAAATTAACGTAAACGCTTTACAAAAATATAAACCGGGCTATTGACCCTGTCAACGGATGGAGTGAAATTTGAGGCTGGACGTCTCCAGTTTGTCGTGAGTTCGTGAATTTCGGGCAAATATACTTGTTTCCCACCAAAAAGAATAAAATCTCCGTTAACCACTAATGTCAATTTTTCATTTGATTTTAACTGTACATTTATGCGGGTTGGGCTTCTTATTTTAGGAGTATTGTGCCCGCTATTCACTCTCATTAGTTCATCCTTTCCTCCACCCGAAAAAAATAAAGTGGAAACGATTCAAAATTCCTATTGAAACGTTTCCAAACTCATGTTATGATAGCGCTATCAAAGAAGTTAAGGCGGAGGAAGTCATATGGCCAGTATCAAAGATGTAGCCAATTTAGCAGGAGTCGCGGTGGGCACGGTTTCCAGAGTCATCAATAATGCCGGAGCGGTTAAACCGGCAACGCGTGCCAAGGTCAAGGCGGCGATCGAGCAATTGAACTACGTGCCGGATGAGGTGGCCCGCAACTTCAAAATGCAGAAATCGAAGATGATTGCACTTCTCTTGCCGAGTATCTGGCATCCGTTCTTTTCCGAGCTTGCCTATTATATTGAAGATGAGCTCGACCGGGAGGGCTACAAGCTGATGCTCTGCAACAGCGGGGGCAAGCCCGAGAAGGAATTGTATTACTTCGATATGCTGAAGCAGAACAAGGTTGCGGGGGTTGTCGGAATCACCTACAACGATATTGAGAACAGCGTAAGCACCGACATTCCGATGATCAGCATCGACCGGCATTTCAACAAGAAGATCACCTGCGTGACCTCGGACAACTTCGAGGGAGGGCGGATTGCGCTTAGAGAACTGGTCAAGGCCGGCGTGAAGAAACCCGCTTTCCTTGGCAATGTGCCTTTTGTATACAGCGAGACCATGCTTCGGAAGGAAGGCTTCGTACACGAAGCCAAAATCCTGGGCGTTCCTTATGAAGTGTACGAGGAACCCGATCCGCTCCGGGATGAGGATAAGTACTACAGCACGTTTCTGAACCGTTACCAGGACATCGACGGCGTATTCGCCATCACGGATATGGCTGCAGCCAAATATATCGAGAAAGCCAAGCAAGCCGGCATTCGTGTTCCGGAAGATGTGAAGGTCATCGGTTATGACGGCATTCAGGACCATCCTTATTTCCATCCGCTGCTCTCCACGATTCGCCAGCCGGTGGAGGAAATGGCCAGAACGGCCGTAAGGCTGCTGCTGAAGAAAGCGGAAGGAGAAACGCTGGACCGTGAAGTCTACCAGATCCCTGTAACGTATCGGGCGGGAGAGACAACCTGATTTTTTTTAGAACTAATTGGAAACGTTTCAAAAGAATAAGGGGGGAACGGATCAATGGAACCTAAATCGAAAATATCAATGGAGGCCTCAAACGGAAGTCCGATGTCCGCGCCGATGCGGGCGCTTCCGAATCTGCCGGGACGGCGTGCCGCCAAGAGATGGGAGTCGCACATGAGAAAGCTGAAATCTGCCCGGAAAAATTGGGAGCTGTATCTGCTGCTTGTTCTGCCTGTCGCGTACTTTATTATTTTCAGGTACATCCCGATGTACGGCGTACAGATCGCTTTCAAGGATTTTTCGCCGCGTGACGGAATCTGGGGCAGCCCCTGGGTAGGGTTTCAGTATTTCAAGGAATTTTTTGAATCCTATAACTTCTGGACGATTATCAAGAATACGGTTCTGCTTAGCCTCCTGAACCTGCTGATCTCCTTCCCCATTCCCGTAATCATCGCGATTCTGCTCAACCAACTGGCAAGGGAGAAGCTGAAGAAGTTCGTCCAAACTGTGATTTACGCGCCTTATTTCATTTCTACTGTCGTGCTTGCCGGTATGATTCTCGTGTTCCTTTCGCCCAACAGCGGTCTGATTAATCATATCATCGGAGCATTCGGCGGGGAGCCGGTGCTGTTCATGTCCGAAGCCGGCTGGTTCCGCCCGATTTACATCATGAGTACGGTTTGGCAGGAGACGGGATTCGCTACCATTATCTATCTGGCCGCGCTGGCCGGCATCGATCCGCATCTGCATGAAGCCGCCGTCGTGGACGGAGCAAACAAATGGCAAAGAATCCGCCATATCGACTTGACCGGGATTCTTCCCACCATTACCGTACTGTTTATTCTGGCGGTCGGCAACCTGATGAACGTTGGTTTTGAAAAGGCTTTCTTGCTGCAAACGGACCTTAATATTGACGCGTCGGAGATCATTTCGACCTATGTGTACAAAATCGGCATCCAGCGCGCACAGTACAGCTTCTCTGCAGCAATCGGTCTGTTTAACGCGGCCATCAACCTGGTGCTTCTGCTCATCGTCAACCGGACGGCCAAAAAAATAAGCGGAAACGGATTATTCTAGAAAGGGGGAATGGAACATGTTTCGAACGAAAAGCAAGCTCAAAAGCGACATTGCCTTCGATGTGTTCAACTTTATCGTGCTTGGCGGGTTTACGCTGATGATTTTATATCCGCTTTACTTTATCATAATCGCTTCCATCAGTGATCCGAACCAAATCTACGCGGGCAATGTATGGCTGTGGCCCAAGGCGATTACATTCGACGGCTATCAGCGGATTTTTAGCGACAGTACGATTTGGACCGGTTACCGAAACTCCTTGTTTTACGCCGCTCTCACGGCAGTCATTAGTTCCGTGCTTACTGTTATGGCGGCCTATCCGCTGTCGCGCAAAGACCTTTACGGCCGGAGCGCCTTCATGATGATTTTTGCGGTCACGCTCTTTTTTAACGGAGGAATTATCCCGACCTATCTGCTGGTCAAAGATCTTCACATGATCAACACGATTTGGGCGATTGTGCTCCCCGGAGCGGTGGACGCGTTCGCTATCATTATCGCACGGACGTTCTTCCAGAGCTTGCCCGATGAGCTCCGGGAGGCGGCGGCCATCGACGGGTGCACCAATCTGCGGTATATCTGGAGCGTTGTCGTGCCGCTGTCGAAACCGATCATCGCCGTGCTAGTGCTGCTCGCCGTGGTCCGGCAGTGGAACGGATTCTTCGACGCTCTGATCTATGTGAACGATTCCCATCTGTATCCGCTGCAGCTGATCCTGAGAAACATCCTGATCCAGAACCAGCCATCCGGGGATATGCTGACGGATATTACGACACTGGTAGCCCAGCAAAAGGTGACCGAGCTGATAAAATTCGGCGTGATTATTGTGGCGGCTCTCCCTTTGCTTATGCTCTATCCTTTGCTCCAACGCTATTTCGTCAAGGGGGTCATGATCGGTTCGGTCAAGGGATGAGCTTATGGCTTCGAAACTGTTCCATCACGAGCTATAAGGGAGGTGAGGCCCGGAGAATGTTCCGGTGGCAAGCGTCATTATAGGGCCAGTCATCATAAAAGGGAGGTTTGATTGTTAATGAATAGAAAAATGTCCATAGTTCTCAGTACGCTCCTGTGCGCTTCCGTCGTAATGACGGCCTGCAGCGGCAATAACGCTTCAAACAATGCTCCGGCGGCATCGCAGGCTCCGTCGGCTTCGAGTCCGGCGGGTGACGCAAGCGGCGACGCCGCAGGCTTCCCGCTTAAGGACAAACTGACGCTGAAAGCGGTGGCGAAGCGTCCGGCGCTCGCGCCAAGCGATTTCAACGATTTTGAACTGGCGAAGCGGCTGGAGTCGGATACCAATGTTCATGTGGACTGGACGACGATCGTTGATACGGACTACGACCAGAAGAAAAACCTGCTGCTGGCAAGCGGAGATTTGCCGGATATGTTCTTCGGAGCCGGCTTTACGGACACCGAGCTGCTGCATTACGGCCAGGACGGAACCATCATTCCGCTTAACGATCTGATCGACAAGCATATGCCCAATCTGAAGGCCCTGTTTGACAAACGCCCGGACATTAAAGCGCTCGTTACGGCCCCGGACGGCAACATTTATTCCCTGCCTGTAGGCGAGGAGCTCGGAAGCGGGCAGGAGGACATCGGCGCGAATCCGGACTTCCTCTATGTCAACGAGGACTGGCTGAAGAATCTCGGACTTCAGATGCCAAAGACTTTGGAAGAGTATCACAACATTTTGAAAGCGTTTAAAGATAAAGACCCGAACAAGAACGGCAAGAAAGACGAAATTCCGCTTTCCTTCATCAACGCTTATTGGACCGGGGATATCGGCTATCTGTTCGGCGCGTTCGGCGAACCCGACAAAACGTATCAGCCGGGCAACAACACCTTCTCCGAGCATCTGAACGTCAAAGACGGCAAGGTATATTACGCCGCTATGCAGCCGGGGTACAAGGAGGCGCTCAACTACTTCCACACCTGGTTTGAAGAAGGTCTGGTCGATATCGAAGCCTTTACTCATAACGACGCACAGTACTTGGCCAAAGGCAAGACGGAAGATGAAACACTGGGCTCATTCCTCTGGTGGGACCGTACCGACGTAGTGGGCGGGGAACGGGATGACCATTACCCGATCGTGCCGCCGTTTAAAGACATGGTAGTGAAATGGAATAACGGTTCGGCGATTGGCAGAGGCGGCACAGTCATTACGGAAGCGAACAAGAATCCGGAAATTACCGCCGAGTGGCTCGACAGACTGTACGATCCGGTTACGGCCGCGGAAGTTCACTGGGGACCGATCGGCACATGGTTTGAGAAAGACGCTAACGGACTGCTTGTTCAGAAGAAAGACATTGAGAACCCGGGCGAATTCCGGCGGACGGTCGCTTTGGGAGGAGCGGGCGTCATTACAGGAGAAGACTTCGAGAAGGTAGTCGCTCCGGAACCGCGCGCGAAGCAGCGGATGGACGACATCAAGAATATTTTCGTTCCGCAGATGGAAAAAGAGAAATTCCCGCTTATTTTCTTCACGGATCAGGAGCTGCAGACCATCGACCGCCTGAAACCGGAAATCCAGACCTACACGAACAAAATGCGTGCCCAATTCCTGATGGACGGCGGCGTCGATGAAGGCTGGGATAAATACGTCTCCGATCTGAAGAAAATGGGTATCGAGGATCTGATGAAGGTGTATCAGGACGGCTACGACCGTTACTTGCAAGCTCAGAAATAACTGCTGCTTGAGAAATCCGCATCTTATGGGGCAAGCCGGAACGTCAGAACGCTCTGGCTTGCCCCTTCTTAAAAAGGCGGAAAGAATGGAGAGAACAAGGTGAAGAAGCCGATCGCATACTGGACTTTTGACGAAGGCCAGGGAAATCAAGCCGCGGAATCGGTATCCGGCCAAGCCGATACTGTACAATTCGCACTCGGCAAAGGGCGTTTCCAGGCTCCGAGGGACCCGGTCTGGGCTGAGGGAATTAAGGGAAAAGCATTGTCTTTTGACGGATATTCCACGTTCATCCGCCGTTTGGCCGGGCAGACCGCGCAGCCGGTGGAGAATCTCACGGTAACGGCTTGGATTGCCCCGAGAACGTATGATTACGGAGCGGAGAACCGGCTTTCGGCCATTGTGAACCAGCATAACCGGGAAAAGAAGGAAGGCTATATTCTGGGCCTGTTCAGGTACGGGGCCTTGTCGCTCCAGGCGGGAGTGGACGGCGAGTGGCTGGAGACTTGGTCTTCCGAGCCGGTCCCTTTGCACAGGTGGTCTTTTGTAAGTGCCGTCTTCGCGGGGAGCGAAGGGCGGATATCGCTTTATCTCAACGGACGCAAAACAGCGGAGACCCTTCTCGATCAACCTTTGAAAATCACGCCCAGCAGCGCCGACCTGCTCATCGGGCGCAATAATAACGGCGTCATTCTGGCGGAGTCCTTCATTATGAACCACTACGACGGCTGGATGGACGAGTTGGCCATTTATGATTCGGCGCTGACGGATGACGATATCCGCCGGCAGTATGAGCAGGATCTTCAGCCGTATGACGGCGTGATCCCGTCCATCGAACGGGAGGCTATGGAAATCCCGCGTTCGTATTTCGCCGCTGACCGGCACCGGCCGCAGTTTCATATGAACCCGCCGGGACACTGGATGAATGAGCCCCACGCGCCGCTTTATTTCGGCGGCCAATATCATCTGTTCTACCAGCAGAACCCCAATGGCCCGTTCTATCACCATATTCACTGGGGGCACGCGGTCAGCCCGGACCTTGTTCACTGGCGGGATTTACCGACCGCGCTCAGTCCGGAAGCCGGACTTGACCCGGACGGCATCTGGTCGGGCAGCGCCGCCTACGACCCGGATGGCATGCCGGTTCTGTTCTACACCATTGGAAACAATGGAGAGACCCCGAATCAGTCGATCGGTCTTGCGCAAAGCGCCTATCCTGCCGATGGGGATAACGATTTGAAAACCTGGCTCAAGCATCCTTCCCCGATTGTCAGACAAGAGCCGGGAGCCGGATTGTTCGGGGAGTTCCGCGATCCCTTTGTCTGGAGGGAAGAAGGCATCTATTATATGCTTGTCGGAACGGGTGCGGGCGGAGAAGAAGAAGGCGGCACAGCACTCGTCTATGTCTCCTCCGACATGCTGAACTGGGAGTGCCGCGGGCCTTTATATATCAGCGATTACACCAAATACCCGTATCTCGGCAAGGCCTGGGAGCTTCCCGTTCTGCTTCCGCTTCCGCTGGAAGGGAAAGAAGCAGCAAGCTCGGGCAAACATGTCCTGCTCATCAGTCCCTGGGGAGAAGGCGCCAAGGTTGAGGTGAACTACTGGATCGGAGTCTGGGACCGCGAGACGTGCAGATTTACACCGGATGATGAAGAGCCGGGATTGATCGATGTCGGTGATTTTCATTTCACGGGACCGAGCGGGATGGTTGATCCGCGGACCGGACGCTCGCTCGTCTTTACGATTGCCCAAGGCGAGCGGACGCCGGAAATCGATTATGATTGCGGCTGGGCGCACGGAGCGGGCATGCCGGTATCGCTGTTTCTGCGGGCAGACGGTCGGCTTGGCGTCGAGCCGGTGGAAGAAACCGAGCGGCTCAGGGGCAGACGGCTCTTATCCGCGGCCGGAAGCAGTCTGGAAGAAATCAACCGGCAATTGGCCGATGTCAGCGGAGACCTGCTGGAAATCATACTGAGCTTTCATTCCTGCCGGGCGGAGCAGGTCGGCATTTCCCTTCGCCGATCGCCGGACGGTGCGGAGGAGACAGTAATCCGGTTCAATCGTGCGGAGCAGCGGCTTGAGGTTGACCGGACCAAGACGACGCTCGATGAGAGAGAACGGACACGGGGAATACAGGGAGGACTGCTTCCGATAGGAGAGGAAGCCTTACGGCTGCATATTTTTGTGGACCGGTCGCTGATCGAATGCTATGCAGGCGGGCTGAAGAGTCTGACCACCCGGGCTTATCCGTCGAGGCTGGATGCGCTTGGCCTGCTGCTCTGGGCAGACGGACCGGCGGAGCACGTCGATATGGAAGTCTGGGAAATGACTCCGGCATATTCGTGAGTATTCCTGATTAAAGAGAAAAGGAGATGAAGTTGTGATAACAAAATCATACTGTGAAACGTTTCGCCCGCAATTTCATTATTCGCCTGCAGCGAACTGGCTGAACGATCCCAACGGCATGGTTTGGTACGAGGGAGAATATCACCTGTTCTATCAATACCATCCTCACAGCTCGGTGTGGGGTCCAATGCACTGGGGGCATGCGGTAAGCAAGGACCTTGTCTTCTGGGAAGAGCTTCCCATCGCGCTGAAGCCGGACCATAACGGCGCGATCTTCTCGGGCAGCGCGGTAGTGGACCGGAACGATACGACGGGCTTTTTTGGCGGGGGCTCGGGCCTGGTAGCCATATTCACTCATCACGATACGAACCCGGTAAGCGGCGGGCCGCGCCAGAGACAGAGCCTTGCGTACAGTACCGACAAGGGACGGACGTGGACGATGTATGAGGGCAACCCTGTTCTCGAGGACGAGCGGCACATCGATTACCGCGATCCCAAGGTGTTCTGGGACAGTGAACGGCTGCGGTGGGTAATGGTGCTCGCCGCAGGTCAGCGCGTGTTATTCTATCACTCTCCGAACCTCATTCATTGGTCTTTCGGCAGCGAATTTGGCGCTTCGGAAGGCTCGCACGACGGCGTGTGGGAATGCCCCGATCTGTTCCAGCTTCCGGTCATCGGGCGCGGCGGCGAGTCCAAATGGGTGCTCATCGTGAGCATCGGCCCGAATGACGCGCTGGCGGAAGGCTCGCGGACTCAGTATTTTGTCGGAGAGTTCGACGGTGTGAACTTCGTGAGCGACAATCCGCCGGGTACGGTGCTGTGGCTCGATCACGGGAGAGACAACTATGCCGGGGTGAGCTGGTCGGACGTTCCCGCTGAGGATGGGCGGAGGCTGTTCATCGGCTGGATGAATAACTGGAAATACGCCAATCTGCTGCCGACCGAAGGATGGAGAGGCGCGATGACGCTGCCGAGGGAGCTTGGGCTCGTGGTCTGCGAAGACGGCATCCGGCTGCGCCAGCAGCCGGTCAGTGAGCTGGATACGCTCCGGACCCTGAAGTTTCAGCTCGAGGATTTGGCGATTCAAGCCGGGGACGGCAATCTTTTGCAGAGTATTCAAGGTAATACGCTGGAAATTGAGGCGGAAATCAAGCTGGCGGACTCCTCGTCGTTCGGGTTTCGGATTCATGGTTCCCAGGGCCAGGGAACGGTAATCGGTTATGACGCCGGCCGCAGCTATCTGTTCATCGACCGCAGAAATGCCGGCATCACGGACTTCCATCCCGATTTCTCCTGCGAGCACGGGGCGGATCTGAAGCCCTCCGGCGGCATTGTCAAGCTCCATATTTTCGCTGACCGTTCCTCTGTCGAAGTGTTCGCAAATGACGGGCTTGCCGTCCTGACGGATCAGGTATTTCCGGACCCGGCCCATCAGGAGCTGGAGCTGTTCGTTCAGGAAGGAAGCATTGAAATCATCTCTTTGCGCATATACGGTTTGAAATCCATCTGGTAAAAACGGCAAACCAAAAGGAGCCTCATTCCACTGTAAACAATGGAATAAGGCTCCTTTCCAATTGAATAAGGGATCTCACCCTTATTTGTCCAGCCCCGCCGCAGCAAGCAGCTCTTTCAGCTCGCCACGATTAAATCCCTTGACCGCCCGGCCGCCCGCTACGGTGACCGGGATGCCCATGAAGCCGAGGCTCTCCACTTCCTGTTGGTAAGTCTCGCTGGTCATGATATCTCTGACCTCGAACGGGACGCCCTCACTCTGAAGCATTTGTTTCACCCGGCTGCAGTCGCCGCAGCCCTCGGTGGAGTAGACGATGACCTGAGCACTCATTGGCTTACAGCTTCTTTGATGCTCGACTGCGTGATTTTCCAGTGGGACGTATTCCAGCGCACTTCGCCGTCCTCAAGCAGGAAGATTTGCGGAGACTCATGCTTGATGCCGAAATCTTCGGCGATTTTGTTGGAAACCGGACGGTCCTCGATCACGAGCACGACAGCGGCGTCGGTATCATTGTCTTTCAGATAGGTTTGAAATTCCTCATACGCTTTTGCGCTGATCGGGCAGGTGGTGCTGTGCTTGAACAACAGCTTCTTTCCGGGCTTGGCAACGTACTGCTCCAGGTCCTCGGCGGAGTGCAGATGCTGAATGGACATAAGATCACCTTCCTTAATATAGTTGCTAATGAACTGTAATTGTAACTTTGATTGTAACAATGATTCAAAATTAAAGCAATCCGTATAACAGCCTAGCGGAGCGTCTTATAATAAAATACCGTCTCATGCAGCTCCCCGTTCGCCGAACGCGCATAATTCGGAATTCGGCCGGCTTCCGTGAAGCCGAGCGATTGGTACAGCAGGTTGGAAGGGTCGCCTCCCCGGGTATCCAGCACCAGCAGGGTTCTCCCGTCTGACGCCGCACTGGCTTCAGCCGTTTCCATTAGCTTGCGGGCGATGCCCTGGCGGCGGTGCTTCGGATCAACCATGAGCTTAGCGATTTCCGCGCGGTGAAGCCCGTTTGGCTTCATGGCCAGATGGAGCTGAACGCTTCCGGCAATCTCCCCATGGGCCTTGGCGACCCACAGCAGAACGCCCTCGCCGGGAACCCCGCCCCAATAGTCCGTCGCTTCCTCTACGGAGAGCGGCGGCAAAAAACCGACGGATGCTCCGTCATCCACGACCCGAACGAGCAGATCGCCCAGCTGTCCTTCCAGCTCCTTGTCAATTCCGTTGAGTTGTTCAATGTGAACTCCAGTTGTCATACGTGCTTGTCTCCTCTCCGCCAGTCCCAGCTATTAAAAATATCAGCATTCGCTATCCATTATACCGGAGAGAGGGACGGCTTACCTCATCCAAACCCAAAATAGGGACTGTCTTGGCCCTTGCAGCCAAAAGGACAGTCCCTGCTTTACGTTAACCGGACCTTATTCAGGCCGGCACGGTTTTATTGTTGGAAGCTGCGGCCAGGCATCGACGAGAACTGAGCCGGAGTGTGCAGGGAGCCGGTGCCAATCGAAGCAGATCCGCTAAACGAAGATCCGATCGGCTGAGATCCGATGGAAGAGGATCCGATCGAAGATCCGATAGGGGAAGTTCCCAGCTGTGAACCAAAGGATTGGCCGGAAGGAATGGCCGGGTTATGGAACAACGGTTGGCTGTAGGAAGAGCCGAATGTGCTTGGTTGGTACGATTGCTGCTCTACCTGACGGAAAATTTGCGAGATTTGCTGCAGCTGCTGTACAGCTGTCTGGTGGCCTTGCAGAACGGTCTGAATCGTTTGAACCGCTCTACGCTCACGGTTTGCCAGTTCTTCGAGCTGTCTTGCGTTTTGTTCTTCTTGCTGCAGAAGCTGCTGATACACTTGGCTGGATTGTTGTGTTTCGTTGATCAGTTGCTGAATAAGCCGCTCACCTTGGTTGATTTGGCCCGAAATGTTAGTGTTCAAAGTTGTTTCCTCCTAGTGGAATGAATTGAAAATCGAAGTTTATTATGCTTGAGCTTCAGTTGAATTATTCATGCTCAGGCGGATTTGATTTTCGAATTCCATCCGTTTCGGATGCGGCGAAGCGGCGCCGGAAGCTGTTTTTCCAATTGGCTTCAACGTTTTCGGCGGCAGCGGCAAAGTTCTCTTCTTTCAGTGCAGCGATGATTGCTTTATGTTCTTCCACCGATTGCTCCGCTCCCGAAAAGCCGTTGAAATAAGCGACCTCATAACGCCGGAGTTTGTTTTTCAATCCGTAAAGCACGCCGATAAGCTCTTCGTTGGCCGACAAATCGATGATGACCTGATGAAACCGGGCGTCGCATTGCTGGGCGTCCAGCGCATTTTCCTGCTCAAGAGCCCGCTCCAGTTCTTCATTGATTGTCTCGAGCTGCCGGATATGCTCTGGCTTAATATTGGTCTGGGCAAAAGAAACGGCAAGCTTCTCAAGTGTCCAAATCACCGGATACAGACGATGCGCCTGATGAACATCAACGGGAGCCACTTGTGTCCAGCTGTTGGCCTTGGTCTGCACCATTCCTTCTTCTTCCAATCGCAGCAAAGCTTCGCGGATAGGGGTGCGGCTTGTTCCCATCGCCTCCGCCAATTGCTGATCCTTCAGCTTGTCGCCCGGCTTTAATTCTCCGCTGATAATCCATTCCTGTATCTGAAAATACACCTGCTCACGTATCGATGTGCGTTTGACTTTGGTTGTAGATTTTGGCAGCAAAAAGGGCGCCTCCTTCATACTTTTGTATGTAATATATCATGTGCAATTTATATCGATCAAATCAAGCTTCCGCTCAGCAGGAGAAATCCAATTGACACCAAAATAAACGAAATGTAATATGTGATATATTACTTGGGTTTTATGGAAGAAAGGAGCCTTCATGATGAATACCGCTGATTTTCGGTATACAACCAACGATCGGGCCCGTGAGGAAAATGCCGGTAAAACGCCGGTGCGGTTCATTGATCGTGAGCGGGCAGCCAAAGTGAGAAACTTTCACCGAAGTTTTGCCGAATACGAGCCGACGCCCCTGCACAGCCTGAACGATTTATCACGCAAGCTAAACGTCGGCGGCATCTGGATCAAGGACGAATCGCACCGGTTCGGCCTGAATGCTTTTAAAGTGCTGGGCGGCTCCTATGCTGTCGGCAAGTATTTGGCGGAGCGGCTGAAGCTGGATATTTCGGAGCTTGATTTCGGCAAGCTGCAATCCGGGGAGATCAAAGAGCGATTGGGAGAGCTTACGTTTGTTACGGCAACAGACGGAAACCACGGTAGAGGGATCGTCTGGGCAGCCAACCGGCTTAGGCAGAAATCGGTCGTGTTCATGCCCAAGGGCTCTTCGGCGGCAAGGCTGCACAACATAAGAAAGGAAGGGGCGGAAGCCTCCATTACGGAGCTGAATTATGATGACACGGTAAAAATGGCCGCACGGTACGCCGCCGATCATCACGGAGTTCTGGTCCAGGACACCGCGTGGGAGGGCTATGAGGAGATTCCAATCTGGATTATGCAGGGCTACTGCACGCTCATTCATGAGGCAATAGAGCAGTTGAGAGGAGAAGGCCAGAGCTGTCCGACTCACGTATTTCTTCAAGCGGGCGTCGGCTCCTTCGCGGCAAGCGTTCTGGGCTATCTCGTGGCGGAATTCGGGGAGGAACGTCCGGTAACGATCATCGTGGAGCCGAATGAAGCGGCGTGCATCTATAAATCCGCGGTGAAAAATGACGGGAATCCCCATGCCGTGACCGGAGACCTTCGAACGATTATGGCGGGACTCGCCTGCGGGGAGCCCAGCACAGTTGCCTGGGAGATTTTGCGGGATTACGCGGATATGTATATTTCCTGTCCGGATGCGGTGTCGGCCAAAGCTATGCGAATGCTCGGCAATCCTTTGCCCGGCGACCCCCGGGTCGTATCCGGCGAATCCGGCGCCGTGGGATTGGGCGTCCTGAGCCTGATTCGGGAGGAGCAATCTTTGCAGGAAGTAGCTCAGCGGCTGAAATTAAATGAGGAATCGAGAGTGCTTATCATAAGCACGGAAGGCGATACGGACCCTGAGGGGTACAGGGATATCGTATGGGGCGGCTAAGCGAAAGGAGGAAATGAACGATGACACTCAGCAGTTTGAACTTATCTATTCATGGAGGCCGGTTGCTTAGACATATTCAGCAGCTTGGGCAAATCGGCCGTGACGCGGGCGGCCAGTTGACGAGGCTGGCGGCTTCGGACAACGACAAGCACGGCCGTGACGTGCTGATCGCATGGATCAAGGAGGCCGGTCTAGAGGCGGCGGTTGACCGGATTGGCAACATTTTCGGCATATGGCGAGTTCCAGGCCAAGAGCATCAAGCGCCGGTCCTGATTGGCTCTCATATAGATACCGTCATCAATGCAGGCGTGTACGACGGCTGTTATGGTGTTCTTGCCGGCCTTGAGGTCATTCGGACGCTGAAGGAGGCCGGATTCACCCCTTCCCGTCCTATCGCAGTCGCGGCATTCACGAACGAGGAAGGCGTGCGCTATGCCCCCGATATGATGGGTTCGCTTGTGTATGCGGGCGGGCTGCAGATTGAGGAGGCCTTGGCCTCCGTGGGAACAGACGGAAGCGTGCTTGGTGAGGAATTGGCTCGTATCGGCTATGCGGGTACTGAGGAGCCGGGCTTCATGATGCCTCATGCTTATGTGGAGCTTCACATTGAACAAGGACCTGTGCTGGAAAGTATGGACATTCCAATCGGTGCGGTCGAGAATCTTCAGGGGATTTCGTGGCAGCGGATCACCATTGAGGGTGTCGCCAACCATGCGGGTACGACTCCGATGCCGATGCGCAAAGATGCGGGACATGCGGCAGCCCGTGTCATTACATTTTTACGTGACCGTGCGATCCATTCGCAGACATCTGCCGTGGCGACAGTCGGCTGCATCCGTTTTGAGCCTGATGCGATCAATGTCATCCCTTCAAAGGCCACTTTTACTGTTGACCTGCGCAATCCGGACGAGCAGAGTTTACAGGCTGAAGAGGCGGCGCTTGCCGAATATCTCATTGAACTTGCCATTGCCGAAGGGGTGACCATTACCACAGAGCGCATGGCCCGATTTGAGCCGGTCATTTTCGACGCTGCTATTGTCGGGCTGGTGGAAGCCGCCGCCAGGCAGCGCGGTCTGACCTCCAAGCGGATGACGTCTGGTGCAGGTCATGACGCCCAGATGATGGCCCGCATATGTCCGGCAGCGATGATCTTTGTCCCGAGCATCGGCGGCATCAGTCATAACCCGAACGAGCATACCCCGGAACCTGATCTGGTTGCAGGAGCCAACGTGCTGCTTGATGTTATAGCTGATCTTGCCCGGTAAGGCACGAAATTCCGGACAGGCTTATGATTTTAATGACAACATTTTGAAAATCGGGGCTGAATATTTCGCAGAATTAATAAGAATCCGGCTGCCCTTGTAACCTTTATATGGTAAAGTGGAAGAAGCGGCCACGGCCGCTATAGACGAGACGAGTCAAGATGAGAAAGGAAGAGACGAGATGAGCTTAGAAGAGAATCGATTGGATTTAAGCCGCATTATTTTTATCGGAAGAACCTATGAGGAGTATATGGCGATGTTCGGCCTGACCGAAGGAGAGCTTCAAGGACGTACCATTCTGGATTGTCCGGGCGGCGCATGCGCGTTTACGGCCCGGGCGAATGCGCTTGGAGCGCAAGCAGTGTCGGCTGACATTGCCTATGGATATCCGGCCGGAAGCCTTGAAGAGAAAGGGCGAGAGGACATCGGGCACGCGATGGACCAAATGGAGAAGGCGCGGGCAGGCTTCAAATGGGATTACTTCTCCTCCGTGAAGGAGCTACGGGAGCACCGGGAACGCGCGCTGCAGGAATGCATCGCTGACATGAAGCATCACTCTGACCGCTATGTTGAGGCGGTGCTGCCGGTGCTGCCATTTGAGAATGAGAGGTTCGATCTGACGCTGTCCGCGCATTTCCTGTTCATGTATGGCGACCGGCTTGATTACGATTTTCACCTGAAATCGCTGCGTGAGCTGCTGCGTGTGACCCGGAAGGAGCTGCGCATTTATCCGCTGGTGGATCTCTCGGGCAACCGGTATGGACAGATAGATGAATTGCTGGCAGAGATCGCCGGTGACGGCTGCACAGCCGAGGAAGTACAGGTCCCCTACGAATTTCAAAAGGGTACAGGCCGCATGCTGAGAATTGTAAAGGGCTGAAGCGCATAGACAACAGGCAATCCGGTCTCCGTTAAGGAGGCCGGATTTTTTTGCGGAAAGCAGATGATTTTCTGCAACTATTTTCCTGCAAGAGCCGTTTAAATCATAAAGGAGTTACAGAAATTTGCAGTTAACGCTGGAGGGGAGCATTGATGTATTTTAAAAGGGGAGAGATTTTTAGAGGAACCGTCGTGCGCAGAGCATTCGGCCTGATGCTGGTGTTTGTTCTGCTGCTGACCGGACTGTTCGCTGGAGAGGCGGGGGCGGCGGGTTCCCAAATGATTGTCGTGAACAAAAAAATCAACAAGCTGGCTTTTTTTGACGGCGGTAAACTGGTTAGGGAATTCCCGGTCGCGACCGGCAGAGAGAAGAGCCTGACGCCCGAAGGCAGCTTCAAACTTGTCAGCAAAATCAAAAACCGGCCTTATTACAAAGAGCATATTCCTGGCGGCGACCCCGCCAATCCGCTCGGCGACCGCTGGCTCGGGCTGGATGTGAACGGTACGAGAGGAACGACCTACGCGATTCACGGCAACAACAGAGAGTCTTCCATTGGCAAGTATGTAAGCGCCGGATGCATCCGGATGCATAATGCCGATATCCACTGGCTGTTCCCCCTGGTACAGAGAAACACGACGGTGGTCATCACGTCCACAACGCTCGATATGGAAAGCATCGCGAAGAAATACGGGTATGCGCTGGGGCGGAACACGATAGACGGCACGATTATCCTTAACAACGGAACGGCGGTTAAGCTGAGCAATCCTCTTCTGGTGAAAGACTCCCGCGTGTACGTGCCGCTCAGGGAGACCGCAACCGTGCTCGGCGCTAAGCTGGGGCTGGACGCCGAAGGAGCGCTGACGATCACGAATGGCACCCGCACGGCGTCGCATAAGCCGCTGACCGACTACGCCACCATCAACGGGACGAAGGCAGCCATGCTTGCGTCGCGCAATGAGAACGGGACACTAATGATCCCGCTGAGCAGCGTACCGCTGCTGTTCGGCGTTCAGATCCAGTGGACCGGATCGAGCGGCACCGTTACGATTTTATAGGTACGTGAAGAAGCTAATCCCTTAATGGGGGTTAGCTTTTTTTTTGAAAATATAAGAAAGTATAAGCTTCGCGCTTATCATTTGCCGCAGCTATTGAAGCTTGTCCTGTGCTACGCTATTTCCGTATATTGTAAATACAAGTGTGCTAAAGGAGCGTTATATGAACGAAAAGAAGGCAGGCTTTTGGATTAGGCTGGGCGCCCAATTGTTGGACGGTCTCTGCTTCGGCCTCCCGGCGGCGATTATTTACTATTTTCTCACGGGCGGAAGCACAGGGGACACAGAAGGAAGACTCGTAAGAGATATTCTAAGCACCCTCTATTTGGTGCTGGTTCCGGTATTCTGGAACGGCCATACCATCGGCAAAAGAATATGCGGAATCCGTATCCGAAAGCTGGATGGGAGTTCCCCCGGCATCGGATCGATGCTGCTGCGTAACGGGCTGTGCTGGCTGCTGTACAGCTTTACTTACGGAATAGCTGTTTTAATCAGCATTGTGATGGTGATTGTGCGGAAGGACCGGAGGGCGATTCACGATTTCGCTTCCGGAACGGAAGTCGTCCACGACGATACTTGGGCCTGATGAATCAGGCCTGAATCGTCTTTTGCAGCGAATGCTTCAAGCGTTCCACGAACCGCTCCCGGATGTCCGGCGTAAGCTCCAGCAGGGAGAGATAGGGATTCAAATCTTCCAGTTCGACCAGCAGAAGCTCTCCTTGTTTCGTCCGGCATGCGTCCACCCGCTGAATTCCAAAGTCCAGACGATTCCACTCGATAAACCGATTCGCAAACTGCAAATCCTCCCGGCTTGGAACATACTCTGACAAGATCCATCGCCTGGTTTTGTCCGGCGCATAAAGCGCGTATTGAAACTCCTGATCAATAAAATAAAACGAAACCTCATATTCGAAATCGATGAACGGTTGAACCAGCATGCTCCGCTCTTCCCAGGCATTTAGCCTCGTGGGCAGATCGTCCGAGGAGACCATTTCAAGACCGATCGAATCGGCCCCATCCTTCGGCTTGCAAATATAGCTTGGGACCTTTGGCAAGGCGTCTATCCGCTCCATGTGATCTACGGTCGGTATGACGGGGTAGCCTGCCTTGGTTAGCTCCAACAGATATTCCTTTCCGTTCATATCCGCCTTGCCGTTAAACGAATTGTACGTCCGGTAGCCATTAGTGGCCGCTCTTTGGCGAAATGACCAATACTCCTTCTTAAAATTGGCGACAGGTCCCGCGTTTCGGAGGACGATGAGATCATATTTTTTCTCAAAAGCTTGAATGTCCTGCGGATGGCAAATCGTTAGCGTGAACGATTCCCGGAGCCGGGATGTGAGAAACAAATCCTCCGCATAGTACGTGCGCCCTTTGGCTTCGTAATACAAATCCGTGACAAATAACAAGGTGTTCATCTCTAGTTCAGTCCTTCCAAGGGATAGTCTGGTCTTCCGCCATTTTCACCCAAGTATAATGGTTGTTCCAAGCAGAGGCAGCTATTTTTTGTGGGATGGTACAATTCCGGTACGGATGGGAACGGTGTAAAATGTAATGGAGCAATCAATCCACATGCGAAAGTTACAGTACCACACGCGGAAAGGAAAGGATACAGATGGAGCAGAAAACGTATAGTCTTGTCATCGTAGGGTTCGGGGGAATGGGCAGCTACCATGTGCAGTTAATTGAGCCGTGCGAGCATCTTTCGGTAACCGGCGTTTATGATTTGGTCGATTACCGGATGGAGCTGGCTGCGGCCAAGGGCTTTAAGACTTATGACAGTCTGGAAGCGGTCTTATCTGATGAAACCGTTGATGTCGTGCTGATTGCGACCCCTAACGATGTTCATAAGTCTATCGCCATTCAGGCGCTGAAATCAGGAAAACATGTAATCTGTGAAAAACCGGTGACTATAACCAGCGCCGATCTGCTTGATATACTCGCTGTGGCCGAGGAAGAGAAGCGCATCTTCATGGTGCACCAGAACCGCCGTTGGGATGAAGATTTTCTCATTATTCAGGATATCATTCAGAAGAAAAAGATCGGCGAGACGTTCCATCTCGAATCCCGCGTTCAGGGGGCCAACGGCATTCCCGGCGACTGGCGCCAGCTCCAGGCTTACGGCGGCGGCATGCTGCTGGATTGGGGCGTCCATCTGCTGGACCAGCTCCTGCTGCTCACCGGCAGCAAAATCGACAGCGTGAGCGCGGAATTAAGCACCATTCTCTGCACCGAGGTGGATGACGGATTCACAAGCAATATCCGGTTTAAAGACGGCCTGACCGCCGTGATCGAGGTTGGAACGACCAACTTCATCAAGCTGCCGCGCTGGTATGTCAAGGGCACGGAAGGAACCGCCATTATCCGCGACTGGGATCTCAGCGGGGAGATCGTGGTCAATAATCCGGACGTGATTAAGGTCGAGCCGAAGCCGATTCAGGCCGGTCAAGGGCTCACGAAGACAATGGCGCCGCCTTCGGAGGAATCGACTTTGCGCCTGCCGATCGGGAAGCCCGAGAGCACGAAGCAGAGCTTCTACGATAACTTTGTCTCGGTGATCGAAGGCAAGAGCGAGCCGCTGGTCAAGAACGACGAGGTCCACCGAGTGCTGCGGTTGATCGAGACGATTTTTGAAGCGGCGGAGAAGCAGGTTATCCTTAAAGGGCTGGAGCTGTAAGTTAGAGTGTCTAAGCTCGTCGCCCTTGCCAGCCGGGAGCGAGCCGGTTTATAATAGGAATCATTCAAATTCGGACAATTAACGGAGGATCTCCCCTGAGATGAAGAACTAATACGTTTCCCAAGCAGACCAGCCAACTTGTGAATAGCTCTATGCACAAGCCGCGGTGCGCCCAATAAGGGCGGATGGTCAGGGATACGTATGTCTTCGGGGAGATTTAAGGATCGCTAATCGTTTCGTTCATAGAGGCCAAGGAACCGGTGGGGCTTATCTGAGGGGCAATGCCCCTGTTCCCGGCTGCTTACGTTAGCAGCATGGAGGCTTGCCGTCCCTGCAACAAAACGAGCTATCCGTCTCATCCTTTCATACGATATTTCTGACCGCAGCGGCAGCTGCGGTTTTTTATTTGGAATTCGGAGGGATGATTTGATGCCGGTACTCAGTGTGAAAGAGGTAAGCAAAGAATGGAACGGAAACGTCCTGTTTCAGAATCTATCGTTTGAACTGGCGGAAGGAGAGCGCATGGCGCTCTTCGGACGCAACGGCGCGGGCAAGACCACGCTGCTGAAGGGACTGATGGGCGGGGTACCGTTCGATTCGGGCACGGTGTACCGCGGCCTGCCCGTTCAGGAATGGGGGCTGCTGGATCAGCAGCTGGAGCCCCGGGAAGGAATGACCGCCCGACGGGTCGTTCTGGAAGGGAACGCCGAAGCGGCGCGCCTGAGAGCCCGGCTGGAGCTGCTGGTGGGCAGGCTCCATAGCGGCGGAGGAACGGAAGAGGCCGAGCTGGCCGAATACGGCGAAGCCTATGAGGATTATTTGCGGGTGGACGGCTATGGCTGGGAAGCAAAGGCGGAAAAAGCGCTGCGGCAGCTGAGTCTGCCGCAGGAGGTCTGGGACCTGCCCTACCGGTCTTTGAGCGGCGGGCAGAAGACGCGGGTGCAGCTCGCCTCGCTGCTGGCCCGCCAGCCGCGGCTGCTGCTTCTGGATGAGCCGACGAACCATCTTGACGCGGAAACGATGGAATGGCTGGAAGAGTGGGTATCCGGCTATTCGGGAACCGTGCTGTACGTCTCGCATGACCGCCGCTTTATCGACCGCACGGCAACATCCTTGCTGGAGCTGAGGCAAGGTGGCGGCAGGCGTTATGCGGGAGGGTATACGCAGTACCGCGAGCAGAAGGCCGTGGAGGCCAGAGAACAGGAAGCCCGGTACAAGAAACAGGAGCTGGAAAAGAAAAAGCTCGAGGAAGCCATCCGGCGGTATGCGCAGTGGTTTCAGCAGGCGCACAACTCCGCCGGGCAGAACGATTTCCTGCGGGCGAAGTCGAAGAAGAACGTGTCCCGGCTGCATGCGAAGGAAGCGGCGCTGGAGCGGCTGAACCGGGACCGCACGGCGGAGCCGCGGGACAGCGCCAAGCTGAACCTGCGGCTCACGGGCGGGGAGTTCGCCGCCGGCACGCTGCTCAGGGCGGAGCACGCGGAATTCGCATATCCCGGCGGGAGTCCGCTGCTGAAGGACTTCAGCTTCACGGTCCGCCGGGGCGACAGGATCGGCGTGATCGGGCCGAACGGGGCCGGCAAATCAACTCTGTTGAAGCTGCTGGCGGGTATCTATGCGCCGACCGGCGGGACGGTCGGTCTGCATCCGCAGACAAGGATCGGTTATTTTGCCCAGGAGCTGGAGCAGCTTGACCCCTCCTCTACCCTTCTGGACAGTCTGCTTCAGCTTCCTGAAATGACGGTGACGGAGGCAAGGACGATTCTCGGCTGCTTCCTGTTCTCACGGGAAGACGCCTTCAAACATATAGGCAGCTTAAGTCTGGGGGAGAAATGCCGCGTGGCCTTCCTGCGGCTCTACTTCGGGCGGGCAAATCTCCTGGTGCTGGACGAACCGACCAACTACCTCGATATTGAGACGAGAGAGGTCATTGAGGAGGTTTTGCAGGCATACCCCGGTGCGCTGCTGCTCGTCACGCATGACCGGTATTTGCTCTCAAATGTCGCCAATCGGCTGGTGGCACTCGAACGCGGGCACTTTCCGAAACAGTTTCCCGGAACCTATGAAGAGTACCTGTCCAAAGACCGGGAGCGTTTGGTGACGGAACGGGAACGGGCCGAGGAGGATGAGCTTGGCGTGCTGCAGCTTAGGCTTGCTCAACTCATACAGGCCGAAGTACCCGAGAGCGACGAGGAGAATACGGCGCTGCTTCTGGAGATTAAGCGGCTGCGCCAGCGGATCGGGGAGCTGAGGAAAGAGGGATAGACGGTTCTGCTGTTAACGACAGAGGCTGCCCCGGCATGAATCCATGCCGGAAGGCAGCCTCTTGTCGTTTCTATTTCATGCCTAGAACCAGTGCGTTCTCGACCGCCTTTTTCAAGACCTTGCTGGAATTGCTCGCACCGCTGACGCCATCCACCTCCAGCGACTGCTTGGCGACGATTTCTTTAAGAATGACTTCGGCCGGAGCGCCATGCCCGTTCTTGTGCTTCAGCAGGTCGATTCGGGTCACTTTGCCGTTCTTCACGCTAACCTGAACTTTGGCGTCGATAAACCGGACATCGTATTCACCCACGTAAGTTCCGTCCGCCAAACGGGAAAAAGGAATGTCGGAGACAGTGAGATTCGCAACCTTGTTCTGGTAGCTCTTAACTTGATACAGGTAAGTAAGGCCCCAGCCTGCTCCCGCGAGCACTATAAGGGCGGCCAATATCAGCAGTTTCTTCTTCACAGCTTAACCTCCTAAAGCGAATGGGATTTATCGTACTAGAAAAAAGCTTTCGATTCTCGAAGCCAGCCTGGCCGGAACCTCCGTCAGCTTCTTCGCGCCGGCGCAGACGACCTGGCCTTTGCGCGTCATGCCCGAGATGCGGAAAAACTCGTTCATGGCCGCAAGACAGGCCGAGCTTTGGCGCAGCATCCGGTTCAGCGGGAACGGTGTGTTGCATGCCGTCATCAGCAGGTACTGCTGACGGCTGGACAGCGTTGGCTTCGGGGCAAGCCCGGCGCCGCTGCGGTCCATCGCCTTGCCCGCCAGCCTGTCGAACAGGAGCTTGACCTGTCCCGGCACATTGGCGTAATAGGTGGGCGCGGACAGAATAACGAGGTCGCTAGAGGCCAGCCGTTCCCACAGCTCGGCCAGTTCGCCGCCGGGAGGGCATACTCCGGTTGCCCGGCACTCCGGGCAGCCTTTGCAGGCGGTAATGTCCACCTCGTACAAGTCGCAGAAGTCCGTCTCCCAGCCCGCCGCCTTCGCCGCCTGAACGGCTATTTGCAGCATCTTCGCCGTGATTCCGTCCGGTCTGGGGCCGCCCTTAATGGCCAGCAGGCGTTTCGTCGCCATGCTCCCCCTCCTTCACGAGCATTCGCAGCAGCAGATTGCAGCCGTATTCCAGCAGCTCGGCGGGCGTTCTGCCCATCGTCTCGGAGATGTAGCTGCTCTTGCGGTTAGCCAGAATAATCAGCGCCGACAAGCTGCTCCAATAGATCAGAATGCTTTCCTTGATTCGCGTACTCGGCATCACCGTACCTTCCGCGATTCCCAGCCAGACCATCTCCCCCAGCGCGGCGTTAATCTCCTCTCCGACATTGAAAATATCCCGCTTCACCTGCGGCAAATCCAGGCTGTCCAGCGGCTGGGTCTGAAAATCGACAATCCGGCTGAACAGAAAGGGGGATGCCTCATAGAACGCCATCAGGCTGGAGCAAAGGGCGCGATATTTCAGGAAAAAGCCCTCATTGCCCCTAAGACTCTGCACAATGTGCTCCTTGAGCTCCAAGAATCCTTTCAGCACGATCCGGTCGTGAATCTCCTCCTTGCTCGGGAACTGAAGGTACACCGTGCGCTTGCTGTACTGGGCGCTTCGGGCAATGTCGTCCATCGTTGTGGCGTCAATACCTTTTTCCGTGAACAATTGCTCCGCCGCACTCAGAATATTCTCCTGATGAAGAGCCGAGATTGTCTCTTTACGTGTGGCCCGATCCATTTTGAATACCTCCGGTTGCAAAAGTAAACTATTAGTTTACCTGAAGAGTAGCATCTTTTTTGCGGGGTGTAAATCCGTTTTTTCACATTTAATCTCTACTTTACATTTCACATCCGTTTCATTTTACATTCCACATTCGTTTTGGAAGGAGCGGAGAAGGGGAGATGTCCTTACGGTGGGGCTCTCAAGATCGAGCTCTCAAGGTAGAGTTATCCAGACTGGAACTTAAGATCGGACTACCAAGATCGGGCACCCTAGACCGGGTTAACTTGCGACGAACGGGAATTGTTCCACCTTATTTCTTGTTTTACAGCTGTTTTCGGAGATTAGCTGGAATTTCTCCGTCTTATTTGCTCAACTTTCACTTCTGTGGGCCAAAACGGCAAAATAAGCTGGAGAAACTCCATTTTACCGGGCTGAAAGATGCTGAAACGGGAGGATGAGCGGGAGATTTTCCGGTTCATAGGGTGAGCGTGCGTGCTGAACAGTGAATAGGACGATCCGAAAGCGAAGGAAGAAGCAGGCGATCCGCAGGAAATCCGATCGAACCGCCGAATGTAGTAAACGGAATAACCTTGGAAGAAATATCCGGATTACAAAAGGAGTTGTCAGGAATGCCTACCTGGATCTATATGATCAGACATGCCGTTTCACCGTATCAGCCCGGGCAGGAGCGACAACGCAGCCTTTCGCTGCAAGGTACATTAGATGCGTTAAGAGTGAAGGAGATTTTGAAGAGCGAGAATATTGCACATTTTGTATCCAGTCCCTATGCGAGATCAGTCGCAACCCTGCAGCCTTTGGCGGAAGAGGCGGGGAAGGAGATTGTTTTATACGAAGAGCTGAGAGAAAGAGAGTTCGGAACGATAAGCAGGGAATGTGGGGATGAGGAGCTGCTTGCTGTGATCCGGCGTTCTTTTGAAGACAGGGATTATAAGCTTGAAGAGGGCGAAAGCAACAAGGAAGCCGAAGAACGCGCCATGCCGATTATGGAGCGTCTGCTGCGGGAACATGAGGGGAGCAAGATTGCAATCGGTACCCACGGCAACATTATGGCGATCATTATGAACTATTACGATAAGTCTTGCGGATTCGATTTCCTGATGTCGACGACCAAGCCGGATATATATAAGCTGGGGTTTGCGGGGGAGAGGCTCGTTATGGTGGAGCGGTTATGGGGGGAGCAGCCCGGCATCGATTAAAAAACCGCCCCGGCGGGGTGGCTAAAAACTAACTGTTCAAACGCTTGTGGTTCTGATGCGCCAGCGTGATTAAAGCGACGTAGATCGGCTGGACGTTGAATTTTTTGCCGAACTCGAATTTGTACGAACCGATTTGCGGATTGTTGGTCTTGAAATATGGCGATTGGATATAATGGATTGTGATTTCGCTGTCGTCAAACCCGGTACCGCCGGTCTCCATCGTTACTTCATAAATCGATTCAAGGGAGATGGAGGCGACCCGTGTCTTTTTGCCGGTCACGCCTTGGTGGTCGATAAAAATCAGCCGTTCGTCCGTAATGATAAATGTATCCCGCACCAGCCGGAACCCCATCTGGATCTTCTCGTCCGGCATCAGATAAGCGCCGTATTGTCCGGTCAGCTCCGAAACGGAAACCTCGGAATAATTGCCCAGCAGCCCGCTAAACAGATTGGCCATTTCAATTCCTCCTGAAGTGTAATTCTATATCATTCTATACTCAGGACGATTTTTCCTGTATGCCGTAAGGCAAATTCTAATTTTGAGATGGAGGTAATACGAGTATGAACCAAAAGGAATTTATCATTTTTACGGCGCTGACGAGTTATTTGAAAGAGCTTGACCTTAATCCGGCGGAGTATCTGAGCAAGCAGGAACTGCTGAAATATACCGAAATAGGCAAGGATTATCTAGGCATGGATACGGCTGAGTTTCGGGAGGTCTTAAAAGAAATTATTCTGGAGATGGCCGCGAGGCATTTAAAATAAGTGCCGGTGCTGGTAAGCTGATATATGCAAATTAGGTCTCCCGAGGTTTGGCAGGGTTCCCTTGCTGCAACCTTTCCGTATGTGTGGCCGTCTGTTAAGGATAGAAACAGATCCAAGACTGTCCAATCAGCAGGGAGATGACACATATGAACACGCACATAAAAATGATGACGATAGGCATCATGCTTACGGGAATGCTGAGCCTTGCCGCATGCAGCTCCGGAGGTGGCGGAGAAGCTTCTCCGTCGCCATCCGCCTCTCCGTCGCCATCCGCCGCCGCGCCGTCACCCGCCGCATCGTCAGCCCCGGCGACTTCTGCCGCCTCTCCGGCGGCCAGTGACGCTGCCCCATCGGGCAGTCCGGGCGTTTCCGCCGCGCCATCAGCCGATGCATCGCCCGTCCCTGGCGGCGGTACGGGTCAAACGGCCGCGCAGCTCAAAGAACTGCTTGAGCTTGCCAAGCAAGGCAAAGCGCCGGGCATTCCGTTCGCCGCGCATACGGATCTCATCGACGATGTGAAGAAAGCCTGGGGCGAACCGGACAAGGAAGAAAGCGCGGGCAAGGGCATCTACGCCACTTACAATTCCAAGCATGCGGTGATCGGATTTAACAAGGGCAGTCTGATCTTTGATGTTCGGTCCAGCGCCGCCGATTTGCAGCAGCTGACGCTGAAGCAGATTGAAGATACGCTCGGCAAGCCGAATGACGTGAAGACCAGCGGGAACGACAGCATCTACATTTACAATGCGGGCGCGCAGTATCAGTTGAAATTCGTGATTCCGAAGTCTACCGGTAAAGTCGATCACATTTCGGTCTTCTCCGGGCAGGATTCCATTAATAATATGGCAGGGTAGCAAGCAGGACGGCATGGCCGCAGGTTCAGGCGCTTAAGAGCAGTCAGGAGGGACTTCCCGCCTGGCTGTTTTTTTTGCGAGTGCATGGACAAGTATTTGGAGTAAGTTTCGAAGCTAAGTTAGCCGGGTTGAAGCGCAGACACGCGTTATGATTTTTTTGTTGTTGACAGTAACGGATTTACGCTGTATATTTATCTTAAATCAAAGACATTTGGATTAAAGAAATTATAAACGAAGATGTTTGGGTCAAAGATATATGCAGGAGGTGATTCAATGCCCAATCAATTGGACGACGCTCAAGCGACTTCCCTTAAGCTGTTTGTTGTTCTATCCAAGGCTTACAGAGCGATTTCGGATCAAGCTATAAAGGATGTCAGGCAGTACGGATTGTCACCTTCCGAATTTGCGATTCTCGAAGTGCTGTATGCCAAGGGGAAAATTCCCATGCAGCAGATTGGAGAAAAGATTTTAATCACAAGCGGAAGTATTACCTACAATATCGACAAGCTGGAGAAGAAAAATCTGTTAAGACGCGTGCCATCCCATGAAGACCGGAGAGTGATCTATGCTGAAATCACGGACGCCGGAAATGATTTGTTTAATCGGATCTTTCCCGAACATGCCGATAAAATCCATTCACTAATGGAGGGGATTTCCCAGGATGAACAGCAGGAAGCGATTGTACTGCTTAAGAAATTGGGGAAACAGGCGAAAGGTTTAGGCTAACCGCTTCTATAGTTTGAAAATCCAATTAGGAGGCTGTGCATTATGCAAACGATGGTGTATACCCCTGCTTTGCAGGGAAAGGGCGAATTTGACGGCGGGAAAATCAAAGAACAAAAGCCGATTGGCTTTTCGGGCGAAGGATCGGTGATCAATCGGGTGGGCCCCTTATTTTATTGGGCATGGGCCACTTCAAGCACCGAAGCCAAGATCGGTCTGCACCCCCATCAAGGTTTTGAGATTTTGACATATGTAGTGGAGGGCAATGCCTTTCACGGGGATACCTTAGGTACGGACAGCACAGTGGGCGCAGGCGGGGCCCAGGTCATGCAAACAGGCTCGGGCGTAAGTCATCAAGAAAGGCTTAGTGCAGATTCGGAGCTTTTTCAAATATGGTTCGAGCCGGATTTGACGGAAGCGTTTCGGAGAACGCCAACTTACCGGCAGTATGCGCATGAAGATTTTCCGCAGGAAACGAGCGAAGCCGGATTTACCGTAAAGACGGTTATTGGTCCCGGCGCTCCCGTTCAATTGGTCACAGACAGCGAAATGTGGGATGTTGAAATAGGCGGTGGTGCCCGGTATGTACAAAAAGTACCTGCTGGCTATACTTTAACGGCTTTAGCCATTCGCGGGCAAGGAACATGGGGAGAGTCAGGAGCATCGAAGGAGCCTGTGCCTTTTCGGCATAAAGATTTCATCATTAAAGCCGTGGAAGCCGATACGGAGGTAGAAATAATGAACTCGTCTGATCAAGACGCGCTGCGTCTGATTTTCATCAAGGTTCCTTCCAAGGTGAGTTATCCTCTTTACCCTAAAAGAAAGTGATTTCTATCGATTTTTGTCAAATATCTTTAAATAAAGATTTTTTAAACCAAAACAATTAGGAGATGATTTAAATGGTAGCATTGGGATTACTGTTGGTTCGTTTGGTAGTGGGACTGTTGTTCATCGGGCATGGCGCTCAAAAGCTGTTTGGCTGGTTCGGTGGTTATGGCCCGAAAGGAACGGGGGGCTGGATGGATTCAATCGGGATTAAACCGGGCGTATTCATGGCAGTGCTGGCGGGACTGCTCGAGCTGCTCGGAGGTGTTCTTTTTGCTCTCGGACTATTCACTCCGCTTGCCGCCTTGTTTATTACGCTGACCATGCTCGGCGCCATCGTTAAGGTGCATGGCAAGAACGGATTGTGGGTAACCGCCAATGGCTATGAATATAACGCTGTCTTGATCGCGGTAGCCATCGGAATTGCTTTGATCGGTGCAGGGGCATATTCGCTGGATGCGGTATTGAATATTTAATTGAGAATGATCTCGAATCGGTGAGTACAAATCCACTATAAGAAAGAGGTTGTTATTATGACGACAAATCCATTCATGAAAGCAGCGAGATTTCACCAATATGGAGGAGCGGATGTTATCCGGTATGAGGATGCACCCGTTCCGGAAGTAACCGAGGATGAAGTGCTGATTAAAGTTGCCGCCACCTCATTTAATCCGTTCGATGCAAAATTGCGTTCGGGGGCATTTCAGGCGTTTCTACCGATCGAGCTACCTTTTACGCCCTCTGTAAATGTCTCAGGCACTGTTGTGAAAGTAGGCGACTCCGTTACAACGTTTCGGGAAGGAGACAATGTTTTCGCTTATCTTGATGTGACAAGGAATGGTGCCGCCGCAGAGTACGTCGTCAGCAAAGCTGTTCATATCGCTCATGCACCCAAGACATTTGACTTGCACGAATCGGCCGCAGTACCAAGCGTAGCGTTAACTGCCTGGCAAGCCTTATTCGACTACGGGAATCTGCAGTCCGGTCAGCGGGTGCTTATTACGGCCGCCGCAGGGGGTGTGGGAACGTTAGCCGTGCAATTGGCGAAGTGGAAAGGTGCTTACGTCATTGGTACGGCGTCTGAAAAAGGCTTTTCCTTACTTGAACAACTGGGCATCGATGAAATCATTGATTATAAAAAACAGTCCGTTGCTGAAGCATTGAAAAGCAAGGTAGACGTGATCTTCAATCTCTCGCCTGCCGGTAAAGAGGAATTAAACAGCCTTCTGCAGCTGCTAAATGAAGGTGGAACGTTCATATCCGCCGTTTCTCCAGCTGATGAGAACATGGCGAAAGAACTGGGAGTAAAAGCCGTTCGATTAAACTCTCACCCTGATGCGGAGAAATTAACCCAAATCGCTGAATTACTCGATGCAGGGGTACTGAAGCCGATTATTACGGAAAGAACAGGTCTTAGCGAAATAGCGGAAGTCCATCAGAAATTTGATGACGGAAAAGTTAGCGGAAGAGTATTAATTATCGTTGACGGAGTCAATTAATTTTTTCCAAGGAGGATTCAGGCATGACAACTTTACGGGACTTTGAGAACAAAGTGGTGCTCATTACCGGAGCCGCAACCGGAATCGGACGCGCCGCGGCGCTTGCATTCGCGAAACGCGGGGCGGCGATAGCCATCGGTGATGTAGATGAAAGAAGCAATGAAACGGTCAAGCTGATTAAAGAAGCAGGGGGAGAGGCTGTTTTTTACAAAACAGATGTATCGAATAAGGAGCAAGCCGCGGCTTTGGTTGAACAAACGGTCAATCGGTTCGGCCGCCTGGATCACGCATTTAATAACGCCGGAGTCCTGCCGCCGTCCAAACCTTTTATTGAGATGGATGAGAGTGATTTTGACAGAACGATTGCAGTCGATCTTAAGGGTGTATTCCTGATGATGAAATATGAGATTGAAATGATGTTGAAATCAGGCGGCGGTACGATTGTAAATACGGCGTCTATCGCGGGACTCATCGCAGATCCGTTCATGGCTCCTTACGTGGCTGCGAAACATGGTGTGGTAGGACTGACCAAAGCGGCGGGTATCGAGTATGCTTCGCAAGGGATTCGCGTAAATGGGGTAGCGCCCGGACTCACTGAAACCCCTATGATTAAGAACTGGCTGGATGATCCGGAAACCCGGAAAGTTGTATTGGCAAATGTCCCTGCGGCGCGAATGGCCCAACCTGAAGAGATTGCGGAAATGGTCGTTTTCTTGTCCTCTCCCGCAGCAAGCTTTGCAGCAGGGCAAACCTTCACGCTGGATGGCGGTCAGACCGCCCGCTGATTGATATGTTACTGCAGAGGAGGTGAAACATATGAGCAAACACGCAGGCGAGGATTGGATTGCAAGCTGGTATGCAAGTCCGGAGCCCATCTGGGGCGACGAATTTCCATTCTTAACGAATCTTCCTGAAAAGCTGAACAACCAGACGATTCGTCAGGTTGCGCGTATCAGTCTTGGTGGCCAGCGGGTAAGGGTTGAACTGTCCAACGAATATGGCAAGCGGCCGCTGGTCATCGGCGAGGCAGCTATCGCTCTGACAGGAACGGGTTCGAAAATTGTCCAAGGATCGAACCGAAAGCTCGCCTTCAGCGGAAAAAGATCCATTGCGATTCCTATTGGAGCAACGATTTTAAGCGATCCGGTCGAACTGGATATCGATCCGCTCAGCAGTGTGAGTATCAGTGTATTTTTGTCCGAAGAAACAGAGCCAACAACCTTCCATTGGGATGCCCGCCAGACGACTTATATAGCAAATGGGAACCATATATCAGACATAGACATTGATGCAGATACCACTACTGTCGCAAGTATGTACTTAAAAAGAATATTCGTTGATGCGCCGATGAATGCGGGCACCGTTGTGGCGATAGGGGACTCTCTTACCGATGGGGCTTCAGCCACCGTCGATGCCAATACGCGTTGGCCGAACTTCTTGGCCAATCGCCTTGTACCACAAAACGTATCTGTCCTCAATGCGGGAATATCGGGGGGGCGCTTGCTCAGCAACGTAAAGGGAATCAATGTGTTGGCCCGTTTCGACCGCGATGTACTGAATCAGCCGAATGTGAAGACCGTGATTGTGATTATAGGGAGCAACGATATCGGCATGCCAGGCATGGCCTTCGCCCCGACTGAATCTTTACCTGCGGCTGATGCGCTTATTGCGGGCTACCGTCAACTCATTGCACGCGCTCATGCCCGCAATGTCCGAATCATTGGCGGAACGCTGCCGCCGTTCCAAATGTATTATACGGAGGTCAAGGAAAAGCTGCGCCAGCAGGTAAACGAATGGATTCGGAGCGGAGAGTTCGATGCCGTATTCGATCTCGATGCCTTATCGAGAGATCCGGATCACCCTTCACGTTTTTTGCCGGTGTTTGATTCAGGTGATCACCTTCATCCGGGTGACGCCGGGAATAAGAGGATCGCTGAAGCGATGGACCTCGATATGCTCTTGGCTGACAGAAAATAAATTGATTATGTTTTAAAAAATACATTCATTTCTTGAGGAGGAATTCATATGTCTAAATTAAACATTGGAATTATTCTGGGAAGTACGCGTCAAGGCCGTTTGAGTCCGCAAGTAGGCGAATGGGTAAAGCGTATCGCCGACCAGCGCGGCGACGCCAATTATGAAATTGTGGATATCGCCGATTACAAGCTTCCATTGCTTGGAGAAGCCGATGCTGCAGCGCAGGCGGCTGCCTGGAATGAAAAGCTGGATTCCTTGGACGGCTTCGTCTTTATCGTTCAGGAGTACAATCACAGCATTACGGGTGCGCTCAAAAATGCCCTCGATTATGCACGCGAAGCATGGAACAATAAAGCGGCGGGAATAGTAAGCTATGGCGCTGTAGGCGGCGCCCGTGCAGCTGAGCATCTGCGCGGCATTCTGGGTGAACTGTCCGTAGCGGACGTTCGTATTCATCCGGCTTTATCCCTCTTCACTGATTTCGAGAACGGGCAGACATTCAAGCCGGCCGATCTTCACCTCACGAACGTAAATGGCATGCTGGATCAAGTGCTCGCCTGGAGCGGCGCGTTGAAGACGCTGCGCTAATATGAATCCCTCTCACTGCCAGATTTGAACTGTGCTCCAATGTGGACAGCCGAAATAAATAACGTCATGCAGTCAAAAGATGGCTCCTGAACTTCATCGGGAGTCATCTTTTTACTTGCCCCTCTTTAGGGAATGCCGTCAGGTGTTTCTTCTTAGCTGGAGTCCCCTGGTAAGGGCCTGTTATAATAGCGGGAAGAGTTCCGGCAGGGAGTGGGAGGATCGGCATGGTTCTGGAATTTAATGAAAATGGGCATACAGTATCCGCCGAGGATATAACGGTTGAATTATTCGCCAAGGAGTTCGCTCTATTGCGGTTCCTGTACCGCAACCGGGGGCGGGTGTTCAGCCGGGAACAGCTTCTGGACAATGTATGGCCGCTCGAATATCCGGTGGAACGCACGGTGGACGATCATATCTACCGGCTGCGCAAGAAGCTCGGTCCGTTTGAAGGCTTGACAATCCGTACGGTTCGGGGATTCGGATACTGCCTGACCGTGCGGGAGCAGGCGCCGGGCATTGACGCCAGCCCGTCCGTCCAGGACGTGGAGCTGCGGGAGAAGATGCGGGAGGTATTCGTCAAATACCACCAATACGGACAGGGGAAATCGATGCTGGCGCTTGCCCGGCAGCAGGATATTTTGGGCTACGAGTTGGACCCGTTCTACTCTGCTTACGTGCGTTTTGTGCAGGGCGATTTGGAGTGGCTGCTCACCGGGGGAGATATACCCGATTTCGAGCGCGCATACTGGTTGCTGCTGTTCTTTATAATCACGGGAGAGCCTAAGGATAGCCTGAACTATTGCGAGCAGGTGCTTGCGGCAGGACTCCTGCCTCCGTCCCAGCACCGTGAATTGGAAATCCTCAATATTCTGGACCTGTACGCGCTGACGGGAGCGCCGGAGAAGGCGCTGGAGCGGCTGAAACTAACCAGGAGGGTTATTGCGGAGCCGGGCTACGAAAATTTCGAAACGCCCGTATCTACGGCCGAGATGTTCGTTCACCTGATGAAAGGAACACCGGATGGGGAAATGCAACGAATGGCAGAAGCGATTGAAGGCCTGCTTAAGACGAAGCCTTTTTTGCGGGAAATCGGATGCTATACCATCATAAAAGGGCTCTGGATGCTGAGGAAGAATGAAAGACGTATGGGCGAATCGCTGCTGGATGAGGGGCTGAGAGTGCTCGATCTATCCGGATTCGTGCCTATACGGTTGTTTGGACTTTACCATATTGCTCATTTTTGCCGGCAGTTTGCGTTTAAGGGCGAGGAAGCGGTGCTGCGTAAATACGAGGCATTATTTGCGGAAGAGCAGGAACGCTGCGGACTGCCCGGGCTCATGGGCCGGATCGAAGAGGCGCTGAACGACTGTCTGAGGACGGAGCGCCAAGGCTGAAAGTGCGGGCTGCAATGCTGTGCAATCATGCAGGTGGAGCGGCCCGCTCTCTGATATTTCTCTGACAATCCGGCGATATACTCGGCGTAATGAAAGTCTGATAGAGCCGGATGGAGGAATACAAGAGTGAGAATGGAAGCCCCTTTGACTGAACAGAAGGCGCACTTACGTCGCGGCCTGCTGAGTAACAAAATCTACATGCGTGTATATACCGCTTATGCTGCGGCAGAATTTGGCAACTGGTTCGACAGCCTGGCAATCCAGGTACTGGTCGGCTACCGCTGGCAGGCCGGACCGCTGATGCTGGCGCTGATTCCCGTCAGTCTGGCGCTGCCGGGCATTGTGCTAGGCTCCGTTGCGGGATTGGCCGCCGACCGTCTGAACAAGCTGAAGCTGATGCGCCTGTGCGACCTGCTTACCGCCGTACTGACCGCAGCGGTGCTGCTCGCTCCCGGCATGCTGTGGCTGCTGCCGCTGCTTGCGCTGCGGTCGGCAGTTTCCGCGCTGAATGTGCCGGCCCAGCAGTCGCTCACCCGGAGCATTGTCCGGGAGGACCAACTGCTGCAAGCCGCTTCTCTTAACGGCTTCGTTACGCAGGGCTCCAAAATCGCCGGTCCCCTGCTGGGCGGACTGGCTCTGGCAGCCCTTTCGCCCGCCTGGTGCATAGCGCTGAATGCCTGCATGCGGCTGTTTTCGTATGTGCTGCTGTCCATAAAGAACGCTGATGCAAATAGGAGCATAGGTGCGGATACGGATGTACGGAAAAAAGCAGGGGACCAAGCTTCCATAAATACAGAGCCGCTTTCGGCGCGGACAATGTGGAAGGAAGGCTGGAGCTTTATTTTCCGCAGCAGGCTGCTGCGGAATACGATGCTGTTCGGCCTGCTGGGCGCCTTATCGATCCAGATGGTCGATTTCCAGTTTGCCAGTCTGTTCCGTGCTCTAGCTCCGGATAGGGAATATTTGCTCGGCTGGCTGGTGTCAGCGGCGGGGGCGGGAGCGGTGCTGACGATCGCCGTCATGAACAAGGCGGGGCGCAGCGCAGGCTATGGCTCCAGACTGGGCGGAGGCTATGCGCTGATCGGCGCGGCCATCGGAGGGCTGGGTCTGCTGCCGCCAGGTGTTTCCCCCCTTCCAGTGCTGCTGCTGGGTCTGCTGCTGGGCGCCGGAAACGGGATGTTCATGATCGCCTTCAATTACTGCCTGCAAAAAGAAACGCCGCCCCATATGACAGGCCGGGTGTTCGGCATCCAGAGCATGGTGCTGAGCGCCGTGATGATTGCCGCTCCGCTGCTGGGCGGCGCAATGGTTGATCTGGCGGGTCCGCGGCGGATCTTCGCCGGCTTCGGCCTCGTGATTACGCTGATTGGTGCGGCGGGAATGCTTCTAAGGCACTTGCTGTGGCCGGAGGGGAAGGAAGGCCGGAAAGCTGCGGAAGCTTGAAATTCCGGCTGCCGGCCCTGAGCAAGCGGTGTAATGCATCTGCTGGCAATGCTGCAAGAAAAGAAAATACTAGAATAGCGAGTGGCTTTGAAATAGGGAGCAGGATAGTTTAATGGTGATACGGTGAATCGTATCATAAGTAGGGGCAAGTTTTTTGAAGAAAAACTCGCAGGAGCCTGTACTTGCAACATGGGGATGGTGGAGCAGGTAGGTCACACTCCGGTCGGGCAGGCAAACACTTAGACACAACTCTAAGCGTTTGCCTGCTTCTTTCCTTTTTTTGTTGAGCAAATCATGATTTTTTATTTTCCAACATGAATTTCATCGGATCATAGCCGGCATGTGGAGCAGCGATATAAGAATCATAAAAGGCTATTTTTAAATCAACAATATTCAAATTCTTTTTGTAATCATCGATCTGCTTCAGGATTGCCTTACGGTGGTCAATTAACAACTCTCTCCTTGCAGGAGCAGTTTCTTCCCCTTGCATGCATAAATCAATATATTGCTTAATTTCCTTGACTTGCATCCCCGAGTTTTTAAGGCAGCAGATCAGCTTTATCACTTCCAGATCGGCTTCACTAAACTGCCGGTTTCTGGTGCTGTTTCGAGTGATAAAGGGCAGAAGTCCTTCTTTATCATAAAAACGGATGGTATGCGCGGAAATATTGCAGGCTGTGGCAACTTCATTAATGGTATACATGGCCAAAATCTCCTTAAAATATGGTGGGCAAACACATTTGACTTAGATTGAACTCTAAGTGCTACCATGAGTTTAAAGCACAATCCAAGAACGTTCAAGGTGCTTAATGCAATTTATAAGCTTTACACAAATGAAATGATAAGGAGAGTTACTGATGGCAGAAAATATGAAGCGTGATTGGACTGCAGTTGATATTCCCTTACAAAAAGGCGTCGCGGTTGTTATTACAGGAACCGGTGGAATTGGCTATGAAACAGCATTGGAGATGACTCGCGCAGGAGCCGAGGTTATTATGGCAGGTCGAAACAAGGATAAGGGTGAAGAGGCTTTAAAAAAGATCAACAAACGAATTCCTGCTGGAATTATACGTTTCGAAAAACTTGACCTGGCGGATCTTGAATCTGTTAAAGCATTTGGCGAACGAATGAGGGCGCAACGCAAAAGTTTGGATATCTTGATTAACAATGCAGCGGTAATGAATCCGCCTCAGCGCAGGACTACAAAAGATGGATTTGAACTGCAGATGGGTACAAATTATCTTGGACATTTTGCATTAACAGCACAATTGCTCCCCCTTCTGCTAAGAGCAAACAAGCCTCGGGTGGTCACTTTGAGCAGTATAGCTCATCGTTCAGGAGTAATCCATTTCGATGATTTACAATCGGAACACCAATACAAACCAATGGTTGCCTATGCCCAGTCAAAGCTCGCGTGCCTGATGTTCTCGCTTGAACTGCAACGGCGAAGTGATGCAGCCGGCTGGGGGATAAGCAGTATGGCTGCACATCCGGGAATCTCAAGGACAGAATTAATCCCCAATGGATCGGGAAAAAATAGCCCGGCGGGTTTAGTTCGGCGTTTGTTTGGACCTGTTTTTTTCCAGCCGGCAGCCCATGGAGCATGGCCGTCACTTTATGCCGCGACAGCTAAAGAAGCAACAGAAGGCACATATTACGGGCCCTCCAGAATGAATGAGATGAGAGGGTATCCAACGGTAGCTAAAATTGCGCCGCAGGCAATGGATGTTGGGGTTGCTTCTAAGCTTTGGGAAGAATCTGAAACGTTGACAAAAGTCAAATTTATTGAATAGTTGCAGTCGTTTGGAGATACCATTTTTTGTTGCAGAGCAACGACCCAATCAAGTGTGCCGAATTCGTCGCATAGCGAATAGAATAAGCCACCGAAGGAGACCGAGCTGGCAATTAACTTTGGTTCCGGCCGACTCACAAGATCAAAAGGTGGAGCTTTTGTTCGAGCGCATTGACGTAAGCCGGATTGAAGAGGAATAGCGTTTATTGGAACAGCAAAAAATGTTGCCAAAAGAAGGGAAAGGCCATCCAGCGGATGGCCTTTCTTCAAAACTTGCCGCTACTGACAGCGCGGTGAATCGTATCATAAGTAACGGCAAGTTTTATGGAGAAAAATTCGCAGCAGTCTATACTTCCTTCATGTCGACCATGGATTGGGGTGGGCATGCTTCATACGGAAGGTGTAACTAGGCTACTCCTGCGAGTTTTTTCGCATATATGATGTGGATTTATGACGAACTGCGGAAAAGTTTATTACGCTGTTTGGCTGAAGGGGCAGTTCAACTCCCCCTCTGAAATTGAGATATAGGCTGAATATCATTACGTTCGAACAGCTTCCAGACCTGTTCTGCCATAATTTGTGGCGGATGCGGCATGCGGTTGGCTATCCACCATTCCACTAACCCTACGAAGGCGGAGGCAGTGAAATGAGTAATCATTTCTTTATCCATATCCTGGTTAATGCCCTGCATATCGACCTTTTCTTGGATCAGTTCAGTAATCACCCGCAGCATTCGCTCCCGGAACATCACAGTTCTCTGATTAACAAGCATGGCAGAGAAGAAAATAATATGCTCTTCCAAATAAGCAAATATGGCACTGAGTGCGCCTACTAGTTCTTCTTTTTCCCGCTTTAACGGGGCCAGTATGCATGAACTGCTCATCTGGTTCAACTGATCATCTATGCATTTATCGAGCAGGTCGTATTTATCAAGAAAATGAAGATACACTGTTCCCCGGTTGATGTTGGCTCGTTCCGAAATATCATTAATCGTGATTCGTTCGAATTCTTTCTCAAGGAACAGGTTCAGAAAAGCTGTTTTAATCGCTTCTTTGGTCCGAAGGATTCGTCTATCGGTCTTGACTGCAGTCTCCATTCTTCACTTACCTCCATTCCGTTAATGAACAGTTCCATATCATATGTTGAATATCATACAAAGACACCTGTATTATCGATTGAACTAGATTTTCATCGCTCTATAATTATAGTCAACGGCAGTGATTTAATCAACTCTAGTTAAATAATTAACTAATGTTGATCTGTCTGTTGGGTATACTAAATTCCTTGTTAAGGAGCGAAGAAAAGTGGAAAACTTAAAGTCTAAGGTGATCATTGTTACAGGCGCATCCAGCGGAATTGGAGAGTCAACGGTAAGACTATTAGCCCAAAAGGGGGCTAAGGTAGTATTGGCGGCAAGAAGAACGAATCTTATGCAGGAGATCGTAAACGATATTAAGCAAGAGGGCGGTGAAGCGGCCTTTATTGAGGCAGAGGTAAGCTCGCCGGAAGACATGAAAAGGCTGGCACAGTTTGCTATCGAGCAGTATGGCCGGATTGATGTTCTTGTGAATAATGCCGGATACCAGCAGCTATCCTTATTAAATGAGCTCAAGATTGAAGAGTGGAATAAGGCGATTGATGTAAATATCAAAGGCGTTTTGTATGCCATTGCCGCAGTCCTGCCGACAATGCGTGAACAGAAATCGGGACATATTATAAACATTTCTTCGGTTATGGGCCATAAGGTGATTCCAACCACCACAGTATACAGTGCCACTAAGTCGGCAGTTCGCGCGATTTCGGAAGGGTTGCGGCAGGAGGAATCACCGGAATCAAATATCCGATCAACCATTATCTCTCCAGGAATGACAGCGACGGGTGTTCTTGCTGATTATGCAGAGTATCCAAGCCTTTCACCAGCTGCTGTGGCTAGAGCGATTGCCTATGCAATTAATGAACCTGAGGATACAGGAGTTAATGAGATTTTGCTTAGACCGACATTACAATCCTTATAATCCCCTGACGAGTAGGGGAGTCAATGGAAAAATAATTATAAATAAAACTTGCCGTTATAGACAGCGCGGAGAACCGTACCACAAGTGATGGTAAACAGGGCTAGGCAAGAATTAATATTGGATAATCTCTTCATAAGCAGATTAATGCAAAGGTAGATTTTTGTTAACGGTATAACTTTAAATACAGTGAGACTAAAGATGTTATTTACCTAGGTATCACGATAAGAAACAGGAACGGTAACACGAAAATCGACAGCTATCTTATTCGATTCATGATCAGCTCTCCTTTTAGTCAGCGGTTCTATACTGAGCATGGTCCAGAGCGCCGTAATGATCGGGGCTCCGGTGCTCGGCGGCGTCATGATCGATTGGGCCGGTCCCCGGCAGATATTCGCTAGTCTCGGGCTCGTCATTACGCTTGTCGGCGGATTGGGTATGCTCCTTGGACGTCTGCTCTGGCCCGGGGAGAAGGAGGAAGAACGCCGAGCGGCCGCAAGCTTCAGTGCCGGTTCACAGAATGATTATAAATAAATCGGGCAGCTATTGGGGAATAGTCCAAACCAGTTTCTGGGTTTAACATACACTTAAAGGGTCAAATGCATCATGTGACTATGCAAAAGCATACTTTAAGGGCAGGTGAATCCGGAAAATGATTGAGCTGGTTTTGACTATCAACGATAGGGACGGAAGATACGCAGAGCATGCGGGTGTTGTTCTTGCATCCATTTTTTCTAATACCCAGCAGACGATCAATGTCCACATTGTTCATGATGATTCACTAAGCGATGAGAACAAGTTAAGGCTCACTCAGCTCGTCGATGCGTTTCATCACAACATCTTTTTTTATCATGTCACAATTCCCGGAGATTTTCTTGAAGTTGCGGCCGGCGTGAATAAAATCGACTATTGGACAATAGCCAGTATGTACCGTCTGCTGCTGCCGCAGATTATTCAGGCCGACAGGGTTATTTATCTGGACTGCGATATTCTGGTCAATATGGATATTAACGAATTGTGGAGTGTTGATCTGGGAGGGCAGTACTTAGGCGCAGTTCGGGATCAAGGCGTAAATTTGATGGAGTACTTTGTTTCGCTTGGGCTTAACGCGGAGCTGTATTTTAACTCGGGAGTCATTCTGTTTCATTTGAACAATATCCGCAGCAGAGAGACCTGGTATCAAGAAATGCTCGGTTTCATGCGCACTTTTCCGTCGATAACGATGCCTGACCAGGATATTCTGAATGCCCTGTACAGCTTAAACTATGTGCAGCTAGATCTGCGGTTTAATACGTTCGCTCACCCCGAGCTCGATTTGGAGAATAAAATAGTACATTTCGCCGGGGACGGAAAATGGTGGAATGAAGATTCGCCCGCTGCGCCGCTGTACCAAAAATATCTTGCCATGACCCCCTGGGCTCCTGGATTTATACCAGCTCCTGTTTCCGAGCCGGAGCCGGTCATCATCCCGCCAGACCCGCCGCCCCCGCCGCAGGAAGAATTGGCGATTGCGCCGCCCGAGCCGCCCGCTCCGGAAATTCCGGTTCCTGATCCGCCGGTTCTTGAAATTCCCGTACCGCAAGTGGAAGAACCGGTGATTGCTCCCGTAAAGCCGCACGGACGGAAACGCCGCAGATTGATTCGGTTGCGGAGAAAGTTGAGACTGAGAAGGAAATTGCGCCTGCGGCGAAGATTAAGACTGAGAAAGCTCAGATTAATCCGCGCGAAATATCGTTCACGTAAGCGGGTAAAACTGCTCAAGCGCCAGCGGGCGGCGAAGAACAAAGCCCTGAAACCGGCCAAAAAGAAGCTGCGGCGAGTCAGAACCATTCACACATCCCGTTCGAAGCGTCCGTTAAAGCGTACCTCATAATCGTTTGTTGCACACTTGTCCCCAGCTTTAGACCTGACGTCATGATAAAGAGATATGTAAATTTGGATGGATTGGATTTTTGCGGATAAGCCGGCTGCTCCCATCAGTTCAAAGTAAGCAGCCGGTGCATTCGCATTCAGGACGGAATATTCAGAGCGGTCTGAATGTTTTGCAGATCCAGTTGAACTTGTTCATTGAGATTATGCGGGTGATATAAGCCCCGCCGAACCATGTAGTCGGCAATCATTTCATACAGGTCTATTGCTTCCTCAAGCTGTTTGACCAGAACGGATTTAACTTCAGGCGTGGCGCATTCGGTGACGGCCATGGCGTAGTTTCTGACTCCGCTTTTGGCGGTGATCAGAAAATCCATGGTAATGACTTCATCGGTCAGGGTGCTCAGCCCTGTAATACGTTCCAGGATCGGGTTCATCATTTCATCTCCCCTGCTGCGATTTGGATAAAAGTGTGCTTAGATCCTGAAGGTGCTGCGTGGATACTTGAACGTCATGCTTCAGGATTTGCTGCAGTTCCGGGTCGGACACCAGAACCTGCATCGTTTTGGATTTCGTCAGGCAGACGGTCTTGAACGCCGCTATTTCATGGACCTCGAGCGTTTCGTGTAAAGCGTATGATGGATTCATTTTTGATTACTCACCCCTTGTCGGATCAGTCATTACGGTTTTAGAATCACTTTAATGCAATCGTCCGTCTTCGTGTCGAAGACCTCATAGCCGCGCTTCGCATCGCTAAGCGGAATGACGTGCGTAATAATGTCTCCCGGGTCCACTTTACCGGAGGTTACCAGCTCGTACATATAGGGCATATAATGAATAACAGGAGCCTGTCCGGAGCGGATGTTGATGTTGCGCTGCATGATATCGCCAAGCGGAAACCCGTTATAGCGCCCGCCATATACTCCTGTTATTTGGATCGTTCCGCCTTTGCGTACCGCTTGAGACGCGATGACCAGAGGACTCAATGTTCCGCCTTGCAGCTTGAGGCCGCTTGCGAGGAATTCCAGATCGCTCATTTTTCCGTCCATTCCGACGGCGTCAATCACGACATCGGCTCCGCCTTTGGTAAGCTCCTTGAGGTGGTTGCCGATATTTTGCTGCTCCTCGAAATTGACAATTTCTACTTTATTCGTAAGCTTTGCATGCCGCAGGCGGTAATCGACGTAGTCGACGGCTATGACCCTTTTTGCGCCTTTCAGCCAGGCAAACTTCTGGGCAAGAAGTCCCACCGGGCCGCAGCCCAGTACGATCACGGTATCTCCATCCTTCACACCGGCGTTGTCGATGCTCCAGAACGCGGTCGTCATCGCATCGGCTATCAGGCAGAGCTTTTCATCCGATTCTTCACAGCTTTCGGGGATTTTGAAGTGGGTAAAGTTCGCGAAAGGAACGCGTAAATACTCGGCTTGTCCGCCAGGATACCCGCCAGTTGTTCCGGAGTAGCCGAAATACGCGCCGATTTCCCCGTTTTCGTTGGAATGGTCGCATTGGCTTTCCAGATGGTTTTTACAGTAAAAGCACTCTCCGCAGGCGATGTTGAACGGAATAATCACCCGGTCGCCTTTCTTCAGCTTGGTTACTCCGGAGCCAACCTCTTCCACAATTCCCATAGGCTCATGCCCGATGACATAATCCTCCTGAAGATTGGGAATCATCCCGTGGATCAGGTGGAGGTCGGAGCCGCAGATGGCCGTGCTGGTCAATCTGACAATCATGTCCTCAGGCTTCTCTATTTTAGGGTCCGGGACCTCTTTTACGGCGATATTTTTAATGCCTTGATACGTTACGGCCTTCATGCCTGATTTCCTCGAATGTGTTCATCTGGCGTCCGGTCGAACAAGCCTTTGCGCCCCGTATCCTCCGGGAACAAATTCATTTGCCCGATCATGACCGTGTTGTTTGCCGAAAGCTGGTCCAGCTGGTATTGCTCATTGAGCTCATAAGGATGGAACCATTTCTTGCGCATCATGAGGTCGGAAATCTCCTGGTGCATTGCGATTCCTTGTCTCAGCTGATTGCGCAGCAGCGCTCTGGCATCCGGAGAAGCCGTTTCAGTGAGGGCAATCGCCGTATTTCTTACTCCTTCTTTGGCACGAATAAGGAAGTCCGTGGCAAAGGTCGTATCCGCCATTTCCGGCATATTTAACGCGTTTATCGGGTCTAAATAATCCGGGTTCATTGGGTTTCCTCCTCTAGTTTAGAATGGGCGTGGGACGATTGGTGGGGACGGGTGCCTGGAAAGGAGCTCTGGCATAGACGGCCTGCAGCTCCGCAATTGCCTGGATGGACTGCTCGACATCTTTTTGCATCAAGTCTTTGAGCTCCTGATCAAACACGATTCCCTGCATAAGCTTGGATTTGGCCAAGCAGAGCGTTTTAAAATTAAGCGCTTCGTGAAGTTCCATCGATTCATGCGGCGCCAGAATTTGTGCAGTCATATGTGAAATAATCCCCTCCTTATTGGTTTTCTGGGATAGCATTTCCCGGACCTACGGAATTATGCTTAAAAATAAGAAACCGGCGTGGGGGGCTCCGGTCGTAGCCCCGTAGATTCTAATCATCCACTCCTTGTGTGAACCGATGATCGTTGTAATCACATTTTTTCATTCTGAATGAACCTTTTTGGCAAAATGAGCCAATATCCATTGTAAGACCCGAATGGAGGCCGGCCCTATGAAGGAGTTAGACTTGAACCCGTGGCGATCTATCTGACTTGGCAAATTGCAGGCGGTGACACCAATGTTTAGATGTTTCAAGCTTCTACGCTAGGTACGGCATACGAGGAGATCAATATAGGAGGCCGAACAGTTGTCTATCATGTACAGACCGATTCCCCGAATATGACCAAAGAACAATTGATTGAAGCGGCACAGAGTTTGTTATAAGCTAATCATTCAAAAAAAGAACGGTTGATTCCATTGAACAATGGCGTCAGCCGTTCTCTTTTGGTTTTTCAGATTCCAAATTACAACGTTTGTCCGCTGTCCACGGTAATGATCTGCCCAGTCATCGCTTCCTGTTCCAGGACTGCGCAGATCATGGAGGCGATATCCTCGGGGGCTGCAATCCGCTGCAATAAAAGATGGGGAGCGAGCCTGCGCATTTGTTCTTCCCTGCCGGCCCACCATCTTGTCGCGACGGCGCCCGGCACGACACAGTTGACCCGAATATCGGGAGCGAGCGCCCGGGCCAACGATTTCGTCAGACCGTGAACGGCTGCTTTCGATACGGCATAGGGAAGCGAGGAGCCGAGCCCGGTTTGTCCGGCGATGCTGCCGAGATTGACGATCGTTCCCTGTTTATTTTTCTTCATATGGGGGGCAACAGCCCGCGCGCAGTAAAACATGCCCTTCACATTCACATCGAACAATTCATCCCAAGTTTCCCCGGTTGCCGCTTCCAGATCGTCCATGGGAATATGCTTGGTAATGCTGGCGTTGTTGACGAGCACATCCACGGTACCAAATTGCTGAACGATGGTTTCGGTCATGGTCCGGACTTCGTTGTCCCGGGATACGTCGGCTTGTACAGCTATCGCCCATCCGCCCAGATCGTTAATCCGGCGGACGGTTTCCTCCGCCTCCGGTCTGGAGCGTGAATAATTGACGACAACGGCTGCTCCCCGCTCGGCCAGTATAAGGCTTGCCGCTCTGCCAATCCCCGTGCCGCCGCCCGTAACAAGGGCCACTTTCTGTTTTAAATCCATAATCCATTCACTCCTGTGGCGAGTTTGATTTATCCTTGAATATATTGTAAATCGCCTCATTCGATTTGTATAATTGAACTAATTGAAGCTTATGTTCAAAAGTTTTGAACTAGCAGAGAGGAGGGAGCAGGGTGGATCTTAAAACCCTTAAAACTTTTCAATTGATCGTGAAATACGGGAGCTTCGTCCGTGCGGCTGAGGAAATGAACTATGTGCAATCGACCGTGACGATGCAAATTCAGAAGCTTGAAGCCGAGCTGGGCGTTCAACTGATCGAACGGGGAAACGGAAAAGAACTTCGGCTGACCGAAGCCGGAAGATTATTTCACGGCCAAAGCCTGCAAATCGTAAAAAACATGGAGCAAATCCAAACGGATCTGGCCAATTTGCAGCTCGGTGAATCAGGGCATCTTCGGATAGGAGTGACGGAGCCGACAGCGAGTTACCGTTTGCCCGGCATTCTGAAGGGGTTTATGTCCAAGTATCCGAATATCCGCATTTCCGTGGAGTTCGGGAACACTCTGCTGCTGAGCGAGCGAACCCTCAAAGGAGAGCTTGATTTTTCGCTCTGCTCGGCGCCGGATCTTGGGACCGACCTTTATTTTGAGCCCTTGTTCAAGGAAGAGTTCGTAGCGTTAATGCCTGAAGATCATCCGCTGGCGCTGAAAGAGGTTCTCTCGCCCGAAGATCTTCGGGATTATCGCCTGCTGATCACCTCGGCCACCTGTCCGTACCGCAGAAAGCTGGAGATGGTGATGCAGGAAACGGGGAACCTGACGCTTGATACGATGGAGATCGGAAGCATGACGGCGTTGAAATTTTTCGCCCAGAGCGGCCTCGGCATCGCCCTTGTCCCGAAGATTATAGCGGAGCCCGTTTCAGCGGGAACCACCACCCGCAGCATCCAAGGAAGCCTGATCCATATGACTTTCGGGCTCCTGTCCAAAGCTTCGGCATATCCGCCGCAGTTGGCCGGGCACAAGCTTTATCAGTATCTGAAGCAGCATTTAGCTACATAAAATCGAAAAAATAACGGATCACGTGGAAAAAGACCGGCGAGGTGTAGGTCAGGCTGTCGACCCGGCTTAAGTAGCTTTTTTTCAACGCATCGAACTTATCGTCATCGCCGATTAACAAATCCCGCTTCAGTACGGAAACCGTCAGGCTGCCGAAGAAACCGCTCAGGCTGATCAGCATACCGGAGAAGATACCGAAAGTCGGGTCAAGCGGCGTCAGGTAAGGGTAGATCAGATACGAGGCCCCTGTCGTTACGAGAAAAGCGCATGCGAAGCCTTCCCACGTCAAATTCGGATTGGCGGTCGGGACGACCTTCCGCTTGCCGAAATAGATGGATGCGAGATAGTTTACAGCATCGCCAAGCTGCGTCAGCACCACCAGAAAAAGCACAAGTCCCGCTCCGTACTGCGGCGTGGCAATCTGGAAATAGGCCATGTGGCTAAGTCCGAAAACCATCAGCATGAGTCCCCACTGGGCCCGGCTGACGCTGCGCAGAAATCCGACCGTGCCTTTGTTGATCAATCTCGGGAGCGGCAGGAACAAGAATACATAGATGGGGATAAAGACAATAAACATCCCGTACCAACCGATATAGATCCAATAGAACTGCACGGGAATCGACAAATACGCCCATAGATACAGCCTGCGGTCGGCTTTTTTTGACTTAATCATGGAGAAATATTCCTTCAGCGCGAAGAAGGCGAGCACCATGAGGGATAGGAGCGAAACGACCGGGTTGAAAAGGGTGGCCAAGCAAAAAATGAGCAGCATGCCCCACCACGTCTTAATGCGAAATCCAAGGCCCGTATAGTCTTTGCCCGGCTGAATTCTGCCCATCACATAATACAGCAGATGAATGACCGATAGGACTGCAAAAATAAGAACGAGCGTTAATAGCGAACGGTTCACTGACAATCACCAACTTGCCTGCAGAGTAGGAATCCATTAAAGGAATCTTATGATATTATGAAGGAAACGTTCACACTTGATAAGGGGAAAATTTGTAAATGGCAGCTGATCAATCGGTTTATATTCTGCTTACGAATACCGGAACACTTTTTACGAAAATCATTCAAGGCTACACGAAAGCGCCTTACAATCACGCTTCGATTTCCTTCAACCGGGAGCTTTCGGAGCTGTACAGCTTCGGGAGAAAGCACCCGAGTAATCCCCTGAATGGCGGATTCGTAAAGGAGGATCTCAAGACAGGCACATTCAGCAAGTATCCGAATACGACATGCGTCATCTATGAGCTTCGGGTAACAAGACGGGAAGTTGCGAAAATGAGGCGGGTTCTGCAAATCTTTATCCGCAGCCGCCAAAAGTATCTCTATAACATTCTGGGCGTGATCGGCGTCGCGCTAAAAGAACCAGTCGAATTCAGCAACTCCTACTTTTGCTCGCAATTCGTCGCGGAAATTCTGGAGAGGTCCGGTATCAAGCTGTGGAATAAGCTGCCTGCGCTCGTTACGCCAGATGATTTTCGGCAAAATGACCGGCTGCATTTGATCTACGAAGGGAAATTAAGCGAGTACGAGCCGGAGTGCTGAAATAGCGGGTGCGGCGAAATTCTCAACATGTTGAAAGGGGGAAGAAAATGGTTCATGCAAAGGATGTCCTTAGCAATCAATTATTATCCAATGCGAATGATCCAAGCTGGCATATCCCGTTCATGCAGGTGGTCCGAGACATCACGGAGGATGAAGCCTTTTGGAAGCCTGGTCAAGACAGCAGCAGTATCGCTGAGCTTACACAGCATTTGCTGTATTGGAATGAAACGTGGCAGACCAGATACCGGCAGCGCCGGATGGATGCTGTGCCCCCTGTAGGAGATAACAACAACAGCTTTGTCATACCGGAGAACACCACATTTCGTGAGTTAAGTGCAGAGCTTCTGAAGGTGCTTTTAGGGTGGCAGGAGCTGCTGTCCGAAGAAAGCCTGGAAGCCGAGGTGGCAGGATTTCCAGAGCCGGCTAAATGGTGGGAGATCATCAGCAACGCGGCAACCCACAATGCCTATCATATCGGCCAAATAGTTTATATCCGCAAGCTTTGGATGAGGAATATGAGGGAATAAGTTGGCGAGCCAGTGATACCAAACACTGATTGGATTTATAGGGAAGGTGAACCATGAGGAAAAAGATTCTGCTCATTCAGCCCGAGAACGAGAAGATCAATCGGTTCAGAAGGAAGCAGTTCAATAACTTCGTCCAGATTACGATGCCGTATTTGGCGGGGTTCATCGATGAGAGCAAGTATGAGATCACGCTGGTGGATGAGTACCGGCAGCGAATCCCTTTTCGCCGTACGTTTGATTTGGTAGCCATCACCGTGAATACGCCGAACGCCTACCACTGCTACCAAATTGCGGAGAAGTTCCGGGCACATGGGGCCAAGGTGGTCATGGGCGGGCCGCATGTTACGCTGCTGCCGGAGGAGGCTTCGCGGCACTGCGATAGTATCCTGATCGGTGAAGCGGAGGTGACCTGGCCGGCGTTTCTGGAGGATTTTTATACAGGACAAGAACGGGCCGTCTACCGGTCGGAGGGCATACCCGATCTGAAGAATCTTCCTCAACCGAGATGGGATCTCTTAAAAAGAAACCGGCTGATGAAAGGCGCGGTGTTCGCGACACGGGGCTGCCCTTACCGCTGCGCGTACTGTAACCTGAAGCAGATTTACCACGACCGCTTTCGCGTCCGGCCGATTCCTGAGGTTATCCGCGAAATCTCTTTAATGAAATCGAAGTTTTTCGTATTCTGGGACGATAATTTTTTTGCGGATAAAGCCCACGCTACCCAACTGATGGAGAGACTGAAGTCTTTGGGCAAAAAATGGGCCGCGCAGGTGACCCTCGCCGATTGCAATGACGACGAGCTGCTGGAGCGGGCAAGGGAAGCGGGCTGTCTGTATCTGTTCGTCGGGCTGGAGTCCTTCTCGCCATCCGCATTGCGGGGCGTCAACAAAGGGATCAACCGGGTCCATACATACCGTGATATCATCCGAAAGCTGCACAAGCACAAAATCATGATCCAGGCCGGCATTGTGTTCGGCTTTGACGAGGATACACCAGCAACCTTCCGGCATACGCTGGAGGCCTGCGAGGAGCTGGGGATTGACGGAGTGACCGTCAGCCTGCTTACCCCGCTGCCCCGGACACCCGTCTATGCCGGAATGAAGCAGGAACAGCGGCTGCTGAATGAAGACTGGAGTCTGTACAACGGTAAGACGGATGTCGTGTTCCGTCCCCGGAATATGACCTCGGAGGAGCTGCTTGAGGGCTACCTCGATTTTCGCCGCAGGTTCTATTCGCTGCCCTCATTTATCAGGCGGATGAGGGTTTCAAGGACGCATCTCTTTTACAACTTCATTATCAATCTGGGATACCGATTGGCCCTCAAGCGTTAAGCGGGAAGTCCGCAGGCTGGGGGCTTTTTTTGCGTTGATTTTAATGTATCGTTACGGCTGTAAGGAGCAGTGCTTGCATTATGGGTTAACTGGAGAGCTGAACGGGAAAAAGCGGAGCTTATTGGACCCAAATCCGAGTATCCACTGAATAAAAGGGATTTTCCCCCTCTTAATAGGGGGATTTCCCCGGAAAAGGCCCTTTTCTCAGAAATAAGCTGGAGCTTTTCCCGTTTGTTTCACTAAATACGTCCCCGAGGGGAGTATAAACGGGAGCTTTTCCAGTCTAATTTCAAAAAAAGCGAACGAAATATCCGGTACTCTCCAATATAGAGTGTAAGACCGAAGGGGGAATGGCGGATGAACAATCCAAGCGAAGAATCGCAGCTCGCAGCGCTTGTGCTTGCCGGCAGCCGTGAAGCGTACAGCCAGCTGTATGAAAAAACGATAACCGAGGTGTATCGAACCGTCCGTTTCCTCGTTGGCGAATCATCCGATACGGATGATGTTGTTCAGGAGATTTACATTCAGGCGTACAGGTCTCTTGGGCAGTATGACGCGGCCAGGCCTTTTCGTCCGTGGCTGATGGGGGTGGTCATGCGGCAAATCCGGGCATACCGGAGAAAGAGGTGGAATCATATCCGCCTGATTAAAAAAGCGCAGCAGAGCGGAAGCGTCGCCGATCATGATTTTTCCGGGGAGGTGGCGGATAGATTATCATACCGCCCGCTGATTGCAAGCGTGGAACGCCTTCCGTACAAGCTGAAGCAGGTCGTGATTCTGCACTATTTGAACGAGTACTCTCAGGACGAAATTGCGGATGCGCTGGGCATCCCTCTCGGAACGGTAAAATCCCGTATCCACGCCGCTTTGAGGAAGCTGCGCAGCAAGCGGAGCAGCGAGATTTTGCTTAGGGGAAAGGTGGAGGATTTGCATGAAGCTTGAGCAAGAGCTGCAGGAGGCATTGCGGGAAGAAAGCAGCGGCTGGATGGCTCCCGCGGAACTGAAGGACAGAATATTGAATCACCAATCATTGAGACCGGAGGGAAGAAGAATGAAAAAATGGATTGCGGCAGGCATTCTGGCCGCCGTGCTGCTCGTTCCTACCGGAGCCTATGCCGGGTATCACTACCTGGCGGACTCCGTATATGGTTCGCAGGAGCGGCTGGAGCAATTCGGCGGAACCCAGCAGCAGTATGACCATCTTGAAGCGAAGCTGCAAGCGGCAGAGCAGAGCTTTGAACCGCAGGAGTTCGCGAAGCTTTCGGTCCTGCTTAAAAAATTGGGCGATTATAACCTCAAGATAGCCGATGACAAGGGAGCGCTGCATCCCGAGCGGCTGAGCCCTGAAGATCAGGAAGCCTATAATAAATTGAACGCGGAGCTGGAGCCTTATTTTGAAAAATTGAACGCAGAGGGGACCGGGAATGGGAGCGTGAAGGAAACCGGGCAGCAGGTGGACAGCGCTGCGTTCTGGAAAAAGGCGCTGGTCCACGGGGAGCAAAACCTCAGCAGCCAGGATTTTGCCAAAGTGAAGAGAATCATCGGCGAAATTCAAAAGATAGAGGTGAAGCCGGACGGCAGCGCCCGGGCGTTTACGGCTGAAGAGAGCGAACAGCTGAAATCACTGATCCGGCAGCTGGAGCCCTACCAGAAGCAATTGGGGATTATGCTGAAGCCGGCTTCCTGACTCCTGACCCCGCCACGGTTAGTGCGGTCTTGTCCATGAACGAAAGCCCATGCGCTCTGCAATCAGCAGGCACATGGGCTTTTAATTTTCAGTTTAGCGAGATTTAATCCCCTCAAACCCATAGGTTATTAAATTTTTTATAACCGTTTCTTCCAGATTTTCGCCGGTAATTAACAGTCTATAAAAGATGGGGCCGTACAAGAGATCAATACATAATGAGATATCCAGGCCCTCTCTAAGTTCACCCCGCTGGGCTCCCCGCTCCAGAAGCTGCCGCGCCTCAAGCCGCCGGGGATGGAAAAATTCCGCCCGGTAGGCTTCAGCCAGCCCCGGATCAAATTGTCCCTCACCGATCAGCTCGGTAATAACTTTCCCTTCCCGGCTTGACAGAAATCTGGCCAAATTCGAGGCATGAATGATGATATCGTCAAACACCGACCCGGTATCGGGTATAGGCAGTCTTTCGGAAGCCGCGCACAGGTAGCCGGCCATGACGACAGCAGCCTTATTGGGCCACCATTTATAAATGGTCGCTTTGCTGACCTTGGCCCGTTCCGCAATTTTTTCAACCGTTACGGCACCGAAGCCGGTTTCGAGCAGCAGGTCATAGGAGGCGTTTAGAATAGCCTTTTCGGCTTCGACATTGCGTGGACGTCCTCTTTTGGTATTCATAGTGAATTCTCCTCCTTAAAAGTTCCATCAAGCTTTGCCTGACATATACTGTACGTATATTATACAAAATATTTATGGGTTGGAAAAACTATTTACAAAACTGAACGTTCAGTATATTATATAGATGTGGATTAAAACTAAGGAGGAATCAGAATGAATCATTCGCAGTCTGAAGTTAAACGTGTGCCGAACTGGATCATGCTGCTGCTGGCCATATCGTGTGGCCTTATCGTTGCCAATCTTTATTATGCTCAACCTTTGGTGGGACCCATCAGCGAGGCTACGGGTTTGTCGCCCGGCGCGGCGGGATTAATCGTAACGCTGACGCAAATCGGTTATGTACTCGGATTGCTGTTCATCGTTCCGCTTAGTGATCTTATCGAAAATCGGCGTTTGGCAGTTTCCGCATTGATCGTCGTCGTGTGTGCTCTGATTGCAGCGGCGCTGGCGACGAATGCAGCGATTTTTCTGGCGGCGTCTCTATTTATCGGACTTGGATCTGTAACAGCGCAAATTCTTGTTCCTTATGCCGCTTATCTGGCATCGGAAGAGCAGCGCGGCCGTGTCGTAGGCAATGTAATGAGCGGACTGCTGCTGGGGATTATGTTCGCCCGTCCGGTGGCAAGCTTTCTGGCCGACCTCTTTGGATGGAAAGTTATATTTTGGCTGTCGGCTGGAATCATTGCCTTGCTGACCCTTCTTCTGTCTCGCGCACTTCCTGAGCGCAAGCCCGCGCCAACCCTGAAATATGCCCAATTGATAGGCTCGTTGGGAGCTCTTTGGAGAGGAACGCCTGTTTTGCGCCGCAGAGCCTTTTATCAAGCTTTTCTATTTGGCTCCTTCAGTCTTTTTTGGACCGTTGTCCCGCTGCGGTTATCCGGATATTTTCATTTGTCGCAGCAAGGAATCGCCTTATTTGCCTTGGCCGGTGTGGCTGGTGCGGTAGCTGCTCCAATCGCAGGGAGACTGGCTGACCGGGGCTGGACCCGGATGCTGACCGGTCTGGCTATTACGATCGCAGCTGCATCCTTGTTACTCGCGTATCTGGTCCGTGGAAATTCTGCTGTATCTCTGGCATTGCTCCTTCTTGCCGCAATCGTGCTGGACATGGGAGTTTCCGGTAATCTCGTACTGGGGCAGCGTGCGATCTATTCCTTGGGGAGCGAGTCCAGAGGGCGTCTGAATGGCCTGTTTATGGCTATATTCTTTGTCGGCGGGGCATTAGGCTCTTTCCTGGGTGGCTGGTCTTATGCTTACGGCGGCTGGTCCTCGGCAGCCCTGTTAGGCTTCCTGATGCCGGTTTTGGCCCTGCTGTACTTTTTTACGGAACACAAACAGCCGGCGGCTGCGCTGGTTAACCATGGCGGCGAAACCGTCGCCAATAAATAAACATCTATTCCCGGCCGCAGCGCCGGTTGTAACGGCAAGAACCTGAGACCTGTGCAGGTTCTTGCCGTTTATTTTTGCCCGGGTGTATCCGAGGTCCCACGCTTGTCACGCCTGTCTGCATATTGCGTTGTTGTCCCTCATAGACATGTACTAATCAATGCATTCAAAACAGGTTAAGGGGATGATGTCATGCGCCGGATAGCATGGGTACTCGCGGTCATTATGAGCGTGGCCCTTCTGATGACGGGGTGCGGAAAGAAGGATGCCGCGTCCGTGGTCAAGGATTTGAACGACGTGGCCGACAAGCTGGAGAGCAAGACGGGAGCTTATCAGGGGGCGGGCACGATGACCCTGTATACCGGAGAGCAGCCGCAGGAGTATAAGGTTGAGGTATGGTACAAAAATCCGTCGTATTACCGGATCAGCCTGGCCAACGTGCAGAAGAACCTGACGCAGATCGTGCTGCGCAACGATGAAGGCGTGTTTGTGCTGACTCCGAGTCTCGGCAAGAGCTTCCGGTTCCAGAGTGACTGGCCGGACAATCAGGGGCAGGTCTACCTGTACCAGACGCTGGTGAAAGGCATCGTCGCTGACAACAACCGCCAGTTCGTGGCCGACAAGGACAGCTACATATTCGACGTTGCGGCCAATTACCAGAGCAGCGCCCTGGTGCGGCAGAAGATTTGGCTGGACAAAAAGACTTACGGGCCCAAAGAGGTGCAGGTATCGGACGCGGAAGCCAAGGTCGTGGTCGATGTGAAGTTCGATAAATTCACCTTTACCCCCGAGTTTACCGCCGATTCGTTTGACATGCAGAAGAATATGGCTTCGCAAGGCGCTTCGGAAAATACGGTGGCCGAGGTCGATGAGAACGGCAACCCTCTGCCTGCCGCGGATACTCAGGATGGAACGCAGGCCCAGGCGAGCGCGCAGCTTGGCGATTTCGGTATCATTGAACCGGGGTACACTCCCGAAGGCGTGAAGTTCAAGGATTCCAACAAAGTCGAGAGCAGCGACGACCATGCCGTGCTTCTGCGGTACGAGGGAATTTACCAGTACACGATCATGGAATCGCGTCCGCTCGATCAGGCCGTGTCGCTTGCGCCGGGAGAAGGCGTTGACCTTGGCTTCACCCTCGGTCTTCTGACCGGGGCCCAGGATGAGCAGCAGACTTTGACCTGGATGAGCGACGGACTTCAGTTCCGGATTACCAGCGCGAACCTCCCCCCAAGTGAAATGATGGAAATTGCCGTGTCTATGCAGGATCAAGCGGGTAAATAATAGGTTGTAGGCGGATACTGCTTATTGTGGGATGATTTCCTTCTACAATGTAGTATCCGCTTTGCTTTCCTCCGTAACGTCAAATCCCTGCTTACATTGACAGTCCCTTCCGTTAGCATTACCATTACGAATAAGAAAGAGATCAATGCAATCCATGGCAGATGCTTATTTCACACGAGAAGGTGACTGGAAGTGCAAGAAAGCTATCGACCGACCGTAGCCGAGATTGATTTGGATGCTTTGCGCGCAAATTACGAGAGCTTCCGCCGGCATTTGTCGGCGGGTATGAAGTTTATGGTTTGCGTCAAAGGAAATGCCTACGGTCATGGGGCAGTGGAAGTGACACGGGAACTGGAACGTCTGGGCGCGGATTATGTCAGTGTGGCTTTTCTGGACGAGGCGATCGAGCTGCGTCAGGCGGGAATCGGCCTGCCGATTCTGGTGCTCGGCTATACGCCCCCGGAAGCCATTGAGGCCGCCTGGGAGAACGACGTAACCGTGACGCTTTTTACTCCTGAAGTGCTGGAGGCGGCATCGAAGCTTCCTGTGAATGACAGCCGGAAGCTGAAGGCGCACATCAAGATCGACAGCGGCATGGGCCGACTCGGACTTCTTCCGGCCGATGCGCCGCCGTTCATTGAAGAGGCGCAGCGCGTTCGGCAGTTGGAATTGGAGGGGATGTTCACCCATTTTGCCAAAGCGGATGAAGCAGACAAAAGCTATACACTGGAGCAGTACCGACGGTTCATGAGCGTGACGGAAGCGCTTCGGGAAAGACAGATCCACATCCCGATCATACATACGGGCAATAGCGCTACGGCCATTGATACCCCGCATTTATCTCCGAACATGGTTCGCGTGGGCGTCAGCATATACGGATTCTATCCTTCGACCGAGGTGAACCGGCAGCAGGTGAAGCTGCAACCGGTCATGACGCTGAAGACAAAGGCTGTATATGTCAAAAGCCTGCCGGAGAGCTGGGGCATCAGCTACGGCACCCGCTACCGCGCAGGTAGCGGTGAATATATCGCGACGCTGCCCATAGGGTACGCAGACGGATATTCCCGCATGCTGAGCGGCAAGGCAGAGGTGTTAATACGCGGCCGCCGCGTTCCTGTCGTCGGAACCATCTGCATGGACCAGTGTATGGTATCGCTCAAATCTTTCGCCGAAGAGGCGGAACAAATCAAAGCCGGCGAAGAGGTTGTACTCATCGGCCGCCAGGCTGGCGGCTCCATTACGGCAGACGAGGTGGCTCTCCATCTTGGAACGATACACTACGAGGTGACCTGCATGCTGGCCCACCGGGTGCCGCGCGTCTATATCCGCGAAGGCTCGGCTCCCCGCCTGGTGAATGCCTTACTGCAATCCGGAAGCCCCAATCCTGTAGGATAAGCGGGAATCATCAAGGAATATGAATTCGTGGACAATGATGTGACTTATGGTCTATACGAACCGCCGTTTCTAGTTTATAATTGAATGCAGCATACTTGATATACTGACGGCATATATTCCTTGTATAAAATTCCTTGCATAATGCTACACTGGAATACAAGGGCAGTAGGTTTGTGGGGGTGGAAGAGAAGTTGGCCAATTTGCAAAACACCAAAAGAATCATGATCAGCTTGCCCGATCATCTCTTGCAGGAGGTGGACGGAATTGTCCAGATGGAAAATTCCAACCGCAGTGAATTGATCCGGCAGGCCATGAAGCTGTATCTCAGCGAACGGAGGAAGCGTTCCATCAGGGAGTCCATGCAGCGTGGATACATGGAAATGGCCAAGATCAACTTGACCATGGCATGTGAAGCGTTCCTAGCCGAGGAAGATGCAGACAGCACTCTTGGCCGCTTAGTAAGCGGGGTGTAGATATTGATCGTAAAACGCGGCGACGTTTTTTTTGCCGACCTTTCGCCAGTAGTGGGCTCGGAGCAAGGCGGGGTAAGGCCCGTGCTGGTTATTCAGAACGATATTGGCAATCGCTTCAGTCCTACGGTAATTGTTGCGGCAATTACCGCACAAATTCAGAAGGCCAAGCTGCCCACCCATGTAGAGATTGAAGCGGCGTCCCACGGGTTTGACCGGGATTCCGTCATTCTGCTGGAGCAGGTCCGGACGATCGACAAGCAGCGCTTGACGGATAAGATCACCCACCTGGATGACGAAACGATGAAAAAGGTGGATGATTCGCTGCAAATCAGCTTGGGGCTGATTGATTTTTAAGCAGGAACGCGATTTCATAGAAAATTTTACGAAAGGCTCGCCGCGGCTGCGCGGTGAGCCTTTTTGTCGTCTTTCTGGCCGTCCCCAGCGGTTGTACGTGTTAAAGCTCCAGTTTGCTGATTTTGAAAGCCATGAGGCTAAAGATACAGGGTGACGGCAGAGAGCCATAAGCCGCAATTCCCTCGTAGTACTCGCGGGAACAACGAATGGTTTTGTATGGAAGAGCATTGCTGTTACTCTATCCGCTGAAGTTTCGAAGAAGCGCGTGTCTGAGCCTTTCCGCGAGCTTTTTTACCCCGGAGATTGTCCAGGGCGGCTGGAACGTCTTTGGCCAAGTATGATACTATTTGACATAGCGGACTTAAGAGGTTGGAGGAGGAAGCTCATTGATCGAACAGGATAAGAATACCGTTTCGGAGGAAGCGGCGCGCCGGGAGCGGCAGACGATGATCAGCCAGATCGCCAGGGAGCTTGGCCTGTCGGAGAAGCAGGTAGGGACGACCGCGGGGCTGCTGGACGAGGGCAATACGATCCCGTTTATCGCCCGGTACCGTAAGGAGATGACCGGAGAGCTGGACGAGAACGCGCTGCGGGATATTGAGGAGCGGCTCAGCTATTTGCGCTCGCTCGGCGAACGCAAACGCGAAGTCATCCGGATCATCGAGGAGCAGGGCAAGCTGACCGGCGAGCTGCGGGAGCAAATAACGAAAGCGGTCAAGCTCCAGGAAGTGGAAGACCTATACCGGCCGTACCGTCAGAAGCGAAAGACCCGGGCGAGCGTCGCCAAGGAGAAGGGGCTGGAACCGCTGGCCGACTGGATCCTGGAGCAGCGGCGGGGCGCAGACGAGGTAGCCGAGGCCGCAAAATATATCGATGCCGAAAAAGGCGTGGAGTCAGCCGAGCAGGCTCTTCAGGGCGCGCAGGATATTATCGCTGAAGCAATCGCCGATGACGCGGCGGTCCGGGCCTGGGTGCGCCAGTTCACGGCGTCGCAGGGCGTTCTCGTCTCCGAAGCGAAGGACAAGGAGCAGGAATCCGTATACGAGAACTACTACAACTACCGCGAGCCGGTTCACAAAATGCCGCCGCACCGCATCCTTGCCATCAACCGCGGGGAGCGGGAGAACGTGCTGAAGGTGGGCATCGAGGTGGATACGGCGCGCGTTCATGCTTATATCACCCGCAAGCTGGTTAAAGGGCCGTCCCCGGTCAAGGACCTGCTGGAGGCCGTGGCCGAGGATGCCTACAAGCGGCTGATTGCTCCTTCGGTGGAGCGCGAGGTGCGCGGGGAAATGACCGAGAAGGGCGAGAAGCAGGCCATCTCGATCTTCTCCGGCAACCTGCGCAGCCTGCTGCTCCAGCCGCCGGTCAAGGGACGCCGCGTCCTCGGCGTCGACCCCGCGTACCGCACCGGCTGCAAGCTGGCGGTCGTCGACGAGACCGGCAAGCTGCTGGAGGTGGCGGTAACCTATCCGACGCCGCCGAACAACAAGAAGCGTGAGGCGGCGGAGAAGTTCAAGGAGCTGATCGCGAAGTACGGCATTCAGCTCATCGTGATCGGCAACGGCACCGGCTCGCGGGAGACGGAGCAGTTCACCGCCGAGACAATCGCCGACATCGGCGACCCGGAGCTGGCCTACCTCATCGTCAATGAGGCCGGGGCCAGCGTGTACTCCGCCTCCAAGCTCGCGCAGGAGGAGTTCCCGGATCTGGATGTGGCGGAGCGCAGCGCCGCATCCATTGCCCGCCGCGTGCAGGACCCGCTGGCGGAGCTGGTCAAGATCGAGCCGAAGGCGATCGGCGTCGGGCAGTACCAGCATGATGTATCGCAGAAGTATCTGGACGAGAGCCTGAAGGCGGTGGTGGAATCGGCGGTTAACCATGTCGGTGTGGACGTGAACACCGCATCGCCGTCGCTGCTCTCCTACGTGGCCGGCATCAATTCGACCATCGCCAAGAATATCGTGAAGTACCGCGAAGAGAACGGAAGCTTCAAAAATCGCAAGCAGCTGCAGAAGGTGCCGCGCCTCGGCGCCAAATCGTTCGAGCAGTGCATCGGGTTCCTCCGCATTCCGGAGGGCGAGAACACGCTCGACCGCACCCCGATTCACCCCGAATCGTATGACGTCGTCAGCCGATTGTTCAAGGAGCTTGGGCTTGAGCTGGCGCGGATCGGCAGCAAAGAGCTGGCGCCTGTGCTTGCCGTACAGAACCCAGAGGAGCTGGCCGCGAAGCTTGACGTCGGCGTGCCGACGCTGCGCGACATTCTGGAGAGCCTTCAGCGTCCCGGCCGCGATCCGCGTGAGGAGCTGCCGCCGCCGATCTTCCGCACCGATGTGCTGAAGATCGAGGATTTGGCGCCCGGCATGGAGCTGCAGGGCACGGTGCGCAACGTCATCGACTTCGGCGCCTTCGTCGATATCGGCATCAAGAACGACGGGCTGGTGCATATTTCCCAGCTCAGCTCAAGCTTCGTCAAGCATCCGATGGACGTTGTGTCCGTAGGCGACAATGTAACCGTATGGGTGCTCGGCGTCGACCTGAAAAAAGGCCGGGTCAGCCTGACGATGCGCCCGCCGCGCGCTGAATAAAAAGGCCAACCAGAGGACTCTGGTTGACCAGTAATACGAAACCTCCAAGCCACCCCGGTCCAACCTGTTAGACAGGTTCGGCCGGAGTTGGTCTGGAGGTTTTTATTTGAGGTATCCGGCCCGATAAAAGAAGGTGCCGCCGCTGCATCCCGCAACGCAAGCTTTACGCGGCGTCTTAGAGTTGCGGGTTATCGGGCTCCGGCGGCGTATACGAACCGGGAAGCGGCTTTGCGCTTGCCGTGTAGCCTTCCGGCAGGTAAGCAACGGCTGTCGCCTTGGAGATGACCTGCGGATATATGCCCGATCCCGGATTGGTGATTTCATAATAAATAACGGCCTTTTGTCCGTCGCCAAACTCGATTCTCGCAATCGTCAGGCCGTAGCCCGGATTGGGCAGATTGCCGACCGTCACCGAGACTTTGTTCACGCCGTCCGCTATCTTTTCCACTTTGAGCTCTGCGGCCGGGTTTGTGCCGGTGGAATCCTCTCCGCCGCCAATCGACCCCGTCATGCGCTCCACGAAGGCTCTTGCATCATGCACCCAGGCGGCCGCCTCCGAGCGGGTAACGGCGTCATCCGGACGGAACTTGCCACCCGGCTCCAGCGAAATAATGCGCATATTAAGCAGCGTCTGGAGACTGGCGTCCGCCTCCGCGCTCAGTTTGCCGCCATCGGCGATATTGAAATACATCTTCGTCACCGGAAAATCGCCCTTGGCTCTCAAGGCCGCATCCAGCAGCTGCGCAAAATGGGCGCGGGAAACCGCCGCATTCGGAAGGAGCGTCTTGTCAAGCGGCAGGCCGTTCTGTACGGCGATCAGGAGAGAAGGGGCATACCAGGACTTGTCGTCGACCTTGGCAAAATAATCGCTGGCCTTGGACGGACTGCCCGGCACCGGATTTTGCTTTAGGGCAAGTCCGCTAACGATCAACTGGACAGCTTGGCCGTATGTCATTTTGGACTTGGGAGCAAAAAGCTGGCTGGTCACTCCGTTAATCACCCCGGCTTCATGCAGTGCATTGATTTTAGCCTCCGCCGGATCACCTTTCAGGTCGGAGAAAGCGAACGCCGACGCTCCGAAGGATACCGAGGCGGCCAAAATGCCGCATGCTATGGTCATTTTTTTGGCGCTGTGCCTGAATGTCTGTATATTCATGATTATCACCTCTTATCCTTCTAGATGCCCCATTACGCCAAAAAGTTGCAGGCAGATTCAGGTTTGTCCAAAAAACAGCCCCGGCCGTCCCATTTTCTATTTGATTTTTATTTTCTTATCACCGGCCAATGTGTGGAAAATGATCTCCTTCTCACTAAGCCACTCAGGATCATCCATTCCCAGAACTTGCTCGGCCGTTTGGTAATCTTCAAAATTCAGAATTTGGTCTTGATATTCTTGACCCTTCATTTTTTTCATTAGTAAACCGAACAATGACTTTTTATAAAATTCATAAGTATATGAATATTCTCCCATAGAAGCCATGCTGTACTTGACAATAAGAGTTTGTGTTTCTTTAGGAGATTGAAAATAATCATATTTATATTCGGAAAGTGAATAATAAATAAGGGCGAACAACAGGAATATAGCTAGAAAGAATCCTGATATGATTAAGGTATATATTCTTTTAAGCAATATCAAAATGATAACGAAGAAAACAACATTGTATAGCAACAAGAAGAACTCCGGTGGCTTAAACAGCGGCCTTAGATAATAGTTATTTAGGTGCAACAGAAACAATGCGATATCCGTTAATAGGAGAAGGCTTAGACACATTAATGCCCTGTTTTTATTGGTGGCCGGCTTTTCTTCCATCCCTGTAGCACCCTCCTTATTTTATCTTCCCCATGTAGCATAGACGATTTCTCGATTGAAATGATCACAATAATTTAACTGAACTAGAAAGTTTTACTTTTTTATATATAGAACAATAATCTTGAAGCCCGCTGCTGGAAATCTCTGCAACGAAGCGATAAGATAGAGAAGTTCACAAGTAGTATCGTTGAGAATAAATGAAATGGGGGCGTTTCACAAATGAAGATTGCGGTAGCCAATGATCATGCGGGGTATTCCTTGAAAGAGGAAGTAAAGGCTTATCTGATCAGTCAAGGGCACGAGGTTCTGGATTTCGGGACGGACAATGAGGAAGCTTGCGATTTGCCCGATTATGTATATCCTGCGGCTTTGGCCGTAGCGGATGGAAAGGCGGACCGCGGCATATTCGTCGACGGTGTGGGCTATGGAAGCGCGATGATCGCCAATAAAATTCACGGGCTATACGCGGCGGTGTGCCAGGACCCGTTCTGCGCGGAGCTGGCGCGTTCTCACTCCGACACCAATGTGCTGTGTATCGGCGCCAAAATTATCGGCTCGGCGATCGCTCTGGAAACCGTCCGCGTGTGGATGACGACCGATCATTTGGGAGATGTTGAGAAGTACAAGCGGCGCGTGGACAAGGTCGTTGAAATCTCGGAGAAGCATTTGAAGAAATTGTCCGAAATCTAAGAACTCGGGCTTCGGCCGCTTTCGGAGACCTTAAGCCCATTGCTTCCCGAAAGTGGCCGGCATTCTTCACCTGAGCCAGATCCTGTTTTTCCCCTCTAAAATCCCCTGATTGTTTCTGCTTATAGATTATTCCTGATACAAAAAATATCGTATTTCTCCTAAATTATTCAGGTGAGTACGATATTTTTTATACAATTTAGTATTTTCGCGGAATCTCTCACTGACTATGCATTATACAAGATTGATATTCGAAAAATTCGGAATGATAATTAACCGGCCTCTTGCCGGCTGAGTCCCCGGAACGAAGATCCCTACCGTTTGAATATTACCTACTTCCACTGCAAATTCCGTATGCGGACCAACATCAAACGTGAGGGTAGAAGCATTATATCGAGTAATAACAAGCTGAACGGCCGCGTCTTTGCTTTCGTTCTTCAACTCCACCAATGCATCAATTCCAGGGGGGATTTCTTCTATAAAATAACCCTGCCCAACGCCAGCGCCCTGATCGAAATGCAAATCTAGATGTTTCATTCTTTTGACTCCCTTCCAATGTGATAATGTATAGTATTCCTTTCTATGAAGTTCTGACTAGTTTATTTGACTATTATTTAAATAAGTGGTTAAAACAACCAAAACCTTTACCTATTAAGTACATATATTTACATTAACTCATCTATAATTAAGGAGAGATGCTGCATGAACTTGCTGAAGGATCTGTTAGGCAAACAAGTTATTGCAATGGTTTCGGGATTGCTCCAGCCTTTGGAAGGGACCTTGATAGATTATGGACCGGATGTTGTAATCATTAACAATGGAGTCAAATACCTGTACATTCCGGCTGCCCACATTAGATTTTTAATGCAAAATACACAAGCTGCCTCCGGTCCGGATCATGTTGACCAATCCCTCCCTTCAAGTCAAGATACGATCTCCCTTCGGCCGCTTGTGGAGAATAGCAAGGGTATTTTCACAGAAATATATATTACCGGAGTTCATGTGCTTCATGGGTACATTCAGAATATACTGGACGATTATCTTCTCTTCTATTCCCCTGTTTTTGATACCATACTCGTTCGTATGAAGCATCTTAAATATATGATCCCTTATCCTGCCAAAGTTGTCCCGTATGCTCTGAAGAAAGATGAGCTCTTGTCCAATCTTTCTGCTGTATCCGTAGAGCCTGACTTCAACCGGCAGCTTGAAAATATGGTGGGGAATTTCATCGCGATGGATATGGTTAACGATCCTCAGAAGGTCGGATTACTAAAAAAAGTTCAGGCCCCCATGTTTGAGCTTGTCACTCCGAACGGTGAAAGTATATTTGGACTGATAGACCATATTCAGACCGTAAACTTTCCAAGAAAATAAAGAGCTTCCGTTACTCATTTGAGTTCCGGGCAACCTGTGCCAAGAAACAAGCTTCAACCGTTGATATTGCTGGATTTAACGGTTGAAGCCCCACATCTTTTTCGTATTGGCATTCAGCTAAAAATCAGTTGAACCCAATAGTACAGCAGAAACAAGGTGACTATGGTTGTAAGCGGAATAACAATCAGCGTGACGTGTAAATAATCTTTCCATTTAATTTTAATCTTCTTTTGTCTAAGGATATGCATCCAGATAAGAGAGGCGAGTGTTCCAATAGGAAACAGCAAGGAACCCACATCGCTGCCTATAATATTTGCAAGATAGATCGTTTTTAGCGTTACCGGATCAAGATTCATTTTTGTTAGAGTAATAGTTCCGATCATCAAGGCAGGATGATTATTAAAGACGTTTGATAGAACGGAAACCAATCCGCCCATAATCAAGCTTGCGTGCAGTAATCCTTGAGAAACAATGGGAGTACATACTTTTATCAGGAGTGTTATCAGTCCGGCATTCATAAGCCCGTAAATAATAACGTACATCGAGAAGGCGAAGACCAGAATATGCCACGGAATTTTCTTCAGTATATCGACGGGATTCGTACCCAGTTGGTACCATCTCCATACAAGTAAGCAGATCGAACCCGATACCGCCACCCATTCAACGGGTATGGAGAAGAAGGAGGCAACAAAAAGGAGGCAGCGAAGTGCAAAGACAAACAGTAATATTTTCAACATGAACAGGCTTCGTTTTCTCTTGGTTTCTACTGAAGTTTTTCCCTTTAGCGGATGGAAGTTTGTAGTGAAGAATTGCTCCTCCAAATCATAAGCTGAGGTTGGCAATGTCTTTGGCAATCTCTTTTTTAATACAAGAAACATTAGTAACGACATGAACAATAATCCGATTATGGCTGGTATAAACATCATGGCTGTATACATAAACAGGCTCATATTAACAATTTTCAATGCAATTAAATTAACAATATTACTTACCCCGATAGGAGCGCTGGAAGCTGTTGCGATCAAAGCTCCACTTAATAGATAAGGAATCATTTGATGCGGTTTTAGCCGCAGATTTTTTAACAGTAATATTAATATAGGGGTCGTAATCAGGATGCTTCCGTCATTGTTAAATAATAGGGTCATCAAAAAACATAGCATCTGAATGTACCAATATAAGCGATAACCGGAGCCTTGACTCATAGTGGCAAGTCTTACAGCGGCCCAGTTGAAAAATCCGAAGCTTTCCAATATGACCGCCATGATAATCGTTGCCATAATGGTAATGGACGCCCCGCCGATTTTATGGATAATGTCTGCAACATCACTGCCAGATACGATTCCTGTAAGTAATATTAGTCCAGCCCCAATGGATGCCGGCCATGCTTCATTTATACCTCCAGGCCTCCAGAAAATAGCGAACATAGTCATAATGAAAACAAAACCTGTAAATCCGATGTCGAATGTCATAACTGCCCTCCTTCATGCCTTGTAAAAATAAGGCAACGCTGCATTTCTTCTAATTAATATATTTATATTCAATCCATTTTGGTAGGAACTGGTTGTTGAACCAAACATTAAAATATATACTTTCAAATTGCGATTTCGAGAGAATCCGCATTTCCGAAGTTTGTTAGATTTACCTTTAAAAAAAGTAAGCGTTCACAATATTGCAATATTTACCTAAAAATATTGGAGGTTTTTGAGGGAATATGAATAATAATGATTGTTTTTTGCTGGGGATATGATACTATATGGTCAGGTGGAGGAATGAAAATGCTTACAGAGGAACGCTGCAGGTTAATAATACAGCGCTTACAAGAAAAGGGCGTCGTTAAAATCCAGGAGCTTACGGAAATGCTCGAAGCTTCGGAATCGACGGTGCGGAGGGATTTAATCGATCTGGAGAGCCGCAATTTGCTGAAGAGGGTGCATGGCGGAGCATCTTTGGTAGCCAACCGAAGCCAAGAACCCGGCATGGAGGAAAAAACCTTCAAAAACATTCAGCCCAAAAACGTTATTGCCCGTTTGGCCGCGAGCCAAGTGCTTGATGGTGAATGTATTTATCTGGATGCGGGAACAACTACGTTAGCCATGATTCCCCACATTAACGCGAAGGGCATAACCGTCGTTACCAACGGCTTGTCCCATGTCGAAACGCTTGTAAACAAGCGTATTACGAGTTATCTTCTCGGAGGCATGATGAAAAGCCACACCAAAGCCGTTATCGGAAGCATCGCATTTCAAAACATGGACAATTTTCGTTTCGATAAATGCTTTTTGGGTACAAATGGCGTAGATGCGGAGTGGGGGTTTACGACACCTGATCCCGAGGAAGCGCTGATCAAGAGACGGGCCCATCAGTTATCCGCCGCAACCTACGTGCTAGCAGACTCCAGCAAATTCGGCGAGGTTGCTTTTGCCAAATTGTTCGATCTGCATGAAGCTACCGTGATAACGGAGGCCGTACCAGAGAGGCTTCGCCAATCCATTGCAAGTAAAACCAAAATAATTGAGGGATGATTGATGATTTATACTGTGACGCTTAACCCTTCCATCGATTACATCGTGGAGGTTGAAGATCTGAAGCTTGGCGACTTGAACCGGATGAAGCGGGATTTGAAGCTTCCCGGCGGCAAAGGGATCAACGTATCCCGCGTTCTGGACCAGCTTGGGGTGGAGAATACGGCTCTGGGCTTCCTTGGGGGATTTACCGGCCGGTATATCGCCGACAAATTGCGTGAAGACTCTATCCAAAGCGATTTCGTATTCGTGGCGGATGACACCCGGATCAACATCAAGCTCAAACATGGGGACGAAACGGAGATTAACGGACTTGGGCCGGTCATTCGTGACGAGGAGGCACAGCAGCTTCTGGATAAACTGTCCCATCTGCAGGAGAATGATATCGTCATTTTGTCGGGCAGCGCGCCTCCATCGCTCGGAGGGGATTTCTATCAGAAGCTTATCGAGGCCTGCGGACAGTCCGGTGCGGAGTTCGTCATTGATACTACCGGTAAGGCTCTGATGAACGCTCTGGTTCATAAACCGCTGGTGGTAAAGCCGAATCATCACGAGCTGGCAGAACTGTACGGGGTTACAATTAACTCTATCGAAGAGATTGTCACTTACGGCCGCAAGCTTCTGGAAGAGGGCGCCAAGCATGTGCTGATTTCCATGGCGGGCGAGGGAGCTTTGCTTATTACTCAAAATAACGTATACCGCGCTACTGTACCGTCCGGGACGGTGAAGAATTCCGTAGGCGCGGGGGATTCGATGATAGCCGGATTTGTCGGCACGCTGTTTCTTACCGGAGACCCGATTGAGGCTTTCCGCGCGGGAGTCGCTTCGGGAAGCGCCACTGCATTTTCCGATGACCTGGCAACAAAGGAGGAGATCGAGCGGCTGCGTCCGCAAGTTGAGATCGTCCCCCTTTCATAAGCCGGATCGTCATAGGACAGGGCGTGCGACAAGCACATTTTAAAGAATTTACAGGGAGTTGAACTGATATGAAAATTACAGATCTGATGATTAAGCAGACTATGATCATGGACCTGAAAGCTACAACCAAGGAAGCTGCAATCGATGAATTGATTGCCAGCCTTTCCGCAAACGGCCGGATTAACGATCCGGTCCTGTTTAAGCAAATGATTCTGAAGCGTGAAGAAGAATCCAGCACGGGCATCGGCGGCGGGATTGCCATGCCTCACGCCAAGACAAAAGCCGTCAATGAAGCGACGGTTGTATTTGCAAAAAGCGCCGGCGGCGTGGAGTTTGAATCTTTGGACGAAGAACCGGCGTACCTGTTCTTCATGATCGCCGCTCCGGAAGGCGCTGCCAATACGCACCTGCGTACACTTGCCGCCCTTTCCCGGCTGCTAATCGATGCTGAATTCATCGACAAACTGAAGAATACCAAGACGCCCGATGAAGTAACGGCGCTCTTCGACGCCAAACAGGAGGAGCAAGAAGCGGCCAAAAAGGCGGAAGAGGAAAAAGCCAAACGGGAAGAAGAAGCAAAAGCAAAAGCCGAGCAGCCGGCTGGTATGATCGTCGGCAATCCGAGCAACTTGGAAGCGTTTGTAGTCGCAGTTACCGCGTGTCCCACAGGTATTGCGCATACATTCATGGCCGAAGACGCTCTTAAGAAGAAGGCAAAAGAACTGGGTATCAATATCCGGGTAGAAACCAACGGTTCCGAAGGCGCGAAGAATGTACTCACGTCCGACGAAATCCGGCGGGCAAGCGGTGTAATCGTAGCGGCTGACAAACAGGTTGAAATGGCCCGGTTTGACGGCAAGCCGCTGCTGCAAAGACCGGTAAGCGACGGCATCCGCAAGCCGGAAGAGCTGATCCGCAAAGCGGCTGCAGGCGACGCCCCGATCTACCGCAATGAAGGCAAGGCCGCTTCGGATGCGGCGCCCGCAGGCAAGACCAGCGTCGGCAGCAAAATTTATAAAGATTTGATGAACGGTATCTCCCACATGCTGCCGTTTGTTGTCGGCGGCGGTATTCTGCTCGCCATCTCCTTCTTGTTTGAGCAAGTGGCAAGCGTGGATAATCCGATCGTTAAGCTTCTGCAGACCATCGGCGGCGGCGACGGAGCGTTCCACTTCCTGATTCCGATCCTGGCCGGCTTCATCGCAATGAGCATCGGGGACCGTCCGGCGCTGATGCCAGGTATGGTCGGCGGATTTATGGCTGCTAGCTCCAATGCCGGTTTCCTTGGCGGTCTTGCCGCCGGTTTCCTGGCCGGTTATATTGTGATCGGACTGCGCAAAGTGTTCGCGGGCCTGCCCAAGACGCTTGACGGCCTCAAGCCGATTCTGCTCTACCCGGTATTCGGTCTTCTCGTGACCGGCGCCATAATGTTCTATCTGTTCGATCCTGTATTTAGCTGGATCAATGAAGGCCTCATCAGCGGTCTGAACAACCTTGGAACCGGCAACGCCGTTCTGCTTGGATTGATCCTCGGCGGAATGATGGCGATTGACATGGGCGGTCCTTTCAATAAAGCAGCTTATACATTTGCCATTGGCGTCTTCACATCCAGCGGCAACACGAACGGTTTGATGATGGCGGCTGTTATGGCCGGCGGTATGGTTCCTCCGCTTGCCATCGCGCTGGCAACCACGCTGTTTAAGAATAAATTCACGGAAGACGAGCGTAAATCCGGCTTAACGAACTATGTGCTCGGCCTGTCCTTCATTACCGAAGGCGCGATCCCGTTTGCGGCAGCTGATCCGATGCGCGTTCTGACTTCCTGTATCCTGGGTTCGGCTATTGCCGGAGGATTGACTCAGTTCTGGCAGATCAATATCCCGGCTCCGCACGGCGGTATCTTTGTAGCTGCGCTCGCGAACCACGCGCTGCTGTTCCTGTTGTCGGTTGCCGTCGGCGCGGTTGTCTCCGCACTCGTGTTCGGGTTGTGGAAGAAGCCGATTGAAGCGAAGCAAGTGGAAGTAAGAGCGGAGCGCTCTATCGTATAATAGAACATCAATATGAGGGCAGTCGCCTCAAATTGAAGCAACGGCCTGGGAGATCCAGGCCGTTGTTTTTTGGCGTTTATTTTCGGATTACCTAAATTACCGGTACCGACAGATCCATTCGCGGGATTTAGAGTATATCCTTTCTTTACTGCTCTGCTTTCTTCTTCCGGGCCCGGAATCTTCGGACCTTCATCAGATTGCCGCAGGCTTTATCGTCGCAGTAGCGCTTGGAACGGTTGCGCGTATCGTCATAGTAAACCCAGAGACAGTCGGGATTGTCGCAAATGCGGAATCTCGCCTCTTCTTTTTCCGCCAGCGCCGAGGCAAAAGAGGCGGCAATTTCCGCCATCACTTGCTCCCAGTCAGCCCGCATCGGCAGGAGCGTCACCGTCATTCGGCCCTCTTCGTCCAGTGCCGCCTGCCGCGTTACGGGACCGGCCGCCATGTAGGGGTTCAAGCGCTCCGGCAGACCGTCAGGCGTACCGCCGTCCACAATTTCCCGGACCGTATCAAAAAGACAGCCTCGAAGCTTCTTGAGCTCCTGCAATTGTGCGGAGTCCGCAGGGATGGCAGGGAGTCCATGAGCGGTTAGCCAGGACTTAAGCCACTCCGGATCTTCCAGCCGGTCCCGTTCCTTGGATTTGTCCCCGGTTCTCCAATCCCGCCAGTAGCTGTTAATAAAGTCATCCCACAGCATCATTGATCCTTCCTTTCCTACAGAAATATTGTAACAGTTAAAACTTAGTTTTGCTAGTTACTTGAACTTGGATCAGGTATATGCTACATTCTTGATGTAACTATTGTTCTTGTTATTGCTGGTTACCATACTTGGAGGAGGCTCATCATGCAAAATAAAATTAGCGAGGTTCTGCTTCAAAACTGGGATTATGCGATGGATCAGGAGGATTGGTCGCCGCCGCTGAAGGATGCGCTGGGCGGCGTAAGCAGCGAACAAGCGCTTTGGAAGCCGGAGGGAGAAGCCGCCAACTCGATTTGGGAGACGGTCAACCATCTGACTTACTATAAGGAACGGCTGCTGCACAAGCTGAAGGGTCTGCCCAAGCTGCCGAATGCGGAAAGCAACGACGATACGTTCACGGTAACGGAGAGCGGCGAAGATGCCTGGGAACAGGCGGTTTCCCGCCTTAAGAAAGTCCACGCCGATCTGCGTGAAGTTATTGAGGCGCTCGAAGAAGGGGCGTACGACTGGGGAGGCTCTGGGCATGCTCCCGGAGAAGAGGTCATGAGTCTTATCCTGCATGATGCCTATCATACAGGCCAAATTGTGCTTGTCCGCAAGCTGCAGGGCTCCTGGCCGTCCAAACGAAGCTTCGGATAGTCTGCCTTGTACGGATGCTTTTCAAGCCCGCCAGCTCTCGTCTTCCGGGTCTCAACGGGATTATGGGGGGAACGGCGGTTTGTTTCATATTTGAGCAGGTTTCTTCAGAAACAAAATCCATCCCTTCGAAAGAAGAGATGGATTTTAATGAGGATATTCATAAGGCTTGCCGGAATGGCTTACGGGCCGCGTTTCTTGGTCGCAAGAGGCCAACCGGACGGACTTAAGCCTAGCGCTTGACAGCGGAATCCCGGTAGAAGAACCAGCATTCGTTCAGCAGCTTGATCTGCCGCCGGTCTTTTTTGTAATAAGCTTTCATTAGCTGATGGCTGAGCCACTGCGGCAAGAGAACCCCTCCTCTGCATGCTTAGGTATGTTAACATATGTGCGGAGGTGGGTAATGGTGCGCCTTTAAGGTGAAGATGAATGCTGCCGCAATCGGCTCCCGGGAAGTCTTTTTCCCAATAAAAAAATGATGAGTGACGCTGACTACTGAGCCCGCTCCTCCTCTTCTTCATACCACTGCTCAAGCTGCGCCTGCAGCGCGCGGATTTCCGTCAGCAGGGAGATAAGCGGATAGTTCTGCTCCTGGATAGCGGCGAAAGCGTGCTCCAGCCGGTTGATATAATCGAGCCCGGATTCGAGGGAATACTCTTCGCGAAGCAGCTCCAGGGAATCGCATTCGGCTACCGCAAGCGGCAGATCCGGCACGTTCTCGGCCGTCAGCTTGTCGATCTCTTTATTCAGCCTAAGATTGAGCGCGCTTAGCTGGTACGCGTAGTCCTCCGGCATTTCCACGAATTGAAGCTCCTGATTTTGCTGCAAAATTACATACCGCATTTTCGGCATTGTCATTCTCCCTCCGTCCTTGTCTTCCTTCTTGAAGTGTAGCGTATGCGCAAGTTACAATTCAAGTACAGATTACAGCAAGCGCCTGAAGAGCGTGTTAAAGAAACGGAGCCGCCAAAAATCATGAGCATGACGAACGAAGAACTGCAGCGATGGATTGAGCGGGTGTCGCGGGAAAGCTTCGGATTGCCTTTTCGCCACAAAGCGTCGTTTAACAGCCGGCTGTCCTCTACGGGAGGACGCTACTTTATGAAGAGCCATAACATCGAGATCAATCCCCGCCAGCTTGCGGCGTACGGGCCTGAAGAGACGGAGAAGATCATCAAGCATGAGCTTTGCCACTACCACCTCCATCTGGCCAAAAGAGGATACCGCCACCGGGACGCTGACTTCAAGGCGCTGCTCGCCAAGGTGGGAGGAAGCCGGTACTGCCAGCACCTTCCCGGAGCCAAGACGAGAAAGCCGCTGCCTTACCGTTACAAGCTTATATGCCAGCAGTGCAGCACGGAGTATCTCCGCAAGCGCAAGGTAAATCCGCAGCGCTACCGCTGCGGGAAATGCGCCGGTCCGCTGAAGCTGGCAGTTATTGATGAAGCCGGGGGCCAAAGAGAGGCATAGCTGGAGAGCGGGAACTGCCAACCGGCTGGCGAGCTAAACGTCGCTTACTTGATCCGGCCGATGTCCAGGCTCACCTTATAGTTTCCATACTTAAGCAGCCGGTCGAGCAGCTCGTTAAGCCGCTGCGGACTTTGCGTGCGCGCCCGCATCCAATAACAGCCCTCGCCGCTGACACGGTATGCCTCTTCAATCTCTTCCTCGGCTTCAACGAACTGCAGGAACGTCCGGTGGGCGCCGCCTGAATTCAGGAACACGGTAATCAAGGCGTGTACGTGAAGCCCCAGCTTTTCCGGATTCCAGCCTACCGAATATCCCGTAATGACGCCGAGCTCCTTCATCCTGCGGATTCGCGCCCCCACAGCCTGCCCGGTCATATGAACCGTCCTTCCGATTTCCTTATGGCTAAGTGTGGAGTCCTGAATCAGCTGCCGCAGAATGAGCAGATCGGTCTCGTCTATAAGCGCTTGGCTCATCTTTAGGTGATTCCTTTCCAAATGAAAATAAATACGCAGTAATCCTTTCACGGCATCATGTACTCCAGCCAGCGAAAAATTATACTCTTAATTGTAGCAGAACTCATGTAAAAGAAGGAGTGCATCCCTTATGAAGCTGCAATTGATAAGACATGCAACGCTTTGGCTGGAATATGGCGGGTTGACCTTCCTGATCGATCCGATGCTTGGTAAACAGGGCGCCTATCCGCCGATCATAAACAGCGGAAATGAACGGAGAAACCCGCTCGTCGGCCTCCCTGGTTCAGTGGATGAATGGCTGCGTCCGGACGCCGTCGTCGTGACCCATCTTCACAATGACCACTGGGACCCCGCTGCGGCGTCTCTGCTGCCTAAAGACGTTCCGCTGTTCTGCCAGAAACAGGATAGGAAAACGCTCGAATCACAGGGCTTTACCGCGGCCGTTCCCGTTGAACAGGAGGCGGAGTTTCAAGGAGTTCGCATCATACGGACCGGGGGAAGGCACGGCACCGGAATTATCGGACGGAAGATGGGGCCGGTATCCGGCTTTGTGTTCCGGGCGCCTGGCGAGCCTGTGCTCTACATCGCAGGAGATACGATCTGGTGCGATGAGGTGCGGGAGGTGCGGGAGGTGCTTGACTGGCACCGGCCGGTGGTTGCGGTCGTCAATGCGGGCGAAGCGAGGTTCGCGGCCGGATGCCACATCACCATGGGCGGACAAGATATCGCGGCCCTGCGCGGCCATGCTCCCGGAATGCAAGTGGTAGCCGTCCACATGGATGCGATCAACCACTGTCTGCTGACCAGGGATAAACTGCGGGAAGGGCTTGAGAAGGAAGGTGAGCCCGGCAGCGTCCTCATTCCGGCGGACGGGGAGCAGCTTTATTTTTAAGCTTGAGAGGAAAAGAAGAGGCGACGCAGGGGTGAGGTTGAGGAAGCGGTATTCGGGCGCGTGTTCCTTCAGGTCTTTCGGGGAACATTAATTTTATCGGATCAAGGATGACTCCTCCTGAGCCATGAAAGCCGGCGCTGCCCTTCGCCCTTCGTAAGCGATTTCCCAGGTTTTGGCCCGCTCTTGACTGTAAGGTGAAATCATGATAAATTAGGTTTTGTTCACATTAAAACGTTCCCTGATAGCTCAGTTGGTAGAGCACTCGACTGTTAATCGAGTTGTCACAGGTTCGAGTCCTGTTCGGGGAGCCATTTTCTTGGAGAGATACCCAAGTGGCTATAAGGGGACCCTCTGCTAAGGGGTTAGACTGCGTAAGCGGTGCGAGGGTTCGAATCCCTCTCTCTCCGCCACATTTCTTCAGAAATGTGCGGCTGGTTTTTAATATGTTGTACACGATACATATATAATAGAAGAAAGAGCTCCCGAGAGGGGGCTTTTTTTTATATCTAAGCGGGTGTTCGTCTTAGGGAAGCGGACCGAAAAAGCACAGCTGATTCATGGCTATGGAAGGAACAAGTAATTATGCAACCAATTAACTCTTTAATATTTTGAAGGAATAGTGCTTTAAAGAGAGAAATGTTATATTAATTGCTACAAAATAAAGCTTAATATTCGTTTAGATAAGAAAACCCCACTTAAACAGATCTTGATCATTCTCCATTTTCCTCGCTTATTCTCTGGATTTTTAACAACTCGTCACACTACATAACCCAATACTTACAATTGTTGTTAGAGAATATGACACTAAATTTCGAAATTTCTTGGAATCCATGAAAATCTTAGTGACGAAAAAAAGGACATATGTTAATATAGGTAACATCATTAAAAAGAAAGAAATGAAAGAGAGAAGAGGGAAAGACAATGAAAAAGGGAAAAGGGGATGGCGATGGAGTATTTTATTCAGCAGTTAATTAACGGGATTTCCGTAGGCAGTATTTATGCGCTGATCGCCCTGGGCTATACCATGGTTTACGGAATTATCAAGCTGATCAACTTTGCACATGGGGATGTGTTTATGGTTGGCTCGTTTATTGGTCTGTTCAGTGCCAAATATCTGGCATCAGCAGGGCTTCCACCGGTTTTGGTCCTGATCATATCTCTGATTTTTTCCATGACGGTCAGTGCGCTGCTTGGCATCACAATTGAACGTCTTGCCTACAAGCCGCTGCGCAAATCCACACGGATTGCGGCGCTGATTACGGCAATCGGCGTATCCTTTTTGCTGGAATATACCGGGGTGCTCGTGCTTGGGCCGCAAGCTCAAGGTTTCCCTGACATTATGGCGAAGAAGCAGTACCAATTGTTCGGGACTTCCATCCAGGTGGAATCGAACCAGGTTATGATTTTGATTACAACGATTATTCTGATGATTATTTTGCAATACATCGTACGTTATACCAAGACCGGTAAAGCGATGCGGGCGGTATCGTTCGATATGGAAGCGGCGCGTCTGATGGGGATCAACGTAGACCGTACCATTTCGGCAACCTTCGCTATCGGCTCGGCGCTTGCGGCAGCAGCCGGAGTAATTTTCGGTATGACTTACAACTCTGTTGATCCGCTGATGGGCGTTATGCCGGGACTGAAAGCTTTCGTCGCTGCGGTGCTTGGAGGCATCGGCAGCATTCCGGGCGCGCTTGTGGGCGGCCTGCTGCTGGGAACGGTAGAGACGGAAATTTCCTCGCTTGGATATTCCTCCTGGCGTGATGGCGTAGCCTTTGCCGTATTGATCCTGATCCTTATCTTTAAACCATCCGGGCTGTTCGGCAAGAATGTCCGGGAGAAAGTGTAGGAGGGGAACGGCGTGAAGATAAATAAAAAATTCTGGCTGAGCATTGTCCTTGCCTTGGTTTTATATGGGGTTGTACAAATTCTGCTAACAACAGGAGCTCTTAATGATGTTTACAAATCGATGTTTCTTCTGATCTGCGTTAACGTTATGCTGGCGGTATCCCTCAACCTTATTAACGGGATTACCGGACAGTTTTCCATCGGGCATGCGGGGTTTATGTCCGTTGGCGCATACGTTTCGGCCATTTTGACGCTTGACTATGATGTTCCATTCATTCTTACGATTCTTATTGGCGGTTTGGTGGCGGCGGTTTGCGGCGTGCTGATCGGAATGCCTACGCTGCGGCTGAATGGTGACTATTTGGCAATCGCGACACTTGGCTTCGGGGAAATCATCCGGATTATTATGCTGAACACGGAATACGTAGGCGGCGCTTCGGGCCTCAGCGGAATTCCGGCGAAGACGACATGGACCATCATGTTCTTCTTCACGTTGATTACGGTTGTTCTGATCAATAACTTTATCCGTTCCACTCACGGCCGGGCCTGTATCGCCATTCGCGAGAATGAGATTGCGGCGGAAGCTATGGGTATCAACACAACGCTGTACAAAATCATCGCCTTTACACTCGGCGCCCTGTTCGCTGGAATGGCCGGAGGACTATCGGCTCATACGTTCTACGTTATCACGCCGGGCAGCTTCAACTTCCTGAAGTCGTTCGAAATTCTCGTTATGGTCGTTCTCGGGGGACTGGGCAGCACGGCCGGCTCGATTGTCGGCGCCGTCTTCGTAACCCTGCTGTATACTTACCTGCGGGATTTCCCGGAATGGCGCATGATCATTTATTCGATCGTTCTGATTCTGATGATGATTTTCCGTCCGGGCGGTCTGCTTGGAAGCACGAGATTTTCACTCAAGAAGTTCGGCAAAAAGGAGGCGAAGGCAAATGGCGGCATCAGCGACAGCAGTGCTTCTTGATGTTAAGGAAGCCAGCCGTTCCTTCGGGGGACTCAAGGCGCTCAGCGAGGTTTCTCTTCATATTAATAAAGGTGAACTGATTGGTCTGATCGGACCGAACGGTGCAGGTAAAACGACGCTGTTCAACCTGCTGACCGGCGTATATCCTCCTTCTACAGGCAACATTATGTTGGGTAACGAATCCGTCGGCGGTATGAAGCCGTACCGGATTAACCGCAAAGGGGCGGCACGTACTTTTCAGAATATCCGCCTCTTTACTGCAATGACAGTACTGGATAACGTCAAGATCGCTTTTCATCAGCACGCCAAACACTCGATGTTCACCTCCATGCTTCGTTTGCCGAATCATTTCAAGGGTGAGGATGCGATTACACAGAAGGCGCTTGATATTCTAAAGATTTTTAATCTTGACGATCAAAGTAAGGAATTAGCCGGCAATCTCAGTTACGGCAACCAGCGGCGTCTGGAAATCGCGCGGGCTCTTGCGGCTGGACCGAAGCTGCTGCTGCTCGACGAGCCGGCAGCCGGTATGAATCCGAACGAGACGCATGATTTGATGAATCTCATTGCCTGGATCCGCAAGGAATTCGACCTTACGATTCTCCTTATCGAGCATGATATGTCGCTGGTTATGGGTGTCTGCGACCGGATTTACGTATTGGACCGCGGGATGCTGATTGCAAATGGCACACCGTCCGAGATCCGGAGCAATCCCAAAGTTATCGAAGCGTATTTGGGACAGGAGGCGTAAAGGCTATGCTTACAGTACAAGGAATCAATGTTTACTACGGAGCCATTCACGCCCTGAAGGACCTCAGCATCAACGTCAATCAGGGAGAAATCGTTACGCTGATCGGAGCCAACGGCGCCGGCAAATCGACGCTTCTCAAGACGCTCTCGGGATTGCTTAAGCCGAAGACGGGAAGTATTGAATTTCTGGGGAAATCCATTACGAACCAAAGCGTGCAGGGGATAGTCAAGCAGGGATTGATTCACTGCCCTGAAGGTCGGCGCGTGTTCGCAAATATGTCTGTAGAGGAGAATCTGGAACTCGGGGCTTATTTGCAGGATTCCAGCAGTCTGGCAGCTGATTTTGAGAAGGTGTACAGCACCTTCCCCCGTCTTCGGGAACGCAAAAAGCAGCAAGCCGGAACGCTTTCCGGCGGCGAACAGCAAATGCTCGCCATGGGGCGCGCCATTATGGGGCATCCGAAGCTGCTTCTGCTGGATGAACCGTCTATGGGCCTTGCTCCGCTTCTGGTGCAGGATATTTTCAAGATCATCCAGGAAGTGAACGCAGCCGGAACGACCGTACTGCTGGTTGAACAAAATGCGCATCAGGCGCTCAAAATCGCCCATCGCGCTTATGTGCTGGAAACCGGCAGAGTCGTACTGGAAGGAGACGCCAAGGAATTGGCCGATTCGGAAGAAATCAAGATGGCTTATCTTGGGCACTAATACAGCTAGCACTAATCATGGCATCACAGAACCAACATATAAATTAAATTATCTGGGAGGCTGGGAGAACAATGAAGAAAATCGGGGCCATTATTTTGTCGACTGTGCTGACTGCCGTATTGGCAGCAGGCTGCGGCAGCAACAACACAGAGAATAGCGGAAATTCCGCAAGCGGCAGCAATTCTGCTGGAGACACGATCAAAATTGGAGCTGACCTTGAGCTTACCGGGGGCCAGGCTTCCTTTGGCGACTCTGCTCTGAAAGGCGCTCAACTGGCAGTTAAGGAAATCAACGATGCGGGCGGTGTGCTCGGCAAGAAGTTGGAGTTAGTTGAAGCCGACAACGCCTCGAAATCCGAAGAAGCAACGCAAGCTGCGCAAAAGCTGATTACCACCGACAAAGTTGTAGCGATCATTGGCGCAACGACTTCCACCAACACATTGGGTATCGTACCGGTTGCCCAGGAGAAACAAATTCCGCTCGTGAGCTCCTCTGCTACCAACCCGAAAGTAACGGTTGACGAGCGTACCAAAAAAGTGAACGAGTGGGTCTTCCGCGCTTCCTTTATCGATCCTTTCCAAGGACAGGTTATGGCTAACTTTGCAAGCAACACGCTTAAAGCCAAAACGGCTGTTATCTACACGGATACGTCCAGTGACTACTCTAAAGGTCTGCAAACCTTCTTTGAAGAAACATTCACAAAGAACGGCGGACAAATCCTGAGCAAAGAGTCTTACCAACAAAAAGACTCTGACTTCAAAGCTGTATTGACACGTATCAAAGCAGCTAACCCGGATGTTATCTACCTGCCTGGCTATTATGAAGAAGTCGGCAAAATCCTGAAACAAGCACGCGAAATGGGCATTACGGCTCCGTTCATGGGCGGCGACGGCTGGGATTCTCCGCAGCTGGCTGAAATTGCAGGCGCGGCAGCTCTGGACAACACTTACATGTCTAACCACTATTCGCCGGAAGATACCGCTCCAGAAGTTAAGACCTTCGTTGACGCGTACAAAGCGGCCAACAGCAATGCAGTACCGGACGGCATGGCAGCCCTTGGCTATGACGCTGTTAAGCTGGTAGCTGATGCCATTACCCGTGCAGGAGCGGCTGAACCGGCCAAGATTAAAGACGCCCTGGCAGCGACCAAGGATCTGCAGCTTGCGACTGGCAAAATTTCGATGAACGAATCTCATGACCCGGTTAAAGCGGCTGTCGTACTGAAATTTGTTGGCGGCAAGCAAACGTTCGAAACCAAGGTTAATCCGTAAGCAAGTTTGATTTGATCTCTCTTTCGTAATAGACAATGCATTTTCCAAAATATCGCTAGGCTGCTCGGGAAGCCGCTCCATACGTAATGGGGCGGCTGTCCTGCTATCTTGCCATATACGAGAAGGAGGAACAAGCATGATTGTCGGCATACCGAAAGAAATCAAGAACAACGAAAACCGGGTCGGGATCACGCCGGCGGGAGTCGAAGCGTTAAAAAAAGCTGGCCACACCGTGTTGATTGAAACTTCGGCGGGAACCGGCAGCGGATTCGATGATTCGGAATACCGGGACAAAGGAGCGGAGATTCTGTCCTCTGCTTCAGAGGTCTGGTCCAGAGCGGAGATGGTGATCAAGGTGAAGGAGCCTCTGCCGGAAGAGTATGGCTTCTTCCGCCGAAATCTGATCCTGTTCACGTATCTCCATCTGGCTCCAGAGGCGGGACTTACGAAGGCGCTCGTGGAAAGCGGCGTTGTTGCCGTTGGTTACGAAACGATCCAGCTTGAGGACGGCTCCTTGCCGCTGCTGACGCCCATGAGCGAAGTTGCGGGGCGGATGGCCGTTCAGATCGGGGCAGGACTGCTGGAGAAGCCGCATGGCGGCAAAGGCATCTTAATGGGCGGCGTTCCGGGAGTGAAGCCGGCAGAAGTCGTAATCGTCGGGGGAGGTGTGGTCGGCACCAATGCGGCAAAGGTCGCGATCGGTATGGGGGCCAGAGTGACCATCCTAGATTTGAACGCGAATCGGCTGCGGGAACTGGACGATATTTTCGGCGGCCGGCTGATCACGATTATGTCGGATTCCTATCATCTTGAAGAGGCGGTTCGTAAAGCCGATTTGCTGATTGGCGCCGTGTTGATTCCAGGGGCCCGTGCGCCGAAGCTGATTAAGGAATATATGGTCCGGCAGATGACGGAAGGCTCGGTAATCGTTGATGTCGCTATCGACCAGGGAGGCTCGATCGAGACGATTGACCGCATTACGACTCATGAGAATCCAACCTATATCAAGCATGGGGTTGTTCATTATGCGGTGGCAAATATGCCGGGAGCGGTTGCCCGGACCTCGACGCTTGCTCTGACCAATGTGACAATTCCTTATGCGCTGCAGATAGCGAATTTAGGCATACTCGAAGCGGCGGAGGGGAATACCGCGATCGCTCGCGGCATCAATGTGGCGGCCGGGCATGTCACCAATCAGGCGGTGGCCTCAAGCCTGGGCTATCCGCATGCAGACGGATTGGAAGCTTTGAAGGAGACGGGACTCTTTTAAGTCACGACTTCATCTTTCTCCGCGGGAAGGGCGGAGAAAGAAACGGCGGCTTGCCTCCGAGCGGCAGGCCGCCGTATTTTATTCTCGAGTCAGCTTGCAAACCCTTACATAATCAACCGACATTTGTGTCGGCAGCTTTGCTTTGATGATTTCGCCCCATGCCGTTTTAGAAACTCCGGCTCCTCTTTGGCTTCAGGGTTACCCTAGTTCTATAATGATTTCATGGAAAAGCCCGTCTCCCCGGACCGGAATCGTCGTGCCCGCAATTGCCATACCATCCATGACAATGCTCTTCACACCAGACTGAACCCGGTTTTTGTTCAAAATGCGCACGTCGTAGATGTCTCCACGGAAGTTCCGCTTGATCCGACACTCCTCCCAATGCTCGGGAATGACGGGGTGGAGGGTGAAGGAGTCGTAGCCGGGATGAAATCCGAGCATGTATTGAGCGGCCGAGCGGAACATCCAGCCGGCTGTTCCGGTGACCCAGGCAAACATCGTTTGTCCGGCTCGCGGATTATCCGGTCCGAAATACATGTTGGTCAGGGCGTAGGGCTCACAGCCGGAAGCGTCGGATGGGTTCGTCTCGCTGTCGGGCATGATCTTGAGCATGGTGGAATAGGCCGAATTCCCCCGATTCAGGCAGCAATCCGCTACGATCTTGAAGGTGCCCCCGTGGCAGTAGGGGGTGCCGTTCTCCCAGATGCCGGGCACAAAGCCGGTCAAACGGCCGATTGTCGGTTTGTAACTCGTATAAGTGGGATATAGAGTAAGCGGACCATAAGGGGAGTCGAGCCTTTCGTCGACGGCCTTCAGGCATTGTTCCACCCGGTCTCCTTCCGCGATGCCCGCCATGAGCGCCCAGGTTTGACTGTTCAAGTAGAGACTGCCTTCCTGTTCGACATGCGTGCCGACTTTCTCGCCCGCATCGTTGTATCCAGCCAGATACCACTCACCATCCCAACCCGCGTCGTTGACCGCCTGCTTGATCTTCGCCGCCCGTTCCCGCATTTCCCGGCCGAGCTCTTCCTCCTTCCGAATGTCCAAAGCCATCTCCACTACCTGGTTCAGCGCGTAATACAGAGCAATGGAAGTCCAGACACTTTCGCCCTTGCCTCCTACGCCGATGCCGTTCAGGGAATCATTCCAATCTCCATCATGGGCACGGACCAGGTTCCGTTCGCCGGTATCCTCCGAGGAATAGCGGACTGCCGTCAGGATATGCTCCCAGACGGTACCTTCTCCTTCATCCAGGTAAGGAACAAATTCGTTGAGAAAACCGAAGTCCCCGGTTTCCTTGAGGTAAGCGTTGACAGTGGGGGCGATCCAGGTCGGGCCATCAGAGTAGATGTGCGGGTCCAGGGGAAGCCAGCCGCGTACGCAGCGTCCATCCCGGTACTGGTAACGCAAGGTTTCGATGATCTTCTCCTTGGCGAGCTGTGGATTGAAGGAGGCGATAGCCCAGGCGTCCTGAAGCTGATCGCGAAAGCCCTTCCCGGTATCGCGCCCTGCTTCGGCGCATAACTGAACCTGCTGCTTGATCCATATGTTGACGAGATGATTGACTTTTTGGTCGGGAGTGTGGATTTCAATCGTCTCTCGCATCTTCTTCCGGGACTCCAGGAGCGCTGCAAAATCCTGCTCGATCCGTCCCGGCGCGAACAACTTTTCCGCAATCCTGCAAGCCGTATCCGCCGTATCCGCGGCGCCGATCAGAACCGAGTAGCTGTGAGTTTCACCTGGCTTCAGCACAAAGGTGTTCTCCAGCACGCCGACCATATCTTCATTGGAAGCAAGACTGTTCGTACAGTGTCCTCGAACGATCGCATCCGGGGCGCTGATCTGGCCGTAGGTGCCGATAAATGCTTTTCGGCTGCTTTCGAATCCGCTGATTGCATCGCTCGCGGCGATAAATCCGTTGAACCAGGTGTGGGTGCGGTCCTGCGTCGTGTTATGGGCCATGACCATGTGATGCGAAGGATGGTATTCCGTAAATAGGTTGGAGTAATAATTGCTGTAGATTTTATAACCGGTCAGGGAGAATTCCACAAAAGAATAGACGCGAAGCTTGCGTTCCCGTCCGGTGAGGTTGCCCAGCGAGAGCGTCCAGATTTCCGCCGGGTCCTCTTGGTTGATGAATACCCGGGCCTCAGCCAAAATGCCGTCGTAAGCCGCCGATAACTTGGTGTAGCCGAGCCCGTGAGTGCAGCTGTAAGCGTCCAGCTCCCGGTTGACCGGATACCAGCCCGGGTTCCAGAATTCCCCGGTTTCTTCGTCGCGGATATAGAAATAACGGTTGCCGTTCTTGATGATCACGGCTCGGCCTTTTCCCTCCTGATCGATATAGGCCGCGGCCCGGTCACCGTATGCTCCGATGCCTCCGCCAAGCTGATTCACGCCGGACAGAAGCAACGGATTCCACAAGTAATTCATCATCGGGCGAGGGGTGCGAGGGGTAGTGAATATGAATTCGGTTCCATCCTCAGAAAAATGACCAAAGCTGCTCATTATGGCATCCTCCTTATTATGGGGAACGTTCCCCATTCGTTGAAAAAAATAATAAGCCGGGCAAACCGTTAAATCGGCTCGGACGGGTGCTCGGAAATTAGATTTCGGCAGGTGTTGCCTTCTTTTAGCTCCGGCTGAAAAAGGCGCACCATCTTTTCGGGGAGAGTCCCCGCAATCAGCGCGGCCACCAGTTCAACGGCGGCTGCGGCCACGTCGGATAAGGGCTGGGCGAGGGAGGTGAGTTCGAGTGGTCCGGGCTTGAAGCTGAGCAATCCGACCAGATGGTCAAAGCCAATAACCGATAGGTCGTCGGGAATGCGGCATCTGGCTTGACTAAGAGTATCCATCATCTCATACGCAATCAAATCGTTGAAAACAAACACAGCCGTCGGTTTATCCTTCATGCCGAGCAGCCGTTCGGCTGCCTTTGCTCCGCAGCCGATGGTTCCGCTTGTGACGATGAACGATTCGGGCGGAGCGGAAAGCCCGCGTTCCTCCATCGCCGTTGTAAAACCGTTCTTACGGTCCAACGCCACAAGGTGCTGCAGATTACCTGTGACGTGCACGATCTTCCGATGGCCCAGTTCGTATAAATAGTTCACCGCTTGAGCGGCCCCCGACAGGTTGTCAATCAATACGTTGGGAATGGAGAGGTGTTCAAAGTGATTCTCAATGACCGCAAAAGGAAAATGAACCGCGGTGAGCATCTCGATCAGCGGTAGATCCTCCTCCGCGCTCCCGAATAAAATGATGCCATCCGCCGCGCCGCCCATGAAATACCGGATATAATGCCGTTTCGAATCCGGGTCGGAATTGCAGCTGCAAAACACCAAACGGTAACCGCTTTCCATTGCATGCTGCTCCAACTGCCCCGCTAACTCCGTGTATAAGGGGGAACGGAACGAATCATAGACGACGCCGATGACACCGGTCTTGCTGGTGACCAGGCTCCGTGCGGCGATATTGGGAGTGTAGTGCAAGGCTGCTGCCGCTTCCAGTACCCGCTTCCGGGTTTCCGCATGAACCCCATACTGCTGATTCAGCACTTTGGATACCGTAGTCTTGGAAACGCCGGCCTTCTTGGCAATATCCAGGATGCTTGCGATTTCGAGCTCCTCCTTCCAGCCTTATAATGGGTGGGGAACGTTCCCCAAAATGATCGTATCCCATATTCCGGAAAAGCACAAGATCTGTTTTGGCATCTAAGCAAAAAACAAAGGAAGGGAAGGTATTATAAGATAACTCCAGAACAACATACATTCGTTTACGTTTACAATTATGTATCCATAAATGAATGTATTTAATTTATTAAAAAAAGTGCTTGTCAGATAAATAGAGATTTGCTATAATCATTTTTGTTGTGACACTAAAGTGCGGCCCGTTGGTCAAGGGGTTAAGACACCTCCCTTTCACGGAGGTAACAGGGGTTCGAATCCCCTACGGGTCATATCTTCTTCGAACCAGGGATGAGAACCCCAAAAGGTTCGTCGGAGCATCGGCATCGTAAGGAATATGCGAAATCTATTCTCTACGGGTCATATAAGCGGTAGTGGTGGAATGGCAGACACGCTATCTTGAGGGGGTAGTGGGCGTACGCCCGTGGAGGTTCGAGTCCTCTCTACCGCATAACAACCAAGAAAGAATCCTGAGAAATCGGGGTTCTTTTTTTATATCAATTGCAGATCTTTACTTACTCCGCCAACCCGTTCAAAACGCGTGCATATTGCGGATATAGCTGGGCGATGCAGGACGGGCAAATATCATGGGTCAGTTCGACATGAAGCTCCTGTTGGAGAAAGCGTTCGATGGGAACCCACTGCCCGCCCTTGCGGACGGATTTGCAGGAAGCACAGATCGGCACGAAAGGCAGAGGCTTCCGATAATGGGTCATAACCGGCGCCTTGGCAGGAGATGAATCGGTTACAGAAGCGGTATAACGGTGGGACAGCAGTACAAAAGCGGTCGCCCCGTTTGACTCTTCCGGTATGGGGAGAGCCTCGATTTGAAACCATTTTCCTCCCCTCAGAAAAGGTGGCATGGGAAACCGGCCGCTGTAAACAAGGCGTTCGCCCAGAAAGATGGACTGGATCGCCTGAAGAAGCTCGCTCATATAGTCCGACGGCAGAACAAGCTCCCGCATCAGTTCAAAATAATCCGTACCCGTCCACTCAAAGCGTGCCGAGAGGCCGGCGGCAATCCCGCATTCTCTCCATGAATCATTCACTTCGGTGATAAGACCTCGTCTGTCGATAGCGAGCACGCTGCCGGGGAGAGAGCGGGTCAGATGAATAACAAGGGACAAAGCGCTTTCAGGCAAAAGAATCGCTCCTTGACATGATTCAGGATGAAATACTAAGATTAGTCGGGAAAAATATAGCTCATTCATCACCCGGTTCACCCGGAATGGCAGGAGGTATGTTAAGCAAACGGTCGACTTGCCGGCGGTAGCGCATGGCCCGGCGCGTTCCGTAGATGAGATTGGACAGTCGGTAGGGCGGTATACCGTACAGTTGGCAAAAGTCCTTCTGACTCAGCCGCATCTCCGCCAGACGCTGCTTGATGGCCCATCCGTAGGGGGTTATGGGCTTTTTGCTGCTCATCTTGCTCACCTCTTATCGACATTCCAGCCGTATGATATAATGGGTTAAGGCATAAGATTAGTCAATTATATACTTTTTTACGTCATTTTACAATAAATAATGACTTATATAAGTAATTTGTCATAATTTCGGAAGGCGGTTTGGAAATGCAGTCCATTTATGATCGAATTGAGCTTTTGATTAGCAAAAAAGGCATCACCAAAAAAGCATTCTGCGAGCAGCTCGGCATCAGTACAGGCAATTTGGGAGATTGGAAGCGGGGCAAGTCCACGCCCGGAACGCATAAATTAATCGAAATCGGCGCTTTTTTTGGCGTCAGTCTGGACTGGCTCATCTTGGGCAAGAACTCTCCGTCCATACTGCGTGAAGGAAGCGAGGATTATTTTTTTGAGCAAATACGGCAATCCGATTGCCAATTTGATGAGCTGGAGCCTCGTGAGAAGGAATTTATCAAGGAATATCTCGCTTTTTCTGAATACCGCAGACGGAAACAGGATGAACAGCCTCCCGAATAAATTTAAGCTTTACTTTTGAGAAATAAGCGAGTATAATAACTTGTGTTGGTCTCAAAAAGATCATTCGCCGCGCGGTAGTGGTGGAATGGCAGACACGCTATCTTGAGGGGGTAGTGGGCGTACGCCCGTGGAGGTTCGAGTCCTCTCTACCGCATACAGTAAGAAGCCTTGCGCAGCAGGGCTTCTTTATTTTTTATGTATGGATTTTACAAGTGATATAAATTCCAGTATGATCATAATGCCGAGTTTTTGTATTGGAATAAATGAGCGCGATTCTTGAAATTTTAATTTTGGAGGGTGTATCTATGGGGAAAATCGCTAAGAATTTGACCGATCTGATTGGACATACGCCGCTTCTCGAATTGTCCAGTTTCAAAGAGGACGGGGCGGAAGCGAACATTCTGGCCAAGCTGGAGTATTTCAATCCTGCGGGCAGTGTGAAGGACCGGATCGGGTACGCCATGATCAAGGATGCCGAAGAAAAGGGCCTTATCAACAAAGAGACGACCCTTATCGAGCCGACAAGTGGAAACACCGGCATCGGTCTTGCCTTTGCGGCGGCGGCTTTGGGATACCGTTTGATTATTATTTTGCCCGAGTCCTTCAGTACGGAACGGCGGAAGCTTCTGAAGCAGCTCGGGGCAGAACTTGTGCTGACCCAGGCTTCGGAGGGGATGGCGGGCGCAATCCGCAAAGCGGAGGAGCTGGCCGCCGATATCCCCAATTCCTACATCCCGCAGCAGTTTGAAAATCCGGCCAATCCCGAAATTCACCGGAAGACGACGGCCGAAGAAATCTGGAACGATACCGAGGGAAAAGTGGATATTTTCGTCGGCGGCGTAGGTACAGGAGGAACGGTCACGGGAGTCGGCGAGGTTCTCAAGGAGCGCAATCCGCAAGTGCGTATTGTGGCCGTGGAACCGGCCGGTTCGCCTGTTCTGTCGGGCGGGCAGCGGGGACCTCATGCGATTCAGGGCATTGGCGCGGGCTTTGTGCCGGCGAACTTTAACCGGGCCGTGGTGGATGAGATTGTTACGGTGAAGAATGAAGAGGCGATACAGACGGCCCAGAAGCTGGCCAGGAACGAAGGGCTGCTTGTCGGGATTTCTTCCGGTGCCGCGGCATTCGCCGCTTATCAGCTGGCCAAAAGACCGGAGAATCAAGGCAAGAATATCGTTGTCATTCTGCCGGACACCGGCGAACGGTACATTTCGACCGATTTGTTTCCAGAGGAATAATAAGCGGCGAGGCCGCAGAACAAGCGGGCAGAGCAGGATCATGGCCCGAGCGTTGTTCACTTGGATAAAACAAAAGGATTGTGCAGCAAGGATGATGCGGCGCAATCCTTTTTTCTTTTTCCCGGGAGAGTATTGACTGCACCGCTGTTCAATTAAAGCAGTGTCTTAATCTCCTCTTCGATGCTTTCGGGCGTCGTTGTCGGGGCAAAGCGCTTCAGCACGCGTCCCTCGCGGTCGACCAGGAATTTGGTGAAGTTCCATTTTACGCTTTTGGAGCCGAGTGCGCCCGGAGCCTCCTTCGTTAAATATTTGTAAAGAGGATGGGCATTGTCGCCGTTGACATCGATTTTTTCATACATCGGAAAGGAGACGCCATAGTTGAGCCGGCAAAATTCCTGGATTTCCTCGCTGCTGCCTGGCTCCTGGGATGCAAACTGATTGCTCGGAAAGCCGAGCACGGCGAATCCCCGGTCTTTAAATTTATCATACAATTTCTGTAGACCTTCATACTGGGGGGTGAAGCCGCATTTGCTGGCCGTATTCACAATAAGCAGCACTTTGCCTTCGTATTTGGACAAGGATTCTTCTTGACCGCTCAGGGTATTGGCCTGGTAATCATACACGCTCACGGATGGGCCTCCTTTGAATGGATATATTTTTTACAATTCAATTTTAAACTATTTAAATCTCAGGTCAATGTCTTTTCGGAAAATGACGGAAATTATCGTTTCAAATTCTGCCCCAAGTTTAATAAATGGTTGTACTGCGTACAAATTGGTTAAATAAGGAGATGTTATTCATGAAAGCATTGTATACGGCTACCGCAACGGTTCGCGGCGGACGTGAAGGCTCATTTGAATCCTCCGACGGCGCCTTGAAGCATAATCTCAGCATGCCCAAAGAGTTGGGCGGTCCGGGAGGTTCCGGTACGAATCCCGAGCAGCTGTTCGCTGCAGGATACGGCGCCTGCTATGAAAGCGCATTGGCCAATGTTGCCCGCAAGGAGGGCGTCAAGCTCCAGGATGTGGAGGTTACGTCCAATGTATCGATCGGCAAAGACGAGAGCGACGGCGGCTTCAAGCTGTCCGTGCGGCTGGATGTGAAGATGTCGGGAGTAGACCACGATAAAGCGGAGGATTTGGCGAAAAAAGCTCATGCATTCTGTCCGTATTCCAAAGCGACGAGAGGCAATATCGACGTTGAGCTAAATGTGTTGGAACTCAGCCGGCAGTAATCCATTAACCTTAATAAATAGACCCGTTTCCCGCAGCGATGCGGAAGACGGGTCTGTTTTTTTGATAATATCAGAAAGTATAAACTTCAAAGACCAGACTTCCTGATATTGCAAGAAAAACAACCGTTAAAGAGGGATTCGGCAACATCTTCGAGAGGCTCCGATTGGAGTTTTTCTTACAGAGTAGGCCGGTGTTATTTTACCGGAGGCTTACTGTCGATGATCAGCTGAGCTTCTTCTTTTGTAAGGTCGTAATTCAAAAACTGCTTATAGAAGCTTACGGTTTCCTGCACCATGTCAAGACCTTGGAACAGATCGGGATGCAGCGTTTTGGCCGCCCATTGGATTTGCAGCGCCGCTTCGGCGCCGTAACGGTCCCAGAGGAAAGCGCCGCTCGGGTTGTTATACACATGGCCGTTCTTGACGGCGTTCAGTGTCTTCCAGGCAGGATCGTCCATGATGTGGTCGGTATCCGCTAGCCCGCTGCCGATCATAATGTAATCCGGATTCCAGGAGATGATCTGCTCAAGGCTTACCGGCTTCATGTTGCCGCTTAGCTCCTCTGCCGCGTTGATGCCCCCCGCCACTTCAATCCAGTTCTGGATCATGGTGTTCTTGCCGTCCACCTGAAGCGGTGACAGGGACTGAATGTGCAGCACTTTGGGCTTGACGGAGTTTGGGATTTTGGAAGTCACGGCTGTTATTTCTTTCAGCTTCCCGTCCAGATAATCGATAAAGGAGTCAGCCCGCCGGCTTGCATCGTCTCCAAGGATTTGACCCGTAAGGCGGAAACACTCTTTCATCTCGTCAAAATTCGTAAAGTTCAGCGCCACTGTGGGAATTCCCGCATTTTCCAGAGGCTGGATCAGCGGAGAACCGGTTGATGCAAAGGCGATATCGGGCTTGTTCTTCAGCACCTCTTCCATTTGCGCTTCGGATTTGGTGAAGGCGGTAACGGCGTTGTTCATCTGCGGATTCACTTTGTACAGCCAGGGAACCGACTTGGGGGTGGAGATGGTGGATACGATTTTACTGCCTGCTCCAAGAATCGTGACAACCTCATTATGAGCCGGCCAAGTATCGGCGATCTTGTTGATCTGCGCGGGAACCGTAACCTGGCGTCCGTCGGTATCCGTAATAGTCTTGCCAGTCCCGGAGGCCTCTGCCGCTTGTGCCTGTGATGCTTGTGGCGAGGCAGAAGACGAGGCGGAACTTCTATTTGCATTATCCCCACCGCATCCTGCCAGAACCAGGATTAATGCAGCGGACAGCATTAACGCGGTTAAGCGTTTTTCCTTCCGTTTACGATACACATTACAATTCAGTTTGCTAAGCATGATAATACCTCCTGTTTGATTATGGGGAAACGTCATTCAGACGTTCCTGGGCAATTTGGCTTTACGCTTGCATAAGCGGTATGCAGGTCTTCACTTTCTGTCCATTTGCGGCGGTAAACTCAGCTACCTCAACATCAATGCCGTAAGCGGATTTCAGATTTTCGGAGGTTACGACTTCTTTTACGGTGCCTGCCAAAAAAGGCTGTCCCCGGCGCAATAGCGCCGCCTTGTCAGAGCACAAAAAAGCATGGTCCGGAAAATGCGACGTCATGACGACCGTCATTCCCCGATTGCTGAGCAGCCGGATCTGTTCCAGCATCCGAATCTGGTTGCCGAAATCGAGATTGGACGTCGGCTCGTCCATAATCAGGATGTCAGACCGCTGCGCCAGCGCCCGAGCGACCAGGACCATTTGCCGCTCTCCGCCGCTCAATTCCGTATAGATCCGGTCCCGGAGGGGGTGAATCTGAAGACTGTGCAAGGCTTCATCTGCAATGCGCTTATCTTTGGCATTTGGTGCCGCGAACCAGCCGAGATGGGCGGTGCGGCCCATTGTCACCACATCGATGACACGATAAGGGAATGGAGCGCTGTGCGCCTGGGGAACATAACCTATGGCCCGGGCCAGCATCTGTCTCGACCACCCCGCCGTGCTTTGTCCATCGATACTAATGGTTCCTCCCAAGGGCTTCAGGAAAGAAAGCAGGGTTTTGAACAAGGTTGTTTTTCCTGCGCCGTTGGGACCAAGCAGGCACATAATCTCTCCGGCCTTTACCGAAAAAGAGACATCTCTGACCACAGGCTTGCCGTCATATCCGCAGGTGAGATCCTGGATTTCCAGCATTATTCCCAGCCCCTTTTTCCAGAAATGAGCAGCACAATGAAAAAGGGAGCGCCGATTAGGGCGGTCAAAATTCCAAGCGGGATTTCCAGGGTAAGCGCGCTGCGGGCAATATCATCGACAAGCAGCAAATACGCTGCGCCGTAAAGCGCGGAGACAGGCAGCAGCACTTTGTAGTTAGGCCCGACAACCATGCGGGAGAGATGCGGCACGATTAGACCTACCCAGCCAATGATTCCGCTGACGGAAACGGCGGCGGCGGTCAGCAGCGTGGAGCTGATGATGGTGATGAACCGGATGCGCGTTGTATTGACGCCCAGCGCCTGGGCTTCTTCCTCGCCGAAAGACAGCACATTCAGCTTCCAGCGCAGCAGGAGCAGCGGCGTCAAACCGATCAGCACGAGCGGAGCAAGGATGATGAGATCATTGGGTCCGGTGAGAGACAAGCCGCCCATCAGCCAGAACGTGATGGCGGGAAGCTTGTTGTCAGGATCAGCAGCCAGCTTGGTGATTGACGTAAGCGCAGTGAACACGGTGGAAATGACGATCCCGGTCAGTATGAGGGAAAGCACCGCTCCGCCTCTGCGGCTGACAAGCGATCCGATGAAGGTGGTCAGCGCCACCGCCCCCATGCCCATCAGGAACGACAAGAGCTGAATGCCGGCAGGGCCATACGACAGGAGCATCGCCAGCGCCGCGCCGAATCCCGCTCCGGCCGAGGCACCCAAAATATCCGGCGATACCATCGGATTGCGGAACAAGCCCTGGTATGAAGCGCCGGCAGCGGCCAGCGCCCCGCCGACCAGCAGAGCGGCGGCGATTCGCGGAATACGCACATGGAGCAAGACGATGCTTGTGGAAGCCGGTCCCGGATCGGGCAATCCAAGCAGATGGGCCCGAATGATACCCGCCATCTGCGGCAGCGAAACGCTGTAACGCCCCATGGTAAAGGACAGGAGCAGGACGGCAATCGGCAGCCCGAATATCAGAACGATGCGAACTGCCCGTTTGAGCATGCCGCGAAATTCTGCCGGATGACCGGGTATAGCGTAAGTTTGGTTTCTCTTCGAGTTCATTCTGCATCCTCCCTTTCTGAAAATATTCTGAAACCGAATGTTTTTTACATTTTGATATAAATAGAAAAGTTTAGTTGTGACATTTTGCATAAATAAATTATATTTATATATATTTAGATATATTTTGAATGTTGAAAAACGGCTTCTCTGCTTGGTTCACAACCGCTTTTATCCAAATTTGAACATTTACCGTTTTTTTTGTTTTTTTCAGCTGGCGTCTCCTCTCGGCTTCGGTTGACATCACTCCTAAAATTCTTTAAGATGTCTAAGTATCTGTACTTTCGAACGAGAACATATTGGACGAGCCAAAATTAAAGATAACAGGTGATGAACATGTCTTATAAACCGGTAATTACGAACGTGACAAAGGCCAGCAGCAACGACAAGGATGGGCTGTACGAATTCATTATCAAGCTAGCCGACGGAACGGAGTGCCGCGCGTTCTACCATCGGTTTCCGGAGTGGAGAATGACGAACATCAGCCGTCTGCTCAAGACACCATGCCCAATTTGCCGCAAGGATTTCATCTGTAAATGTATGGAAGCCTTCACCGGTGAACTGGAAGACCAAATGATCGGCGATAACTGGATTGAGAAGACGACAGCTGAGTAAAGACGGACAGAAATGTGGAGACGCGGGAAATTTCCCGCGTTTTTGTTTTGCCGAAAAATGGGGAAGGATAGAGTATACAGAAAGGAGCGGACCCGGATGAGCCATACGAAAAGGAAGGAAAAGGCTGTCTTGGAGGTGAGGGGAGACCAGGAACATACCATAAAACCTGCGGATACCATGAAGACGTCCATCGTGCTGATCGACGGTGTGTGCCATTTGTGCGGTTGGCTTGTGACTTTTATTATTCCCCGCGATCCCGCAGGGCGGTTTCGCTTCGCGCCGCTGCAGAGCGACATTGGCCGTAAGCTTCTGCAACAAGGCGGACTTGATGCGGATCGGCTGGACACGGTCGTACTAGTGGAAAAAGGCGAGTATTACACGGAGTCGGCGGCAGCCCTCCGCATTCTGCGCGGGCTCCGTTTTCCCTGGCCGGCCGCGTATTTGCTGATCGCCGTGCCCGCTCCGCTGCGCAACAGGCTGTACCGGTACGTTGCGAGGAATCGCTACCGCTGGTTCGGACGCGACGAGCAGTGCCTTTTGCCTACGCCGGATATCCGGCGGCGTTTCTTATAAGTCGGGGAATTGGAGCCCGATTATTCCGATTTTTAAATATTGCCGCTTCCCGATAAGTGTGCTAGTATAACTGTAAATTATAGGGATAGCAACGGAAGCACCGTTCATTTAGCCGCTTGTCGCGGTTATGAGCGGTGCTTTTTTTGTTGTTTCTATACTATTTATTGGATATTTGTCCGGTTCCCGCAGCTACGGGGACTGAGGAAAGGGGAGGATGAAATGACCGCCAGCCTCGTGCTCGCCGTGCGTGAAACCCAGTACATCGAACCGCTGCTGCATTACGTCCAGCATAGCGAGTATGGCGAAATGCTGAATATCAAGGCGTTCAGCCGAATGGAAGCTTTTACCGAGTACATGAAGGGCGGGGAGACACCGGAGGCGATTGTCGGCGATCCGGCATTCATCGAAGCGTGGCTGCTTGGGGGCCGGGCGGCGGTGCCGTGGGCCATTCTGGAAGAAGCGGGCGACATGGCGTCCGGGAAGAACAAGAGCGTTATTGGCGGCAAGAGAATTGCAAAATATCAGGCGCTGCCGGCGCTGCTCGCCTTTATGCTGCAGCTGTGCGACATTCAGCGAAGCCGTATGGCTCCGACCCTGAACGAAGGCACAATGCTGCTGGGAGTGGTATCGGGAAGCGGCAGCAGCGGTAAAACGACGGTTGCGATGAACATAGCTAAGCAGCTCGGGAGCCAGGGATTATCCGTCTTTTATCTGAATCTTGAAACGGTTGACAGCAGCGGGCTGTTCCTGCGGCCTCCAGGGGGGAATGGTCCGGGGCTTGAGCGGCTTCTCTACGAGATCCAGGCGACGAGAGACACCGGGAGTACTTTTGCGATCAACATAGGACATTACGCGGTCCGGCAGGAAGTGCTGAGCTGCGACACGTTCAGGCCCATAGGAAATGTAAAGGAAATGCAGCAGATGAGCGCAAGAGATGCACAGGAGCTGCTGGAGCTGCTGGCTGCGGATGGCGGTTACGATGCTGTTATTGTCGATACCGGCAATATCGGGGATGAGCGGACCGAAGCGGTGCTGCAGCGCTGCGAGCACCTTGTCTGGGTGCTGCGGGACGACGAGGTGAGCATGTTCAAGACAGGGAAATGGCTGCATCATTTGACCTCCCCCGATGCCGGGAAGAATGGGGATTTGCTCGGCAAGAGCCTGTTCGCGGTGAACTTCGCAAGGGAGAATAACCCGCAGACGCCATTACCGGAAGGCTTGATGCCGGATGTCGTTCTGCCCTTCATCTCTTCGTGGAGCTTGCCGAACAGAGGAGAGCTGAGTCTCAATTCACCGCAGTTTCAGCGCGGTATTCTGAAGCTGTACGGGATGATTACGGGACTTGCGCTGCCGGGGCTGGCTTCAGGCGGAGAGAGTGTATGAATGACGAACTGTTCCGTAAGCTTCGCGGCGAAATACGCTCTGGGCTGGATATGACCTCCTCCGTCGGAAACGGAGAACTGATCTCGCATATTGAAAGGACGATTTTTGAGCAGGAAGAGCTGCGGCGCTTAACGGCTCAGGAGAAGCACAGGCTTGTCCGGAGGCTGTTTGATTCTTTTCGCGGTCTGGACGTGCTTCAGCCGCTTGTGGACAATCCGGCCATCAGCGAGATTATGGTGAACAGCTATGAGGATATTTTTGTCGAGGAGGAAGGGGAAATCCTCCGGCTGCCGCTGGCGTTCGAATCGGCTTCGAGACTGGAGGATATTATCCAGATCGTCGTTTCCGATGTCAACCGCGTCGTCAATGAATCGTCGCCGATTGTCGATGCCCGGCTGAAAGACGGGTCGCGGGTCAATATTGTGCTCCCGCCCATTGCGCTGAAGGGACCGGCGATGACGATCCGCAAGTTTCCCGAGTCGCCGATGACAATGGAAGACCTTGTCCGCAGGGAGGCCATCAGCCGGGAAGCGGCCGGCCTGCTCAAGACGCTCGTTGCCGCCAAATACAACATCTTTATCAGCGGCGGAACAGGTTCGGGCAAGACGACTTTCTTGAACGCCTTATCCCAGTTCATTCCGCCGCAAGAGAGAGTCATTACAATCGAGGATTCGGCGGAGCTGCAAATCATAACCGTGCCGAATCTGGTGTCGCTGGAGACGAGGAACGCCAATACGGAGGGCAAAGGAGAAATCTCCATCCGCGATCTAATCCGCTCGTCGCTGCGCATGCGGCCGAACCGGATTGTTATCGGCGAGGTGCGCGGCACCGAGGCCTTGGATATGCTGCAGGCGATGAACACCGGACATGACGGATCTCTTTCAACCGGACATGCCAACAGCGCCCGTGACATGATCAGCAGGCTCGAGACAATGGTGCTGAGCGGCGCCGATCTCCCGGTAGCCGTCGTGAGGCAGCAGATCGGCTCGGCGATCGATATTTTTGTCCATCTGGCGAGGCTGCGCGACCGTTCGCGGAGGGTTACGGAGATCAGCGAGGTCATGGGGCTGGAGGGAGGAGAAGTGAAGCTGAATCCGCTGTATATGTTCCGCGAAACCGGCGAAGGTGACGGCCGCCTGAAGGGTGAGCTGGAAGCTTGCGGCAACCCTTTGCGGAATACGGCAAAGCTGGTGATGGCGGGAATAGCCTCTACTCCGCTGGATCGGTTTGGCGGTGAAATTATGAGGGGAGGAGAGACGGACGGATGTTCAAAATGACGGGAAAGGGCCGGGCACCGGGGAATTTGCTGCCAGCCGGAATTGGACCGGGCAGCCGCGAACAGGCACATGCCATGGATGCCCATCTTCATTCCGGCGAAAGGCAGGTTAAGCGCGATATCACGCGGGTTGGCCGGGGAACAGCCGGTTATGCCAAGGCTCCAACCATCCAAAGCAGCACCGGACAGGCGGGAAGGGGAAGTGCCTCGGCGCAGCAGCTGCCAGATTACACGGTGTATACGCTGAATAAGCGGCAGAGCATCGTTTCGGCAGCGGCCGGCGGGCTGATCTTGTTTGGAATCGGCTATTTGTTCTATCACAACCCGCTGATTGCCTTGGTGCTGTCGGCGGGAGGTTACTTTGCCCCGCGTATTTGGCGGGATTACCTGAAGAAGCGCCGGCGCGCCGCGCTCAATCTGCAGTTTAAGCAGATGCTGTTCTCGCTGTCCTCCTCGCTGTCCGCCGGAAGGTCGGTGGAGAACGCCTTTCGCGAAGCGGTGCAGGATTTGAAGATGCTGGACCCGGAAGGCGGCAGCGATATGATTGCCGAGCTGAACATTATCTGCGCGCGGCTTGAATACGGACAGCCCGTCGAAGAGGCGCTGCAGGACTTCAGCAGGAGGGCGGGAATGGAGGATATCCGGCGGTTCGCCGATGTCTTCTCCGTCTGCAAACGGACGGGTGGAGACCTGGTGGAGGTGGTGCGCCGCACCTCGAGCATTATCGGCGAGAAGCTGGATATTCAGCAGGAAATTGCCGTCAGCGTTTCGCAGAAACGGTTCGAGTCCAAGGCCCTGCTTGTTTCTCCGCTGGTTATGCTGCTGTTTATGAGCTTTAGCGCCGGAGATTATATGCAGCCGATGTATAGCGGAGTCGGCATCATTATCTCGACGTTTGCGCTGGCTTCACTGATTCTCTGTTATTTCTGGACAAGCAAAATCATGGACATTCCGCTGTAAGGAGAGTGGGAAATCTGAGATGGATTTGCGGGTTGGCCGCTATTACGCTTGCCTTAAGCTGGATCGTGCTCCGTGCCATGAGCGGGAAAAGATACATTGCCCTCCGGACTTTGCCTGTGGAAGGCCTTCGTCTGCGCCAAGTTTCGGAGCCGATGCTTATGTTGCTGGAGAAGGGTGGTATCGCCCGGAGATTTCCGGTATTCGTCTTTCGGCTGCAGCGATCGGTGCAGCAGATCTACGGGCAGCGCCACAGCGCGGAAATAACGCTGCTGTTCATGGGCGAAATGCTGGCCTACGGCTGGCTGTTCGCCTTGGGAGGCAGCAGCCTTACGATGCTTAGCGGTGAACCGGCCGCGTTCGTTCTTGGGATGTTGTTGGCTGTCCTGCTACCGGCCGCGCTTGCAGCCGATCTGCACAAAAAGGTCAAGCTCCGCGAACAGCTCATTATGATGGAGCTGCCGGATCTGCTAAGCGGAATCGTGCTGCTGGTCAGTGCGGGGGAAACGGTGCAGCGAGCGATTACGCGCTGTCTGGAAAGCCGGAAGAATGACGATCATCCGCTGTACCGGGAACTGCTTGTCATGACCGGCGAGTGGGAGAAGGGCTATTCGTTCCAGCAGGCTTTCGAGAATTTCAGCAAGCGATGCGCCGTGCAGGAAGTCTCGCTTTTTACGACGACGGTCCTGCTGAACGTCCGAAGAGGGGGGAGCGATTTCGCGCTTGCGCTTCGCGATTTATCGCGGCTGCTGTGGGAGAAGCGCAAGGCGGTGAGCCGGACGAGAGGGGAGCAGGCTTCTTCGAAGCTCGTTTTTCCGATGGTTGTCATTTTTGTAGTCGTAATTGTATTGGTGGGCACTCCGGCTTTTATGATGATGAATATGTAGGAGGTAGAGAGCATGTTAGCGATTGTGGAGAAGAGCAAAAGTTTTTGGCGGGATGAGGAAGGTCTGGGCACACTCGAAATGATTCTGATTATTGCTGTACTGGTCGCTGTGGTCGTGTTGTTCCGCCAAAAGATTAAAGAGGTGATCTCGGATCTGATCGATACCGCCGGCGAAAAGAGCCAGGAAGTATTTGAAGAATAATCCGAATGCGATGCTGAACAAAATCCGTAACGACGAAGGAAGCTTCACCGTCGAGGCTGCTATGGTGCTGCCGATCATCATGTGCGTAACCATGCTGCTGTTGTTCTTCTGCTTGTACAGCTACCAAAAGTCGATGCTGCTACAAATGGCCTCTTCCGCATCCGAACGCGCGGCCTATAACTGGGACAACAGCCACAAGGCCGGAGACGGATCGTTTCCGCAGGGTGAATACGATTCCCTCTACTGGCGAATTGGAGACGACCGTCTGCTGAGCAGCCTGTTCGGGAGCGGAGAGAACGGCTCAGCCGCAGCCATACAGCTGCCGGATAGCGGAGCGGAAGAGGGCAATCTTCCGGCGGTCAAGCTGGAAAAGTCCGCGATGAGAATTCCGGACAACATCCGGGGGGAAATGAGCTACAGCTATGCCCTTACGGGAAGAAAAGTAAAAACCAGGCTTAAGCGGATGCTGAACCTGCCTGTTCTGGACGAAATTCTTTCGGATGGAGCTGAGCCCGAGGTGGCCGCGCAGTCTCTTGTTGCCGAACCGGTTGAGTTTATCCGCACTGTGGAGTTGATGCGTTACTATGGAGCCAAATTTCGCGGGAACTCAGGAAATGCTGAACCGGAGCAGACCATGCAGAGGCAGGATGCTTCCTCTATGATGACCAAACTGGGCAAACGGTAACTTGGGAGGAACCGGGACTTCCTTCGCAGGACAGCTGTACTTCCGTAATTAGCCGCGCTTATTTTATTGAGAGGGAATAAGGATGAAAAGACAAATGGCGACCCGAATCCGCCGTGCAAAGCGGTTAACAAGCAGATGGAGACAGACCGATGGATCGGTTTCAGTGTTTTTGATTATGGTGCTGGCCTTTGTATTTCTGTTCTCCGCGGTGCTTATCGATTATGCGCGGATGGCTGCCGCCAGTGTGCAGGGCGAGCGGCTGTCCCGGGCGGGCCTGCACTCGGCGATGTCGGCGTATGACGTCGAATTGATGGAACGGTATGGACTGTTTGCCTTCGGCGGAGGTGACGGAGACGAAATCATGGCCCGCGCGCTTGCCGAATCCTTTCATAAAAGCGGCCGCGGCGACGGTTTTAATCTGATCACCTTGGGCCTGGATTCTTCAACGATCGAGTGGAGCCGTCCGCTGGGCAGCTATGGCGCGTTCCGCCGTCAAATAAATGAAGACATGAAATACAAGGCCCCGATTGACTTTGCTTTGGAGCTTGCGGGAAAGTTCAAGCCGCTGTCCGGGGCGATGGAGGAAGCCTCCCGCACAGCGGACTTATTCGCCAAGCTGCAGCCGCTGTATGACAAGCGTGAGGCGGCGCTCGACCGGATGCTGGAACGCAGACGGCAGGCAGCGGAAAGCGCCCGGAGGCCGCTCACGCTTATTAAAAATCCGGCAGCCGGGGGCATTGCCGATAGTTCCATCGGTGCCGTTACGAGCGCTGCGGATATCGCCGCCCAGTACAACGATTATGTGTGGAAGACCACTCTGGACATGAATAGAGGACCGAAGAAACCGCCGATGTATACCGACGTTACCGCTTCTTATCTTGAGCAATCGGCAGCGGTTCTGTCCAGACTTGGAGGCGAGCTTTCCGCCTGGCAGAATGATCACGCCGTCCTTATCCGGCAGGCGAGCGATGCGCTTCATGAAACGAGGACAATAAACGAGCAAATTCGCGAAGCCATCAATCAGAACAAAAACGGCAGTGCAGGAAGCGGTTATGCTTCTGCCGATTCCTGGGATATCCCGAATACGCAGCCAGGAGCGGCTCGCCCCAACTTGCGTGAGCAAGCCGAGCAGCTATTGCTGGATTCGGCGGACCTTAGCCGCATGGAAAATAGTCTGGCGGAACAGGAAGCGGCTTATCGGGCTGCTCACTCCCGGGCTTCCTCCCTTCCGGAGGAGATAGACCCGTATTGGGGACGAAACAGCTACGCGATGAAGGATGCGGTGACCGGTGCTGCGGGCGCCCTTGACGCCTATTTGCGCGATTACGGGAACGGTGGAGGCGTGATCGGCCGGGAAGCGGACGAAATCGGGAAGCACCGCGGCTCGGACAATCAGAGAAAACAACTGGAACAAGAAGCGAAGACCAAGCTTCAGGAGGCGCTAAAGATTGTCGACGCTCTTCGCCATCTGGGCGGCGGTGCAAAAGAAGCGCTGGAGCGCTACGAATTATTGAATCAATACTATGAAGAAAGTATCGATTATAACAAAGGCCTGGCGGAAAGCTCGGCAGATGCGCCTGCGGATAGCGATCCTTACGCCGCTGAAAGCGCGGCTATGGACCAAATGGACAACCTTTACGAAGCGATTGGCAGCGTGCTGCTTGCTTCAAGGGACAGGCTGTTTCAAAGCGAATATGCCGCGCAATATTTTCCTCATTTTGATGTGTCGCAGCTGTCGGGAATAGCCGAAGGCTCGGTTGAAGAGGTAGGTGAGCGGCTAAAAGAGCACCTTGATCCGCACAGCCAGGAGCTGGAATATATCCTGTACGGCTTCAATCAGCCGGGGCTGAATGTAGGGGCTGCATACAGTGAAATTTTCACGGCCCGGCTCGCTATCCGCACGATGGAGGGCTTTGTGAAAAGGGCAGAGCTTGGCAATCCGCTGCTGGTTGCGGCGGCGGCACTGGTGTATGGGTTGACGGAAGCGGTCAAGGATATGATTATGCTCTGCCGCGAGGGGGGCGTTCCTTTATCCGAATTCGTTCCCGTCAAGCTAACCTATCGGGATTATTTGCGCCTGTTTTTGGTGCTGCATGGCTCGGGAGAGGCAGAGCTTTCCCGGATGCTGGCTTTGATCCGGCTGAATACGGGCGTTAATCCGGCAGAGAGAAGCACATACGCTTCCGCTGAAGTGCGTTTAGGAATGAGGCTTTGGTTCCTGCCCGGCATCATGAAGCTGCTTCAACATACGGGCGCGGTTCCGGGAGAGGTTGAGGGTCATACTTATTTCAGATCGGTGAGGGCGGACTTTGCGTACTGACGGGAGGCAGCGAGGGATAATGAAGGACTGGCTAAAAAAGGGAGGGAGGTTTAACAATGAAGGCAGCATGGTCGTGGAGGCGGCTATGGTGCTGCCGATGTTTTTGCTGTTCGTGCTATTCCTGATTTTTATCGTGCAGATGACTCTGTATTCAACCGCTCTGCAGAGCACCGTGTCCGATACGGTTGAAGTCGCCACGCATATGTACCCTGCCGCCTTGGCGGTGCAGAAGGGAGAACAGTCCGCGATAGCTTCTAGTGAAGCGGGGAACGCGGTGAATGAGATAAATGGCCAAGCGACTGCGGACAAGCCGTCCGTTTGGACGATTCCGCGTCTGTCGGTTTCCGATTGGGCCGAACAATACGCCTCCGAGCTGCCTCCGCCGCTTGACGATTGGGTCAGGAGCGCGGCCCGGAAGGGAGAAGGTCCTCTTCAGGAGCTTCAGGCCAAAGGCTCGGAAGCCGTTCTGGATACAGCCGTCAAACCGCTGCTTAAGCCTTACATCGCTTCGGATATGCTGGATTACAGGCGAATCCACGTTTCGAATGTGACAGTTCCTAAGCTGGGAGCCGGATCAAAGCCTTATTTCGGCCTTCAGGTCAGTTATAAGCTGCCGATGAAGGTGCCGTTTCTCAATCGCAGCATTGTGCTGGAGGCCTCTGCCGTCGAGCGGCTATGGATCGGAGATACAGGCGAAGGCGGAAGCGGGGGGCAGGAAAGCGGAGCGGAAGAAGGCAGCGCCATCGCCGTTTTGGAGAAGCCGAATCCTGCAAGGCCGAACAAACAAGGCGTCATCCGGATCAAAATAGAGCCGAATGCTTCGGCGAATCTCACGGTTTTCTACAAATCCGGGAAAAGCACTGCCAAGTATTTGGGCTGGAAGAAAGCGGACGAGAACGGCTATATCGAGTGGGAATGGAGAATCGGCGGCAAGACGACGCCGGGCTCATGGCCGACTTTCGTTATAGAAACAGAGGACGGCCAATCGGTGGAAGGCAAATTTTACGTTGCGGATAAGCCGAATTGACTCACGGGAAAAAAAGGAGCAAGTCTATGAATGAATGGGCGTTTTGGGGATTTCTGCCCTTTTTAGCGGGAGCTTTCTTCACGGATACGCTGACGATGAAGATACCGAACTGGATCACGGCGCCGGCGGTGCTTATGGGCTTTCTTACTCAGGGGCTTTCCGGAGGCTGGAAGGGCGTGCTGTTTGCGGGAGCCGGTGCTGCCGCAGGATTTTTACCGCTTCTGCTCATGCATGTAATAGGAGCTGTCGGGGCGGGGGATGTCAAGCTTTTTGCGGGTATCGGGGCTTGGACGGGATATTTTTTCACAATACAGGTTATCGTGTACTCGCTGCTGTTTGCGGCGGCAATCGGCTGGATCATAGTGCTTAAGAGGCGGGAAGGTTTTCGGCGGCTGCGGAGTGTCGCAAGACTGCTGACGGGAATCTTTTATATGCCGAAATGGACGTTGTTCAAAAGCCGCGACGGCGATATGCTGCGATTTCCTTTTATGTTTGCTGTGGTTCCCGGAGCGGCGGCCGCTTTTTTGGGTGGCTGGATTTGAAGAATTGAACATGGGAGGTGATGTCCATTGTTTGGTTTAACCAGGGATTTTGTGCAGCAGGACGGTATCCGTATGGTGCTTGGAGGGCGGGAGGGAATGCCGGTGTCCAGGCTCAATCCGGTTCAGTGCAGGATGCTGTCCTCCTTGACTATTCCGCACCATCTTCGGCTGTTCCTTAAAGAGGTGGATTTGAGCGTAACACTGGAGTATGCGGTATCGGGAAAAAAGCTGCTCTCGCATCTGCTCAAGGGAGTCAAGCTGACCTTGGACGAATTTTACGGGCTGCTGCTGCAGATCGCCCAAGGGATGGAGGACGGCCGGCTGCATATGCTTCACCCCGGGCAGTATGCGCTTCATGAGGATTACATTTTTATTGAAGGCCCGCTGCAGAGGGGGAAGGTGTACTTGACGTACGTTCCTCTTGAGAGCATCGAACCAGTGCAGTCATTGGGAGAGAGCCTCAAGAGACTGATTATGGCGCTGATGCCAAGTGTAGGGGAACTGAAAGGAGACGGCGTCCAGCGGCTGCTGCACTACTGCGGCGAAGATGAATTTACGGTCAGAGGGTGGAAGCAGCTCATTTCGGAGCTGTTGACAGACGGCGGGGAACGGCATCCGATGGCGCATGAGGAGACGGCAGCGGCGGCTAAACCATTGATGGGAACCGGGGAATACCCGAGGGAGCAACCCTTTCGGGAAAAATTCCCGGATAAAGCGGTTCATAAATTTGCTGACAATGGTCAAAAAACGCCCGCGCAGCGTATTGGCCCGATTGTGAACAATGGCTTTTTCGGCAGATCGGGTTCCCCGGCGGACTCCCCGGAAGCTTCACGGGATAAGGCTTCGCCGCTGGCCGAATGGATGAGCGGGAGTGCTTTTTTTCAGGGAAGGCAGGAAAATGACAAGCGGGAAGGAGATAAGGAGAGAGGTTGGCAGGAAGAGGACCGTATGGAGCCCGGGTCGGTTTCTGGCACCCTTCAATCGGGCAAGGATGGGCACTCCCCGAAAAAGACCTATATTTTGCTGGGCTGCGTTCTGCTTGACGCCTTGCTGTGGAAATACCTGTATCTTGATCATCCCGGTAGGTTGGCGCTGATTCTTTGCGGAATCGCCACGCTGCTGCTGATTGCATTAAACGGGCTAATATGGGCGAGGAAATTAGGCGCTGACCCTGTGGAAGAAAAAGAGACGGAAGAAGAACAGGATGTACGGGGTCCGGAATTTGGAATGTCCCGAGGGTTCGGAACGTTGCAAACGTCTATTGGACGGAAGAGAGAGAAACTTGGGGGATTTCAGCGGTTTAATCCTGCGCCGATTGACCCGAATAAGCGGGTTATGGCCGGAATTCACGAATTCGAATGGGATGGAGCGGAGATTGAAGCAGCGGAAGACTACCCGAATGCCGCGGTTTCCGACCCGGCCACTATGCTGCTGTCCAATGAGCAAGCACCGGCCTCGGAACAAGCGAAGCTCCGTGAAGGAGCGGTGCCCTATCTTGAAAGAAGGGAAGAAGGAAGCGAAAATCCGGAGAAAATCGAACTGAACCGGACAAGCTTTATTATCGGCCGTTCGCCGGAGGTGGCGCAGTATATGGAGGCGTCGGAGGGAGCATCAAGGGTGCATGCCGAAATCTTCCGAAGCGGCGGCGGCTATGTGCTGAAAGATTTGGATTCGCGCAACGGCACCCGGTTTCAAGGTGAGGCGATGGTTCCGTACAAGGAATATCCCCTGACCGACGGAGACGTCTTCACGATTATTAAAGGAAATTATACCTTTCATCAGCGTTAGCGCTTTATGATCTTTGTTCCGTGCTCATGCTTTCAGCTGCCGCAGTGCTTTCGGAAGGTCGGGATAAGCGAACACAAAGCCATGCTGCAGCAGCTTGAGGGGAAGAACGCGCTGGCCCTCCAGCAAAATCTCCGACAGCTCGCCGAGAGCGGCTTTCAGCAGAAAGGCTGGCAGCGGGAACCAGTGGGGACGATGGTACGCTTCTCCAATGGCGGCTCCGAATTGGTCGTTGGTCACAGGCTCAGGAGCAGTGGCATTAACGGGACCCGAAATATCAGGGCTGGCGGCGCAGTAATCAATCAAAGCGACCATGTCGGCAAGATGAATCCAGGACAGCCACTGCTGGCCGCTGCCGATTTTCCCCCCGAAGCCGAGCATGTAGGGAAGCTTCATCTTCGGGAAGGCGCCGCCTTCATTGCCGAGCACAACGCCGGTCCGCAGCTTGACTAGCCGAACACCATGGTAGGCACGAGCAGCATCTTCCCAGGTCTTCACGACCTCCGAAGGGAAGTCCATTACCTGCGGCGGAGAGGATTCATCGAAAGTCTCCTTAAGCGATGTGCCGTAAATTGCAACAGCGGATGCCTGAATGACGACCTTCGGTTTGGATTTCAGGGCACCGATCAGTTTGGCTGCCGCGGCAACGGTTTCGATACGGGACTGCCGGATGAGCGATTTGCCGTGTTCATTCCAGCGCTGATTCAGGGTGGCACCGGCGAGATTAACGAGGACATGGGCGTCCTCCGCAGACTCGGAATTGTTAGCAAGCTCATCCCAGGTTCGGTACAGAAGCTTAGGGCGAGAGATTGCTTGCTTCGGCGCTTTGCGGCCCACAACAATAACTTCATGTCCTGCCTGCAGCCAGTAGTGAGTCAAAGTGGTACCGATAAAGCCGGTGCCTCCGCAAATAATCGCTTTCATTAATTATGGCCTCCTTGCCTTTAAAGGGCTGCGGTGCCCAGAGTGCTCCAAAACTATTAAAAAGTTACTTCAATAAATGGCGGTAAGGGGAATAGTCGATATGATTCTTTTCCAGAAATTGAATCAGGAAGCGGCTGTCGCGCCTTGGGGTGGCGGAAATGTAGCCTCTGATGCAGTGATCGCGCGTAACCTCGGTTGCGCTGCTTTCGATGGCGATCCTGCCGATTTCGGCGGCGATGGAATGCTTGGCGATATCGCGGAATGGCCCCGGTACCGGCTGCACCAGCTGGTCGAGAAAAGCTTTGGCTTCCTCGCTCCACAGCGGACGGCTGCGTTCCACCCAGTAGTTTTGCCAGTCCAGCTTGGATTTTCCGTCCGCCTTGGGCAGCACTTTGAGGAACTTGCGGAACATAAAATAGCCGCCGATGCACATGCAGCCGAGCAGCAGGAATGTCCAGAAAGCGATCGTGTTCATAAATAGGCTGCTCGGTGATGCGGATAACCAGCCAAGCCCTGATCTGATAAACATATTGAAATCACCTCATCAATGATGATGATCACAGCTTTCTCTTCAACTTAAATTATAGCGTATGCTCCGCGTTTTGCGAAGGAGGAAGCCATATATCGGCAATGCCTAGATTTCTTGTCCCAATCACGATAAAATAAGTTTTAATTCGTGAGAGAAAGAGGGAAAACGGCATGCTAAAAATTGGCTCCCATGTGTCGTGCGGGTCCAAGGGACTGCTCAGCGCGGCAAATGAGGCGAATGAATACGGCTCAAGCTCTTTTATGATATATACAGGCGCACCGCAAAATACCCGCAGAAAGCCGATTGAAGACATGTATCCCGAAGAAGGCAAAGCTGCGATGCGGGAAAACGGCGTAGAAGAGATTGTTGTTCACGCTCCTTACATCATTAACCTGGGATCTTACAAAGATAACACCTACCAGCTTGCCGTAGATTTTCTCCAGCAGGAGATCCACCGCACCCACGCGCTGGGGGTCAAGCATATCGTGCTTCATCCGGGCGCATATACGGACAAGGATGCGGAATACGGCATCCAGCGGATTGCCGACGGTCTGAACGAGGTGCTGGGCGGCACGCATGAGACGGAGGTCCATATTGCGCTTGAAACCATGGCCGGCAAAGGAACGGAGATGGGCCGAAGCTTTGAGGAAATCGCGGACATGATCGATAAGGTTGTACACAACGAGCGGCTGTCGATCTGCCTGGACACATGCCACATCCACGATGCCGGTTACGATATTGTAGGCGATCTGGACGGCGTGCTGCAGCAGTTCGATAAAATTGTCGGACTGGACCGGATCGGGGTCGTGCATATCAACGACAGCAAAAATCCGAGCGGTGCGCGCAAAGACCGTCATGCGCCGATCGGTTCGGGCTGGATCGGTTTTGACACGATTAACCGGGTCGTACATCATGAGCTGCTTGCCGGACGCCCGTTCATTCTTGAAACGCCGTGGATCGGCAAAGACGCCAAGACCCAGCGGCCGATGTACGAAGCGGAAATTGCGCTGCTGCGCGGCAATGTGCAGGAACGGTTCGGCGGAGAGTTTTTGGCCCAGGTCGAGGAATTGCACGCTTTCTTTGCCAAGCAGGAGCTTGACCCAAGGAAGTATGTGCTGGACGTGTGGAATTTGCTCAAGAACGATGCCAAGGCCAAAAAGGCCGATCCGCGCGAGCCGCTGGAACGCCTGTATGATCAAGTAATCGCCGCGGGTCTGTTCCCGGACTTGAGCGAAGAAGCGGTAAATCACCGGCTGATCGCTTGGCTGGCGGGCAAAGAGCTGCTGGTTAACGCTTAAACTTATGCTTTGCGTGAATGACGAGAGGATGGAACGAACACCATGGAACTGCATGTAAAAAGAGAACATTTTTCTTCGGACGAGCAGCACCCGAACCGGGCGCGAATGCTCATCTCCTGTCCGGACGGCCCGGGGATTGTGGCTGCGGTGTCCCGTTTTTTATTCGATCACGGCGCCAATATCGTGCAATCGGATCAGTATACGATTGACCCGTCCGGCGGAATGTTCTTTATGAGGATTGAATTTGATCTTCCGGAGCTGGAGCGGCGCATGGAGCAGCTTCAGGCGGAGTTCGGCGAAATCGCCGGACAGTTTCAAATGAACTGGAAAATATTCAATGTCAGCCATAAAAAGAAGCTGGCGATCTTCGTCTCCAAGGAGGATCATTGCCTTGTTGAGCTGCTCTGGCAGTGGCAGGCGGGTGATCTGGATGCCGATATTGCGCTGGTTGTAAGTAACCATGCCGATATGAAGGAGTATGTCGAGTCTTTCGGTATTCCGTATCATCACATCCCGGTAACGGCGGATACGAAGGCCGAGGCCGAGCGGCGCCAGCTGGAGGTAGTTGGAGAGGATATCGACGTCATCATTCTGGCGCGGTATATGCAGATTATCTCGCCGTCGTTTATTGAGCATTACAGAAACCGGATTATCAACATCCACCATTCCTTCCTTCCGGCCTTCATCGGCGGCAATCCATATGCCCAGGCGTACCGGCGCGGGGTGAAGATTATCGGTGCTACCGCCCACTATGTAACCGAGGAGCTGGATGGCGGTCCGATCATCGAGCAGGATGTGCAGCGGGTCAGCCACGGGGATGACGTCGGCGAACTGAAGCGGATCGGCCGCACAATCGAGCGCGTCGTTCTTGCCAGGGCGGTCAAATGGCATATCGAGGACCGTATCCTTGTGCATCAGAATAAGACGGTTGTGTTCAACTAATCGAATAGCTGCTTGCTTTAATTGGTAAAAAAGCATTTTACCCACACTTTGGCGTTTTAGGCCGAAGTGTGGGTTTTTTATTCGCAAAAATCATCTTGCAAAGGGGGAAATCGGCTTGTCGTCACAGCGCGGTCATTTATTGAAGCGCAATTATATTTTTGCAGTTCTGATTTTGATTGTCGGTTTCGGCGGTCTGCTGGGCTATGATCTTTACTTCAAGCCTTACGTGCTGTCCCAAACGGTAGTGAAAATTAAGGTGGACGGAGGCGGCGTGCTCCCCAAGAATCATGAGCTGCAAGCCGGGGAGCTTTATCTCGATTCCGTCCAGACAAAGGACGTCCCGAGCGGTGCAGTCACTAAGTTGAACCAGGCGGAACGCAAAATTACGAAAGTGAACCTGACGAACGGCAGTATTTTGACAGAGGCGCTGGTTGATTTGAAAGATTTGGAGCCGAGGGCGGACGAAGGGATTTTTCCGGTGCCGAAGGAAGCGGTCTATGCGATCAACGGATCTCTCAGGAGCAGGGACAAAGTCGACATTTATCTTGTGCGGGAGGAAAAGGCGGAAGCGAGAGCAGCGGGAAACTCCGGCATCGCGTCAGGCCCTGCACAGGAAGCCCCGGCTGGACGGCAGGCGGTTGTGCCCGAAGAGGCTTTTTTGACTAAGGTGACTGTAAATTATGTCCGCACGGAAGACAACAACGACGTTCGCGACACGGAGGTTGGCAACGATAATAACCGGGTTACCTCGACCGGCAAAGTGGCCGTCCCGGAACTGAAGCTTAAGAAGAGTGACGGTGAACGGCTGAAGCAATATTTGGAGCACGGATTCAAGCTGTGGATTGTCCGGGTGGAATAGGAGGAACAGCTTCATGAAAATATTCAGTCTTGGTATGGACCAACTGACGATTAACAATATCCGCCAGGCCGGTTATACCGTTGTTATGCAAAGTACGCTTCCCGATCCGCAGCTGGCGTCAGGGCATATGCTGATTGTAACTAGCGGACAAACTGAATTCTCCGAATTAAGGGAGCTCCGCGAAAAATTTCCGGATACGCTTATCCTTTATTTTTATATGGAACGGGGGGTACGCGGGTATTTCGGCATTCATCTGACCTGCGAGGAACTGGGAATTCATTTCCTGCCGCCGCGCTCGACTTCTTCAGCGATTATCGAGAAGATCAGGCTGGTTCTGATGGAGGACAGCGATGAACGCAGCAATGTGCTCGGTGTGCTTGGCTCTGGACCGGGAATCGGCTGCACGAGTGTGGCCGGTCTGCTGGCGGGACGAATAGCGGCCGCGGGCAAACGGGTGATTATGCTCGGAATGAACGTATATGATCCGGGCTATGACCGTAAAACGACGATCAGCCTGGATCGAATTCGGCCGAAGCTGACAGGCAGCAGACTGTACGATGAGGATTTTGCCCAACTGATTGAGCAGGACGGATACCGCTATTTGCCAGGCAACCGAGATTACCTGAGCGCCCAGGATTATCAGGAGAGCGAAATGGAGTATTTGCTGGAGCGGGCCTCGGACAACGCTGACATCGTCATCGCCGATCTTGGCTCCATACCGGAGAGCGCAGCGTGGTATACCGGAATGAGAAAATCCGCGCTGCGCCTGCTCGTTACCCATCCGAAGCATGAGCACAGGCTTGAAGCGCTTATGGATTTGGCCGGGCATATGGACCTTGCGCCGCATGATTTCAAGCTCGTTATGAACCGCAGCGGACAGGAGGAGACGGTATCCCCAAAAAGCTTGGCCCTTCGGTTCGGCACGGAGATTTTTCTGGATATTCCTTATTACCCGATGGCCTCTGGCAGGCTGCCGCTCGGCAAGAAAGAGCTCGCCCAGGCGGATGAAAAAGTCCGCGCGCTGCTGGCTGCGTTCGGCTTGGCGCCCGAGATCAAAAAGAAAGGGATGTTCTTATGAGTGACGTGGCGGCCTTCGGCCAATCCGTTCCTTCGGCGGCAGGCTCTCCATTCTCGCTAAAACAGAGCGTGCTCCGCGGAAGCACACCGGGCAAAGAAGACTTCCCTACCTTCCTGCAAAAGATGAAAAGGGAGATGAATGCCGGACTGGAGCGGGAGGATGAAGCGTATTTCGAGCTTAACGCCAAGGCGCTGACAGGCGACCCGCAGGCGGTCAGTTTTTTCATGAATGAAATTGAAAAATACTTGCGGAAGACGCCTTTTACCGGCAGCGTTCCCGAAGCTTACGACACGGCGGCCGAAGCGCTGTTTCATGAATGGAAGGGGTTTGGCCCGGCATACCGCTGGTTCACGGATCGGGCGTACAGTGAATCGACGGGGCTGCAGATTATCGGGCGGCAAATTTTCTTTAACGTAAAAGGCAAGTTCGTTCCTTACCCGTACGAGATGCCGTCACTGGACCGGGTCGAGCAGTTGAAGCGTTCGCTGCTGAAGAGCGATCCGAACAAGAAGCTGAACAAGGATAATCCGTCGGTCGAGTTCAAAATGGATGATCCTCTTTGGCCCGGCAGGTTTATCCGGCTCGCCATTTGGGTTTCCCCGCGTGTATGGGAAGGCTTTACGACGATCTCCATGCGGCGGCAGGTGGTCGAATTTCTCGATCTGGATGATCAGGCGGGCACGGAATGCATTCCGGCAGAGGCCGTATCGATGATCCGGGCACTGGCGATGACTTTTCGCAACACGATTATTGCCGGCTCAGTCGGCTCGGGCAAAACGACCTTTGCCAATACGATTGTTGGCGAGCAGCTGCTCGGGTCTACCTCCTGCATGGGCGTAGTGATGATTGAGAAGCATCCGGAGTCGACGCTGCCTTACCAGATCAAGGGGCACCGGATCATTCCGATCCAGGCGGCCAATGAAGAACTGATGGAAGTGGGAATCGAATCGCTGCGGCATGACCCCAACCTGCTGTACATGACAGAGATGCGGTACAACGAATGGGAATTTTACCTGTGGAGCGGGGAAAAGGGCTATGACGGCATCACGGGAACCTTCCACACCGTCGACTCGGAGGACATTCCTTATCAGGGGGCTTTTGCCGTCTCAACACGCATTGGCGGAAGTTTGAAGGGGCACCTCGTTTCCGCGCTGAAGGCATGCGAGATGGTGTTTATTCTCGAAAGCGCGGGAGAAGGCCGGAAGCGGCTGGCCAGTATTTCCGAAGTGTTTTACGACGAAGCCAAGGGTTCGGTGTTCGCGAATGATCTGATGCGCTGGGACCGGGAGAAACAAAGCTGGACGTATAACGCCGAAATCACCGAGGGGCTTTTTCTAAAAATGCGAAAGAGAAATGCGGAAGCTGCCGGGACGCTGCTGGATTCGTTAAAAAGATTGGCCGGCGAGAAACTGCTGTCCAGCCCTTTAAGGGAAAGTCTGAAATCGAGAATCGTACTGAACGAATAAGGGGGTGAGAAAAAGTGAATGGAGTGTTTTACCTGCTGCGGTTTGCGCTGCACCTGCTGATCGTTTGGGGAATTTGCCTGCTGGTCAAACCGCTTATGGAGCAGGGAATCCGGCATTTTGCAGCCCAGGTAAATGGTCATTTTATTCGCAGAAAGAAAGTGTTCAGGCTTAAAGCAGGTGGTATTCCCCGGTATGTTCCGTTTTACAGCCATTTGGACAATCTGCTGTACATCGCGAGGCGCAATTACGAGCCGGGAACGACGGTGCTGCGGTTTATGCTGCAATCGGGTCTTTTGGCCGCCGCTGTGTTCTTGTCTGGTCTTCTTACGCTGCGCGAGCTTCCGGGGCATTTGGCTTTTCATAATCCTTTTTTGGAGGGGGTGTCGTTTGACAGCGGACGTCCTTTGCAGGATAGGTGGCGCCTGCCTCTGTTCCTGGCGGTCCTTGCCGGAATGCTTCCCTATCTGCGGCTTCGGTATGCTTATGCGCATAAAAAAGTGAAAGGCAGCTACCACCTGCTGGATGCGGTCAAAATCGCCGCAAAGTTTACGCATTTGCCTGTCGATTCGCTGCTTGGCCGAACGGCCGATTATTTGGATGAAGACAATGTTCTTATAACGCCGCTAAAAATACTGTCTGCCTCTTTCGCCAATTACAGCAGTGAGCATGAGCTTGCCGCGGAGACGCAGCGTTTTGCCAAGGCGGTCGGCACCACGTTTGCCGTCGAGTTCGTTTCGGATCTTTTGTACTGCGAGAAGGAGGGCGGCTCCTATCTGAAAAATTCTCTGATGATGCTTAACCGCTCAATGGAGCATCAGCGGGAGACGATTCTTGTGGTCAAGGCCAACAGCCGGGATGCGATCAGTCTGGGACTTTACGGTAATCTGGTTGTGCTGTTCTTTTCCATCGGAACGTTCATTTATATGCTGAAGCCAGGCGTCTACTTTCGGCTGCAGTTTGAGACCCGAGCCGGTCTGGCTTTTCTGATGGTGATTGTCTCAGGTTTGTTTCTGTCATTTGTCATCGGCAGCGTGCTGGCCAAGCCGAAACTCGATTACCACTGAGGAGATCTGTATGGACAGAATATTTTTGCTTATTGCCGTCCTTGGCATCGTCTATCTCGCTCTCGTTGTATTCGTCGGCGCCACGGGAAAGCGGGAGCGGTATATGCAGCGTTTGCAGCAGCGGTGGAACGGACTCGGAGAGCGCTTGGAGAACGGCAGGCTCCAGCAGGTTCTTTATGCCGCAGGCTTAACGGTATCTGCCCGGAAGGTCATGCTGTTTCGTTATTTGGCGGCCTTTCTTTATCTGTTCGTAAAAATAGTGGGCGACTATATCCGCGGTGTGCCGTTTAATGCATACGATTTGCTGATCGCTGCGCTGATTCTTGGCCTTACGAGTCCTGCCCGCTATCTTCCATTCGGCTGGCTGCTTTCCTGGCTGAATCAAAGAGCCGCTGTTCAAAAGGATAGCGAATTAATATCGTTCCTCCGGCTGTATGAGAATAACAGGCTCCGGAGGAGGGGATATGTGCAGTTCGGCGCTTTCTGCGCCGGGGCTGCGGGACATTTTGTTCACATCCGTCATGATTTGTTCGAGCTGTCGGAACGGGCAGTGGATGAGGGGGCGGAGCGGGCCATCGAGTGGTTCTGCGAAAGGTTTCCGGAGGATCATGCTTTTATAGGCGATATCCGGTCGATTCTGCTGGCTACCGAGGGGATGGACGATGATGCGGAGGCCGCCGCTTATTTGCGTGAACAAGGCAGAATGATCGCCAAAATTTCCAGCGACCAATACCTGCGCAAGTGGTCTTTGATTGGGGATATTGCGTCGATTATTAATGTGATTCCGTCGATTGCCACCTTTTTGATGATCGTAACGATGGCTATGCAGTACATCATGCTGATCAAGGGGAATTTTAATGATATTCGCCTGTTTCAGTAAAGATTTGTCATATTCAATCAATGTATAAAAAAATAAAATGAAAAGGGAGATTTTAACAATGAAAAAAGATGCTATTTCTACGGGGCTGTTTATCGCTATCGGGTTTCTGTGTGTCGCTATCGTAATTGCCGTGCTGATTCCGGTCGTGCGGGATGTAATCGATGATGCCGACGATAACCGTCCGGTCGTGCCGGCGGTCAGTATTACGCAGCCGCTTACCCCTGCCGATCCGGCGCCTGAAGTTTCGTTACGCTTGGGAGCCTAGTAGCTGATGAAAAAAGATTCGATCTCTGTTGCCCTGTTTCTCGCCATCGGATTTATTATTGCCGGCATCTTCATCACGTCGGCCACGGGAATGATCGGCAGCAGCCAGGATGACATTATCGCTCATACGAAGCAGGTGGAGAGTTACTAGTTTCTGGGTGAATTCTTTTGCCAGGCGAATCTTGGGTAACTGTTTATCCGTCGGCCCTTGGAAAGGAGCGCAAGCGTAGACCATGAAAGCGACGGTCCTCCGGGCTTTGTTTATGTGGCTGGTTTTGTTTATTATTTTGCAGCCGATCTTTACTTATATCGATTATTTGCTGGATTTGCAGGTTAAGGCCAACACCTCCTACATCACACAAAAAGCCGCAACCGAGGGGATGGTAACCGCCAGCATGCGGAGCGAAGTCGTGAACAATCTGAAGGCCCTGGGTTTCCCGGAAGCTTCTATTGAAATAACAAGCAGTACGGAGACGGTTCAAGATAGAAAAACGAGGCTCGACGTCTATGTCAAAGCTGCGCGAATATCCATGTTTCCGTACAATTTTTCCGGGGAGACGCAGTCTTCGTATTATTACGGCCATGGCTCCATTATGAGCGAATATCTCGATTAAGGTGACTCTATGGATTACATTATCAAGCTGGCTTTCGTGCTGCTGATCTTTATTTATGCCTGGTTTTTTCAGGCGCAGAATCAGGAATGGGACATCGACCGGGAGCTGCTCAAACATGCGATCAACATGGCTGTCCACGATGCCGCCCAGGAAATGAACGAGTCGGAACGCGCCAGTGGAAGGCTAGTCTTCGACCCGGCCGCTGCGGAAGCAAGCTTTAGGGAAACGCTGAAAGCCAATCTTGGCCTGGATGACAGCCTGGCTCCCCGCACCGGCAGCCGTCTGCGCTCCAAAGTGGAGGTCGTAGATTTTGTAGTGATCGATGAATCTTCCGGTGTAACCTTCCCGTTTCTTTATGAGGACAGCCGATACGGAATCACAAAATTTTTGCAAGGACCATCCGTGATTGCCGTTATTAAAACAAGACATCCGGTGCTGATCGCAAGGGCCAAAACGCAGGAAGACATACAGGTGCCGGCGATTCAGGAGTACAAATTCAACAAATAGCCGTTTAGACGGAAATACCGGTTTGAAGGACAATGGCGCGGCTTGGATCTTCCGCTTTCTTCGCCTTCCAGGCCGCCGCGTATTGCCTTTCAGTTTATCGTCAAGGGACTTTCCCGGAGTAGAGAGCTTTTGCCGATAAACTACACAAATATTATTTTAAGGAGAGATCGATGATGAAAAAGACGATTTTGAAAGTAAGTGCGGCTGCGCTGCTGCTCTCGCAAGTGTTGTTGGTAGGGGGAGTAGAAGGGAAGGCTGTGGATGCAGCGCTGCCTCGTGTGGCAACAACGGTGACGGCCAAGCCGGCGGTTCCGGTTATGACGGATAATTTGTTTAAGTATGGGTTGAAGAAGGCAATGAATTTGCCGGTCACGTTATCATCGGAAGGCTTAAGTTTTACTTTGCATAAAATTATGATCTATGATATTCAGTCTACTGAAGTGAAAAAGCTTAAAAATCTTTATGGTTTTCAGAATGGAACCAGCATCATTCAAGATCCTAAATACATGATCTGGACGAAAGTCACTATTCAAAATAATACAACTAAGACTATTCACGGATCGGGTAACGATATTTGGATTTTATTACCCTTTTATTTCCAAGATGGAAAGAATGTTTCTCCTGTTTGGCCGAGAAAGCTTGCAGAGAAAACCAACAGCTCTGAAGCGTTGTGGACTTATACACTAAAACCAGGGCAAAAGATTACGTCTTATCTTGCTTACTACTACAAAGATTCATTCGATTACTTCTCTATTTCCTTAATGTATGGAAAGAACTATGTTGAAAAGTATGTGGTTCCCAAATGAAGAAGCTTCGCTCATTTTTATTAATCGCTGTTGTTCTTCTTGGATCGTTAGCTGAACAGAGTTTTACTTTCGCAGCTAGTACACAAACTGCAACCATTTCGATCCCGGTAAATGCTAATCTTATGGGTGATAATAACGCCTATAAAAACTATTCGTTGGATCTTCCAAGTGGTATTGCTCCAAGCTCGATTGATACTAGCAGTATCAAATATTCTGGAAGTAATACTGTGAGTGGAGCGATCTCTTTGCAAAACGGGACTATAAACTTGAAATTGCAGGGAGTGGCTTCAACAAAAAGGCTTTCAAATGTCACGGGTTACAATTCATCCTACTTACGGAATTATCGCTCTAATCCAAGTAACTCAATTTGGCGTTATTCAGACGGCGTTAGATGGCAGGTTAACGAATATGACGAAAATACAGATTCATTAATCTATAAAAATTATCCAGCGGAAGACAATAATGTTCCTTCATTGCGTCCTCCTAGAATCGTGGTATCAGCAGCTCCGCCACAAAACTCCAGTTATTTAAAATGGTATAACGGTTCAGCCGAGGACGTAATCGAATCAAAATATATTGTTGCTTCAACGATTCAAGCAAAATGGGTTCCTGAGGAATCTTCATCCTATGCGAAAGAAGTAAAGTTTAAAAATGGAAAGATAATTGTAAATTATGCGATCCCTTTTTATGTACTTCCCTCTGGCGCTATAGGCGAACAAGATTTTGAAAATCAAGACGCTGACGCAACACATCCCCTAACAGGATGGGCAACCGGAAGAAAGTATCAGGTTACAATAATTTACTACTACACAGCCGATGCCTTAGTTCCAACCTACAGCTATAGCGGGACCGTTACCTTCAAGTACACCCCCATCACCGAACCTACCCTTGACGGCAAGGTAACTGTGGTCAATCCAAGCCCGAATCCGACTCAATTCAAAAGTGCTGACGTGCCCGTTACTTTACGAGTAAACGGAAATCTTCTTGCTTACACGGATGCGGCTAACATCGAGGAATGGGTGTTTTATGCGAAGGAAACCGGATCGACGGATGTGAAAATAATGAAGGATTATAACAAGGTGTTAAGCAGTACTCAATCCTTCACGACCTTTAATATCCCGAAAGACAGGATTACGAATGGAATGGTAAATGGGGAATTTGATCAAGAGTACACCCTTACGGTCACGGTACGATTCTCAAAACCAGTCCCCACATCATCTGGAACCATTTCTTCATTGACCCAAACGATGCAGGCTACGGTTGGGGTTACCGATAAACCGGTTCCTCCTCCATCAAGCGGGGGTAATAAACGACCTGTTGCCATTTTGAGCGTACCCGATTCTGTGATGGCCGGAGAGGAATTCCTGGTCTACGGGGCGGATTCGTATGATCCGGACGGGACGATTGTCGATTACAACTACGGTATAGGATCAGCAGTAGAAAAGGTAACAGGAAAGTATGGCTATACGTGGTATCCATTGGCCGAAGCAGGGTACAAAACGACGATAAGTCTAGTCGTAACCGACAATGACGATCTCAGCGGCAGCACAACGGCCAAAGTAGAAGTTCAGGCGCCTAAACCGAGAGCGGCCATCACTGTCCTCGGAACCAAAAAAGAAAACCGGAAGGTCACTCTACATAATGCCAGCACGGATCTTTCCAAGCATTATCCGATGGACCCCTCCAAGACACGGTTCACCATTCAAGCGATCAGCGGCGGTGCAGCATCCGATATCAAGTACAGCGGATCGTTAAATGGAGTGAGCGATAAAGATGTCGTGTTTAAAAAGCCGGGCACCTACAAGGCAACAATCTATGTGGAGAACATTGTCGGATACTCCAGCACTGCAGAAATCACGTTTGATATCGTGCCGGATGAACCGCCTGTCCCGTATATTTCCGTTCCGAGCCAAGCTTACCGCGATCCGGACAACGGCAATAGGGCAGCGGTTGTTCTCGATGATCTTTCTTTTTCACCCGACTATGATTACATCGGTCATCGGCTTTGGCAGTACCGCTACGATTCAGATAATGATGGGGATTTTTCCGATGAATCCTGGGTCATTCTTAGCGATGCCAATGAAAGCAGGGTAAACTTCAATCCGGACAAAGTAGGTAGGTATGAAATCAGGCTTACCGTAACCGAAGAGTTTGACCAGCCGACGATTGACGAATTTGTAAGTGCAGCAGACCGGAAGTCGGCCAATACGGATACACAGAGCGCAGTTGAAAAAATCGTAACGGTTTATAACCGTGCCCCTATCGTCGATTGGTCATGGTAAGGGGAGATATTATGAAGCGTATTTTAAAGATTCTATTGATTGTTTTGGTGTTATCTTCCGTATTCCAGGGACCTTGGAAGTCGGATGTCGCAGAAGCTGCCGGGGAAGTCATCACCTATGACACGATTTATGTACCTGCTACACACATTACAGGTTCCAGACCGGCATCCTATCCGGGAGACCCCAATTGGTTTCAGAGTACCATGGATATTGATTTGCCTGCTTACACGATGGACGTATCCTATAATCAGGTCACCGGGGCACTCAATGTCACGCTAAGCAACTTTTTTTTACCTACTAAGTGGGTGATTAATCGCCAGGAATTATCGGAGTGGCCTGTTAATCCGTCATTCGACAGATGGAGAAACTTTTATCGTAATGAAAATTCAGTGGGGGGATACGTAAAGGATATTGATGGAAATTCAATTCCGATAACTTACCATGTATCCAGCCTTTCGTCATTTGATCCTGATAACCCTGATTATCGCACTTCTTTCGTCGACAAGACCGGTTCCACATTCCTTCCCTGGATCAAAGAACGGCACTGGTTATCCGAGTATTCGTATACGGACGAAATCAAAGACTTGCCATTATCATTTACAACTTATATTTCTCCGGGTTTAAAGCTAAGCGGAATTTATTTTTACCAGGACTTCACTGAATCCTACAACGTGGTCGATCGATGGGAAGAATTATATAGTATGAAGAGCTATCATGAATATACGGTAAGCGATTCCAGAGTGTTTACACTGACGAACAACAAAGCCCCGTCTCTAACGCTCACTTCTGCCTCTGGCCAAACCATTATGAATGAAACGGGGTTCAGCAATTATAACCTGGAAGGCTATGTTCAAGATCCGGATAACGACACCCTGAATGTGATTGCGGAGATCCCTAATGTATTTTACAAAAAAATTTCACTTTCCAGTACGGCATCACCCAAAACGTTTAGTATCCCAATAGACGCGATTACGGACGGGTTGTCTCCGGGAACCTATACGATAAACGTAAAAGCCGTAGACCCATTGAACAAGAAGGCTGAAGCCTCAAGCAGCATCACGGTCACGAAAAGGCTGAAAAACAAGGCTTTTTTCCTAATCAATGAACCGGTCAGTATTTCCGGCACTTATTCCGACTACGAAAGTGATCTAAAGTATGCGGAGCGGTACAAATATGAGCAGGACCCGAATCTTTTTGACAATCCGATGGGTTTGATTTCGGACAATGGACTATGGAGAAACAGTAAATATACGTCTTTCCCGTATACCGGCGCTTATGTGGCAAGCTTTCAAAATCGGGATAACCCGCTGGACGACTACCGGTTTGACGAGTTCCGAAAATGGAGCCGGGACAATTTATCCAGCATGACTTTCCTGGTACACCGAAAGCCCATTGCGTTGTTCACGGCCAAATTGATTAACGGCAACGTGACTCTTGCCGACAAGTCCTATGACCTGGACCATATCACGGCTCCTTCGAAGGGAATCTACGCGTGGGAATGGCAGTACAAGAAAACTTCGGATGAAGTCTGGACGGACGGGCAGCTCTCTTCGCTTCCGAGCAGCGATCAGTACGATATCCGGCTTCGTGTGCGGGATATTGACGGACCGGATGGGATCGGTGTATGGAGCGACTGGTACCAGGTCACGGTCGGCAGCCCAAGCAATTTGCCTCCGGTTGCTCTGTTTACCGTAACGCCTAACTATGTCAGCCACCGAAGCAGCACAACGATTGTAGATCAATCCTTTGATCCGGACAATGATAATCTTGATACCTATGAGTGGCGAGTGATCAAAGACGGCTGGCAGCAAGTCTGGTATCATTCCGGCGGACCAACGACTCCACCCAACATTGCAAGTTTTGGCACAGGGAACTACGAGGTTACTCTTAAAGTTCATGACAACCGCGGGTTATGGTCCAATCCGTATTCGCAGTCCGTTCAGGTGGTCAATTCGCCTCCGGTTGCCTCCTTTACTATGCCAACTGAGTTGTACCGGGATTCGGTCGTAGCCATGACCAATACAACCCCTGATCCGGACGCCGACGGCGAAGCGCTTATCTACGGCTGGAACGGCAGAATAAATGGAGGTAATTATTATTACGCAGGCGGCAACCGCAATCAGAATATCAATATTCGTAGCCTGATTACGCAGATGGGACTGACCGAGAAGCAAGCCGTTTCGGACGGCTGGGAAATGCGTCTATCGGCCTTTGACGGCGTCTTAGGCTCCAACGCAACGCGGCTCTTTACCGTTCTGAATCACATCCCGAGCGCGGCGATAACCGGTTCTGATACGGCGTTTCAATACAACACCTATACGTATACGTCAGCCGATGAAGATGGAGATCCTTCTGATGTGAGCAGCCTACAGTATTATTGGCGTATCACAGATTCAGATGGCGGCAAGGAAATGCTTCGAACGCAAAATGTGCAGATCACCTACGATAAGCCGGGAGTTTACACGTTGGAACATTGGGTTGTGGATCAAATTGGCGACAAATCCAATATAGCGACGTTAAAAGTGGCAGTAGCGGAGAATCTTGCTCCATCCATGACCCTAACCACCCCGGCCGGCACAAGGGACAACCCTTCCATTATCGATGCCGAGCAAGAGGGCGATCCACTGATCAAGTGGACCTATGCCGATCCGGAAAACGACGAGCAGGAAAAGTACCGCTTGGAATTTTACACAAAGGATGGATTGTTAGCCAAAAGCGTTGAAAATACAGATGGTTCCGGAAACACCAGACAATATAAAATGCCGGACAACTCTCTGGAGCGATTTCTGTTCTATACCGTACAGGGCCGGGCTTTTTCCAAAAATAACTGGTCTGAAATCTCCAATGAAAAAGCCTTTATCATCGACAACCCGCCGGTTCCCGGTTTCACCTTGATTACGGACACTGGAAAAGATGCAGTCCTCACGCCGATTTACCGAACCGATGTCTTGCAAATTACAAGCACAGCGCATGACGATGATCAGCCGAAGGGAGACACTCTGACCTACAAATATTACCTGAAACCGAGCGGGGGAACCGAAGGATTAATCAGCGCGTCCGATAGCTTTACGAAACAATTCACAACTAACGACACGTTTACCATCCGCCAGGTTGTTACCGACTCGCTGGGGTTGTGGCGGGAAGTCTCTCATTCATTCATCGTAAAAAATCGGGCTCCCGTGGTGAACCTCACCTATCCAACAAGCGACACGGCAGTCAAGCCAACGATTTCCAGTACGATGACGCCGATTATCAAATGGAGCTATACCGATGATGACAATGATGAGCAGCAGCGGTACCGGGTGCGTATATTGGATGCTGCAACAGGTAACCTGGTGGTTCAGTCCGGGGATCAGGCGTCGAGCCAGAAGCAGTGGACCGTACCGGCCGGGACGCTTGTGGAGAACCAAAAGTATGCGGCAGAGGTTGAGGCGTTCGATGGTTTTGATTGGAGTGCTGCTTCGCCGCGAAAATACTTTATGGTTAACCTGCTGAGCGTAAAAGGCGGCGTAAAGCACACCGCGGAATGGAACAATAACCGGCAGAATTATAACCTAAAGATGTCGGGTGACCCTGAAAGCCCGCGGGCTTATAATGTATTTTGGGCCGGAGAGAAATTTATGCTTCAGGCGGACGCTACCGGGCTGCCGGATACGATTGACGTGAACATGGACGGCGGATTTACGGCACAGCTGCATCCTGCGGACAGTGACAAGACATTTTGGACGGGAGAGCTCTACGATTCATCTTTTGAGAAGCTGCCAAACGGACCGGTGACCTTTACCTTCACGGCGAAGAACGAATATAACACGAAGATCGACAAGGTAACCGTGATCATTTCGGAGAATTGGAGCGAATATTTCCGCAGTCATCGGGTGAAATAAGAATGAGAAAATAGCTGAATTAGCCTTCGATCTGCCCGAAACTCAGTGTATAAAAATTACCAAGCTGCGAAACTTAAAGGGTTGAAGCGCCTGGTTCGCAAAAACATTGGTAATGCTTCCACATTAGTGATACAATAATAGTCAAAATGACATTCTTGAGACTTAGAGGAGGACTATTTGAATGACTGAACAACAGGCAAAAGAGCAAGCGATCCATAAGGATGAGAACTCGACAGTCGACAATCTGGCGATTACGACGATCCGCACTCTGGCCATCGACGCGATTGAAAAAGCCAAGTCCGGCCATCCCGGCATGCCGATGGGTTCGGCTCCTATGGGTTATCAGCTCTTCGCGAAGACGATGACTCATAACCCTGATCATCCGACCTGGGTCAACCGCGACCGGTTCGTCCTGTCCGCCGGCCACGGCTCCATGCTGCTGTACAGCCTGCTGCATCTTAGTGGTTACGATCTGCCTATCGAAGAACTGAAGCAGTTCCGTCAATGGGGCAGCCTTACGCCGGGCCATCCGGAATTCGGCCATACGGCGGGAGTTGACGCCACAACGGGTCCGCTCGGCCAGGGGATTGGCATGGCGGTCGGCATGGCGATCGCGGAAGCTCAGCTCTCCGCTACGTACAATAAAGATCAGTTTAATGTGATCGATCACTATACTTATGCCATTTGCGGCGACGGCGACCTCATGGAAGGCATTTCTTCCGAATCCGCTTCGCTGGCGGGTCATCTTAAGCTTGGCAAATTGATCGTACTTTATGATTCGAACGACATTTCGCTTGACGGCGAGCTGAACCTCGCATTCTCCGAAAATGTTGCCAAGCGCTTTGAAGCTTATGGCTGGCATGTGCTGCGCGTGGAGGACGGCAACGATCTTCCGGCCATCGGCAAGGCGATCGCGGACGCGCAGGCTGTCACGGACAAGCCTACGCTTATCGAAGTGAAGACCGTGATCGGATACGGTTCACCGAACAAGCAGGGCAAGGGCGGGCACGGCGGCACACACGGTTCTCCTCTCGGCGCCGAAGAAGCAAAACTGACCAAGGAATTCTACAAATGGGTATATGAAGAAGACTTCTTTGTTCCGGATGAAGTCCGCTCCCTTTTTGCCGAAGTGAAAGAAAAAGGCATTACGGCAAACAAAGAGTGGGACGAGAAGTTCGCAGCATACAAGAAGTCTTATCCGGAACTGGCTGCGCAGCTCGAAACGGTATTGAACGGAGACCTTCCTGAAGGCTGGGACACCAAGCTGCCGTTCTACCAAGCGGAAGACAAAGCGGTATCGACCCGTGTGGCATCCGGGAATGCACTGAACGGATTAACTGCGGGCGTGCCTCAGCTGTTCGGCGGCTCCGCGGACCTGGAAAGCTCCACGATGACTCATCTGAACGGGCTAGCTTCCTTTACACCGGAATCCTACGACGGCCGCAACATTTATTTCGGCGTCCGCGAATTCGGCATGGCTGCGGCCATGAATGGTATTGCGCTGCATAGCGGACTCAAAGTGTTCGGCGGCACGTTCTTCGTCTTCACGGACTATCTGCGTCCAGCGGTCCGTTTGGCTGCGATCATGAAGCTGCCGGTTACTTACGTACTGACTCATGACAGTATCGCTGTCGGCGAAGACGGACCTACACACGAACCGATCGAACAGCTGGCTTCCCTGCGCATCATTCCGGGGCTGACCGTTATCCGTCCTGCCGATGCGAATGAAACGTCTGCCGCTTGGGCTTACGCGGTAGAGAACAAGGGTAATCCGGTGGCGCTCGTGCTTACCCGCCAGAACCTGCCGATTCTGCCCGGTACGGTGGACGGTGTGCGCGAGAACATCAAGCGCGGCGGCTATGTTATCTCCGATGCCAAGAATGGCAAGCCTCAGGCGCAAATCATTGCTACAGGCTCCGAAGTACAACTGGCCGTTAAAGCTCAAGCCGCTCTGGCCGAAGAAGGCATTGATGTCCGCGTAATCAGCCTTCCAAGCTGGGATCTGTTCGAGAAGCAGGATAAGGCTTACCGCGACTCCGTCATCCTCCCGGATGTCAAAGCGCGTCTTGCAATCGAAATGGCTCAAACTTTCGGCTGGGAACGTTATGTCGGCGACCAAGGCGACATTCTGGGCATCACCACATTTGGCGCTTCCGCTCCCGGCGACACGGTTATTAAAGAATATGGCTTCACTGTGGAAAATGTCGTTAACCGCGTGAAGGCTTTGCTGTAGAATAATTGGGATATCGGGAATTAAGGGGGGAAATACAAAAAAATGAGTCAGTTTAAAAACGCGACAATCCAAAAAGAAGCCAATGTCTACTATGACGGCAAAGTAACCAGCCGCACGGTAATTTTGGAGGACGGCCTCAAGGTGACGCTTGGCATCATGCTTCCGGGTGTGTATGAATTCGGTACAGACGGACCGGAAACGATGGAAATTCTGTCCGGCAAGCTCAAGGTTCTGCTACCCGGTTCCGAAGTATGGCAGGAAATTGACGGAGCGGAGACCTTCCATGTGCCCGGCAATTCGAAATTTTCACTTGAAGTATTTACAGTGACGGATTACTGCTGTTCTTACCCGAAGAGCTTGTAAATCGTCAGGAACATTATCCTAACGGAGAGAGCATTCCCGCCTGAAGAAGGCGAAGGATGCTCTCTCTTCTTTTTATAGACGTTAACTCAAGCTTTTTGTTATATTCAAATATTCAAAAATAGCAGCCCGCAGACGATGAATAAGATGATAGATTCATACATCGATCTAAGGGGCTGGAAACGCTGAAACGAATGTCGTATAAGTCAACCTATTATTCTCTAATTCTTTTCCACATTTTTCTGCTATCTATTGTTATTTTTCCAACCGGTGAGGCCCGGGCCTCCGCCGATATCGTAAATCCCAAACAAGTCTATTCCTATTCCGTCATGCAGCGAGATATCGAGAAGTTCGCAAGCGCGTATCCGGACCTGGTGTCCGTCCAGACTTTAGGTCAGACCGCGTACGGAAGACAACTGTGGGCTGTAAAGCTTGGCCGCGGGGAGTCGGTGCTGTTCCTGAACGGTTCGCATCACGCCCGGGAATGGATGACAACCGCACTGCTGATGAAAATGATTGATACATACGCTCAAAGCTATACTCTCGATAAGTCAATCGGACCCTATAAGATCAGGGAGATCCTGAACCGTGTCAGCATCTGGATCGTGCCGATGGTTAACCCGGACGGGGTAACATTGTCTCAGCAAGGGACCGCCGGTTTGCCAAACAACGCAGCCGCATTGTTGAGCCGCTATAACAGGGGCAGCGCCGATTTTACCCGTTGGAAGGCCAATATGCAGGGACTCGATCTGAACCGCCAGTATCCGGCCAATTGGAGCACGATGAAAAATGCGGTCAGCTACCCGAACTACCAAAATTACAGAGGAACAAAGCCGGTCCAGGCGCCCGAAGTTAAAATGATGATGGACTTAACCTATAAAATAGATCCGGACATTACGATTTCTTACCACAGCTCCGGCGAAATTATTTTCTGGAATTATCGGACGCTTCCCGTAAACCTGGCGCGCGATCGGGAGATCGCTTCCTCGCTGGCACGGTTAACAGGCTACAGTCTAGTCCGGCCGGAAAAAAATCCATCGGGAGGAGGCTATAAGGACTGGTACATTCAGGAGTTCGGGCGTCCGGGCTTTACGATTGAAATCGGAAATTACGCGGGGGAAGGCAACGTACCGCTGAGCGCCTTCGGGAAAATATGGAACGAGAATAGACAGGTTCCGTTATATACCGCTTCGCAATCATATAAGCTATGGCTGAAGCGGCAGAATGTTCAGATTCTGAATCAACACATGAGTTTGTTTGCAAGTACGCCTATTTATCAGGGGGCAGGTGCCGCCCCGTCTTCTTCGGTTACCAGTTCGCATGACGTATTAACGCTTGCCCGAAAAGGCGACTGGTACCAAATCAAGACGGAAACCGGTGCCGGATGGATTCATCCCGCTCCCGGTCAGCTAGGAATTGTGGAAGAGATCGGTGCGGAAGCCGATATCAAGCAAAAAGCCGTGTTGCGCAAATATCCCGATGCTTTTGCTCCAAAAGTCGCCTATTTGTCTTCGCAAAGCCTTAAAGTAACGGGCCGGATCGGCTCATGGCTCCGTGTCGATTCAGGACAAGGGGAGTGGTGGCTGGATGGCCGCGAGGCGGTTCTCCGGTGGCCTGTGGAACCCGCCAAGACGGACAATGCGGAAGAGGGAGCGACCACCACTGAAACTGAAGGCGCCGGAGCTGAAAGTGCCAGCCCGGAAAACGCAACGAATAGCGCCGGACCGGATAGCACGGCGCCGGAGACGACGCCAGCCCCTTAACCGGCCGCTAATAAGCCGCCTTACGCGAGGCGCCGGCGATGGCAGCAGGAAGTAGATTATCTCCGGCTCGAAACTTTAAAGCCTTCCTAGTACACACAAAACAGCCTGCCCCATGCAGATCGAAATACTGCATGGAGGCAGGCTGTTCGTTAGTTTATATATGATTTCGAGCTCCGCCGCCCTTATTCGCCGATCTTGCGGCCGATCCAGGCTTCGTAGGTTTTCACGACAGCCGAGAGATCTTCCTCGCCGCTGCCGCTGTTATAGCCCGCCTGAAACAGGCTCTTGGCCAGTTCCAGGGCCGGGGTAGGAACGCCGCTTGCGTCGCTCAGCGCGGTGGCCAGCTTCAGGTCCTTCAGCATCAGCCCCAGCGAGAACTGGTTGCTGAAGTCGCTCTCGATAATCTTGCGGCCCTTCAGTTCAACCTGCTTGCTGCCGGCCGAGCCGTTCCGTATCAGCTCCAGGAACTTGTCCGCGGGCACACCGGACTTCACCGCGATCGAGAAGCCTTCGGCAAGCGCAATATTATGGATGCCGACCATCGCGTTATGGGCCAGCTTCGCCGCTGCGCCGCTGCCATTCTCGCCCATGTGAAGCAGCAGCTTGCCCATGGCGTCGAACACATCGCGGCTCGCTTCAATAACATCGGCGCTGCCGCCGACCATGAAGACGAGCGTGCCTTCCACCGCGCCCGGCTTGCTACCGGTTACCGGAGCGTCGAGGAAATGCCCGCCCTTATTTTCGAAGGCGGCCGCGATTTCCTTGACCAGTCCCGGCGAGATTGTGCTTGAATCGATCACGATCGCTCCCGGCTTCAGGGCTTCCAGAATCCCTTCCGGACCATAATAAATCTCGCGGATCGAATCGTCATTGCTGACCATGGTAATAATAACGTCCTTGCCTTCCGAGGCGGCCTGTAGAGAAGCGGCGGCGGTGGCGCCTTCTGTCACAAGCGGATCGCATTTTGCGGCCGTTCGGTTGTACACCGTTACCTGAAATCCTGCCCGCAGAAGGTTGGAGGCCATAGGCGCTCCCATCGTACCGAGTCCGATAAATCCGATTTGTTTCATAAATTTTCACACCTTTGCTGTTAGAGGTAGCAGAAGAACGGAAATAACTGCGGAAGTAGGACTAACCAGTTCCGAATCAGCATATTTCCCCGGACTTCCAGCCTAATCTTTTTCATTTTAGCACGAGCTGGAGAGAGGTTCCAACCCGCACAAGCCGCACCTGCATGGGAAACGCTTCCGTCAAAGACTCCGTTTTTATCAAAATGATACTTTTGCCTGTGCCCTAGGACCTTGCCAGCCCAGTGAAATTAAAGTATCCTATTATAAAGTTGTTACAATTCGTGTCAAATCGATAGCTAAACAGGAGGGTTCCATAACCGATGTCCAAAAAAATCAGTTTTGATTACAGCAAAGCCCTGTCCTTCATTAACCAGCACGAAATCGACTATTTTGCAGCACCAATCAAATTAGCCCATGAGCAATTGCATACCAAAACTGGCACGGGTTCCGACTATACCGGATGGATCGATCTTCCCCACAACTACGATAAAGAAGAATTCGCCCGCATCCAGGCGGCCGCGAAGAAAATTCAGAACGACTCCGATGTGCTGATCGTTATCGGCATCGGCGGTTCTTACCTGGGAGCCCGCGCAGCGATTGAATCGCTGACCCATTCCTTCTACAACAATCTGGAGAAGGGCAAGCGGAAGACGCCTGAAATTTATTTTGCGGGCAACAATATCAGCTCGACTTATCTTACGCATTTGATTCAGCTTCTTGAAGGCAAGGACTTCTCGGTCAACGTCATTTCCAAGTCCGGCACGACTACCGAGCCTGCGATTGCTTTCCGCGTATTCCGCGCAGAGCTGGAGAAGAAATACGGCAAGGAAGAAGCGCGCAAGCGGATCTACGCCACAACCGACAAGGCAAGAGGCGCTCTTAAGACACTCGCCAACGAAGAGGGCTATGAGTCGTTCATCATTCCGGACGATGTGGGCGGACGCTATTCCGTTCTGACGCCGGTTGGCCTGCTGCCGATTGCCGCTGCCGGCATCGACATCGAAGAAATGATGAAGGGCGCAGCCGCAGCCGCCGACGAGTTCAACAATCCGGACGTGGCAACGAACCAAAGCTATCAATACGCCGCCGTCCGCAACGCGCTTTACCGCAAAGGCAAAACGACGGAAATTCTCGTCAACTACGAGCCGTCGCTCCACTACGTATCGGAATGGTGGAAGCAACTGTTCGGCGAGAGCGAAGGCAAGGACTTCAAAGGCATCTATCCTTCCTCCGTGGACTTCTCGACCGACCTGCACTCGATGGGCCAATTCATCCAGGAGGGCAACCGCAACATTTTTGAAACGGTTATCCAAGTGGATCAAGTTCGGGAGCATATTACAATCGAGAGCGATCCGGACGACCTGGACGGACTGAACTTCCTGGCCGGACAGACCGTTGACTTTGTGAACAAGAAGGCGTTCCAAGGCACGCTGCTTGCGCATACCGACGGGCAAGTTCCGAACCTGGTTGTCACGATCCCGGATCAAACGCCATACAGCTTTGGCTATCTCGTATACTTCTTTGAAAAAGCCTGCGGTATCAGCGGATACCTGCTTGGCGTCAACCCGTTCGACCAACCGGGCGTAGAAGCGTACAAGAAGAACATGTTCGCGCTGCTCGGCAAGCCGGGCTATGAAAAGGAAAAAGCGGAGCTCGAGGCCAGACTTACCGAGTAGATTGCCGTTTCTCATCTCATAACACACTACAGTAATCCACCAGGGAGCAGTCCATTAGGTAATCCAATACCGCGGGCTGCTCCTCGTATATACCAAGATTACAGCGAGTAAGGAATGAATGAACAATGCTGGAACAATACCGGACGGTGCGTTCTTCCGGTTCCAAGGAAATCGTTATCCGCAAATCGCGTTTTATCGGACATGTCATGCCGGTAGAGACGGAAGATGAAGCGGTTCAGTTTATTGAAGACATTAAGAAGAAGCATTGGAATGCCACGCATAACTGTTCCGCTTATATGATTGGGGAACGGGATGAAATTCAGAAGCAGTCGGACGACGGGGAACCGAGCGGTACGGCAGGGAAACCGATTCTGGAAGTCATTCGCAACCAGGGCATCAAAAATGCGGCTATAGTCGTCACACGTTACTTCGGCGGCATCCTTCTTGGAGCGGGCGGCCTCATCAGGGCCTACACGGACGGCGCGGTACAGGCGCTGGAAGCCGGAGCAGTGATCACCCGCGTTCTGCACCGTGAAGTTTTTGTGGAACTGGATTATACCTGGCTTGGCAAGGTTGAGAATGAACTGAGAGGCCGGGGGACCAGAACCGGGGAAACGGAGTTCACCGACAAGGTCAAGCTGACATGCCTGCCGCGGAATGGTGAAGCCGATGCCTTCAAGGCATGGATAACGGATTTAACCCAGGGACAAGCGGTTGTAACGGAGGGAAGACAGATCTATTACGAAGAAGGGGAATAACAACTATGGCTAGAAGAGCAGTGGAACAGGAGTTGTCGAGGGAAAGGATTCTGGAGGCGGCAAGACATCTTTTCATCACGAAAGGTTATCGGGCCATCTCCATGCGCAGCATTGGTCAACATTTGGGATACAGTCATGGATCCCTTTATTACCACTTTAAGGAAAAGGCGGAGCTGTTCTACGCGATTGTGGTTGAAGACTTCAACCGTTTGGCCGAGCTGCTGGACGAGACGATGAACAGACCTCCGGAAGAGGGAGTAAGCAAGGTGGAGCAGCTGATGCTGGAGTTTATCCGCTTCGGCTTGGACCATCCGTATCAGTACGAGATTATGTTCATGATCCGGGACGAAGAGCTGCTGGCATATTGTAGAGCGGAACAAGGGAAGTGTTTCGATTTATTCTCCGGTATGGTGCGCCGTTATTTAAAAGAAGAAGGCTATGTGCCTGAGGACTGGCAGAGTGTGCCGCTGACGATGTTCCTGTCGGCCCACGGCTTTATTTCGTACTACATTCAGGACAAGATCAAGTTTGACGATGTAAAATCGGCGGCGCTGTCGCATGTCCGGGTGTTGTGCCGCAGCCTGTAGACGGATATTTTTTCATCCTTTTACGCTTTATGGCTGTGAATTGGTAATCGGTTGCTCCTCTGCTACGTAAAAGCGAAGAGGTGCAGCACAAGTTAAAAGGCCGATTCGGCGTTTAGTTCCGAAAGCGGCCTTTTACTTGAAATATCAGAAAGTATAAGCTTCGCTCTTATCTTTACCCTGATATTTTTACGAGAGACGGATGCCGTCCTCTTCCAGAGGACGGCGAAGCCGTTTCTTCTTATGTCCTGCTCTTACCCTTCAATGATTTTTACATAATATTGCCGCCGTCTCGGGCCGTCGAATTCGCAAAAATAAATGCCCTGCCACCGTCCCAGCAGCAGCTCACCTTCGTGGATGATGATGCTCTGGGATGGCCCCGCCGTTATGGATTTGAGATGCGAAGCCGTATTGCCTTCCGCATGGCGATATTTGGGATGCTCCCATGGATATACCTCATCCAGGCGCATCAGTACGTCATGCTTCACATCGGGATCGGCGTTTTCGTTGATCGCGATGCCGGCTGTTGTGTGGGGGCAGTATACAACCGCTATACCGTTCCGGACGCCGCTTTTTCTTACATATGAAATAACCTCTCTGGTAATATCCCGCAGCTCATCCCGCTTGCTTGTAGCAATTTCTGCCGTGTGCAACACTAACGGATTCCCCTTTCTTAGTCGATTTCAACCCGTTCACAAACTATTTTACCCTAAAAAGCTTCGAAAGTAATTGACGATGGCAAGAGGAGGGTGGTAAAGTAGTAATAATTATTAAACCCAGTATGTTAATAGGAATTACAGGTCGCCTAAAATGGCGAGTATACCGACCCGTCATCCGGAGGTAGGAGGATTATCTGTTGAATTCGCTGCTTAGACACAAAGGATGGACCTGGGGATTTCGAACCACGATTTTGCTGTACTTCGTCGTATTGATCGTGCTTCCGATTCTTGGCGTCTACTACAACTCATTTTCACTCGGTTTCAAAAATTTTGCCGAAAGCATATCTGATCCCATAGCCTGGAAATCGGTGCTGCTCACGCTAAGGCTTGCGCTTGTTGCGACCATTATCAACGTCGTTCTGGGAACGATGATCGCTTGGGTGCTGGTCCGCTACAAATTTCCCGGAAGGTCGCTGCTGAACAGTATGGTGGACCTGCCTTTCGCTCTGCCGACGGCGGTTGGGGGGCTGATGATTCTGCTCCTGCTAGGACCGGGAAGCCTGATCGGCGGTGCGGCGGAAGCGCTCGGGCTGGAAATCGTCTTTCATCAGCCGGCCATTGTCATCGCGATGGTGTTTGTAACCTTTCCGTTCGTCATTCGGGCGGTACAGCCGCTGCTGGAAGAGCTTGATCCTTCCGAGGAAGAAGCGGCCTATACCATGGGCGCCACCGGCGTCCGTGTGTTCCGGAAGGTTATTCTGCCATCCATGGCGCCGGGCATGATCGGAGGAGGCATGCTTGCCTTTTCCCGGGCGCTTGCCGAATTCGGGGCCGTCGTATTGGTGGCAGGCAATATCCCGGGACGTACGCTCGTATCGTCGGTGTTTATCTACGGCGAGGTGGAGAGCGACAATCCGACCGGAGCCGCGGCCGTTTCTATTATTTTGCTGACGCTCTCCTTCCTGATTCTCTGGCTGATCAACATGGCGCAGATGAGGGGGAGAAGAGCATGAGAAGGCTGTGGATCGGACTTACCTATATCGTTTTCTTTCTGTTAATAGCCGCTCCTCTTGGGAAAATTATCTCCAATGCCTTCAGTCACGGCCTTTCCGGATTCCGGGATGCCCTGACAAGGCCGGAGGCGCTGCATGCACTGATGATGACGGCGCTGGTCGTGGTAACGGTGACGGTGCTGAACACCGTGTTCGGCATCATGACGGCTCTTTATCTGGTTCGGGCCGAATGGCTCAGCCCCCGGCTGAAAAGCCTGCTGAACAGCATCGTCGATCTTCCGTACGCGGTATCGCCCGTCATCGGCGGCTTGATGATTGTCCTGCTGCTTGGCCCGGACAGCCCGCTTGGGGCGGTGTTTGAACAGATTGGCTTCAATATCGTCTACGCTTTTCCAGGGATGGTCATCGCCACTCTGTTCGTGACATTCCCGCTAATGGTCAGGGAAGTGATGCCCGTTCTGCAGGAAATCGGCGGGCAGCAGGAGGAGGCCGCTTCGACGCTCGGCGCGTACGGGTGGAAGACCTTCTGGAAGGTAACCTGGCCCTCGATTCAATGGGCGGTAACCTACGGCGTCATTCTTACGGTTGCCCGCTCGCTGGGTGAATTCGGGGCCGTGCTCGTCGTATCCGGCAACATTATGAACAAGACTCAGACGGCGACGACGCTGGTTTATCAGGATGTCGAGAATTTTAATGTAAGTGCGGCAGGCGGCGTCGCGCTGGTATTGGCCGCTTTTTCGGTAGGACTTCTGCTGCTCATGGAATGGAGCAAGAAAAGAAAGGAAGTGCGCTAAACATGCACGTGGAAGTACGCGGACTTAACAAGCATTTTGGCAATTTTCATGCGGTGAAGGATGTCAGCTTCGAAATTACAAAAGGTCATCTGATCGGCCTGCTCGGCCCGAGCGGAGGCGGCAAAACGTCCATCCTGCGGATGCTGGCGGGTCTTGAAACGCCGGATGCCGGCGAAATCGTCTTTCATGGGCAGGTGGTCAATAACCTTCCGCCGCAGGAGCGGGGCATTGGCTTCGTGTTCCAGAACTATGCGCTGTTCAAGCATATGACGGTATATGACAATATCGCCTTCGGGCTTAAAGTGAAAAAAGCGAACAAAAGCTTCATTCGCGATCGGGTTATGGAATTGGTGGAGCTAACAGGGCTGAAAGGCTTCGAGAAGCGGTATCCGCAGCAGCTCTCCGGCGGTCAGCGCCAGCGGGTGGCGTTCGCCCGGGCGCTTGCGCCAGAGCCGCAGCTGCTGCTGCTCGATGAGCCGTTCGCCGCGATCGACGCCAAGATCCGCCAAGAGCTCCGCTCCTGGCTGCGGGAACTGATTGAGCGCGTAGGAATCACATCTATTTTTGTAACGCATGACCAGGATGAAGCGATTGAAGTTGCGGACGAAATCATGATCATTAATCAGGGCCGTCTGGAGCAGAAAGGCACGCCTTGGGATATTTATAAGGAGCCGAAGACGACGTTCGTGGCGACCTTTATCGGCGAGTCGACGCTGATCGAGAATGCGGCCGAGCTGAAAGGGTTCAAGCCGGCGGAAGGCAGCCAGCCGACCAAAGCGCTGATCCGCCCCGAGTACATCGAGGTAGGCGACCTTCAGGATTTCAAAATGGCTTCGGCAACCGAGAAAGGCATTGTCAAACATCTGCAATTCCGGGGCAGCGAATGGCTGGTCGAGGTTGAAGTGAACGGTCACAAGCTGGTGACCTATCGTTCGCTGGAGAAGGAAACGCTGCAGGTGGGGCAGGAAATTGCCGTGCTGGTGCACCGCGCTTACCTGTTCAATGACGAGCGCAGCTGGATTCAGGAGAACAGTTTGAAGGAAGATCCGATGCCGGTATATATTTAAGACCCGTTCCCCGCAGAGGAATCGGCGTTATCTGAATTGGCGCCGGAGCTGGACTTCACTTTGCGGGGTAAATTTTTGGCGTGGCAACTTGGGAAGAAATGAGGCTTGGAAATGAAGCTTTTCAGAAGGAGCAGACAACTGCACGGATGGCTGGCCGTATTGCTGCTGGCGCTGACGCTTACCGCTTGCGCAGCGGAAGGGAAAAGCACGGCGTCGGAAGCCGGGGCAAAAGGCGATGTAACCTTGGTCATTGGTGCTTACAGCGTGGCGAAGGATGCGATGGCGGATATTTTGCCGCTGTTTGCGGAGAAATGGAAGGCGGAGACCGGACAAACGATAGTGTTTCAGCAGTCATATGAGGCTTCGGGGACTCAGGCCCGGGCGATCGCCGGCGGATTCGAGGCCGATGTGACGCTTCTGGCGATGGAAGGCGATGTCAACAAGCTGGTCGACGCGGGGCTGGTGAACCCATCCTGGAAGGAACGGGGACAGAACGGCATGGTGACGCGTTCGATCGTCGTGATGGGCACGCGCGAAGGCAACCCGAAGGGGATTAAGGATTTTGCCGATTTGACGAAGCCCGGTGTAAAGGTGCTGTACCCCAATCCGAAGACCTCGGGCGGCGCCCAGTGGGATATCAACGCGATCTACGGCGCCGGACTGAAGCAGTCGGAGGAGAAGGACGGGCAGAAGGAACCGGAGGCGGCCAAAGCCTTTCTGGCTGACGTCCACGCCAATGTAGAGTCGCTGGACAAGAGCGGACGCGCCTCGATGGCTGCGTTCGAGTATGGCGTCGGCGATGTCATTGTAACCTATGAGAACGAACTGCTGGCGCGGATTGCCAAAGGCGTGAAGTATGAGGTGGTCATTCCCAAAGATACAATTCTGATCGAGAATCCGGCGGCGGTTGTCGATAAATACGCCGATAAGCACGGCACCCGGAAGGCGGCCGAGGCTTTCGTCGATTTCCTGGTGTCGCCTCAGGCGCAGGAGATTTTCGCCGAGCATGGTTTTCGGCCTGTTGATCAGCAGGTGTACAAGGCCAATCAGAGCCGGTTCCCCGTCCCCTCGGGGTTATTCGATATCGACTATTTGGGCGGATGGGACAAGGTCCGCAGCACGCTGTACTCGAAACGGGGCGTATGGTACCAGGTGCTTGCGGGAATTTAAGCCAATGAGAAAAAGCAGACTACCCTTCATGAGAGAGGCGGTCTGCTTTTTTTATTAGTTATGGCTGGTATATTAACTCAACTTACCATGCATAAGCCTCGGGGCTCACACCGCCGGGCCCAGGAAAAATGGCTTCAAGCTCGCGCATAACGTCCTCCCCCAGCCGAATCTCTACGGACCGCAATGTGTCTCTAAGCTGTTCAACTGTTCTCGGTCCGATAATCGGCGCTGTCACTACAGGATGTGCAAGCGTCCACGCCAATGCGACGTTCGCCTCTGTTTCTCCAAATTCCCTGCATAACGCTGAATATTTTTCAAGCTGCACCCGATGCCGTTCGATTCGCTCCGAAAGTGCGGACGTCCTGACTCCCCTATCCGTAGCGAGCGCACGCCCTCCAAGAAGTCCGCCAGCCAACGGACTCCATGGGATCACGCCCAACCCCAAGTCTTGTGCAGCCGGCAGTACTTCCAGTTCGGGTAGCCGTTCGAGCAGGTTGAATTTGTGCTGTTCGCTGACGAGTCCCATGAAATGCCGCGCCTCAGCGACCGACTGCGCCTTTACCAGATGCCAACCAGCAAAGTTGCTGGAACCAATGTAACTGACTTTGCCTGTGCGAACCTGTATTTCGAATGCTTCCCAAAGTTCGTCCCATGGCGTACGCCGATCGATATGATGCATTTGGTATAGTTCCACATGATCGGTTTGCAACCGTCGAAGCGATCCCTCCAGATGTCGCCTAATTTTGTAGAGGGATAATCCTCTTATGTCGTTTGGTCCGTCGAGCGGGTTAGATATAGGTTCATACACTTTCGTAGCCAGGATGACTTTTTCACGACGTTGACCCCCTTGTGCGAACCAGCGACCAATTATAGTTTCTGTAAGCCCTGCATTTGCTCCCCAGCCGTATACATTCGCAGTATCAAAAAAAGTGATTCCGGCATCCAGCGCTTCATCCATAATGCGAAATGCAGTTTGCTCGTCAGTATCAACACCAAAATTCATCGTTCCCAGACAAAGGCGACTGACTCTCAGGCCGGTTCGTCCCAAATAAGTGTACTCCATTGAACGTCCTCCTCTAGTATGATTGACGGTTCTTCTTCATTAACCTAACATCTTTATCAAAGTTCCTTGTTTCTCTCCTCCCTTTTCTTTTACACTTAAGATGACGGGGCTTTTTTGAAAAGGACGCAAAAACTTTTTTGGATGGTGACCTCTCATTATGCGAACTCAACATAACGAGTTATTTGAACTATATGACCAAGTCAAAAGATTTGTTGCCGCAAGGGTAAAATGTTCTACCGCTGTGGATGATATTGTGCAAAATGTGTATTTGAAGGCATATGCCAATCTTGCAAGTCTTACCGATCCAACCAAAATCAAGCCTTGGGTTTACCAGATTGCCCGGAACAGCATTACGGATTATTACCGGCTCCAAGTGCACAAAACTGTTATATTGGATGAATTGGAATTGAGCGTATCGGAGGATTCGGCTAGAGAAGATTTTTCGCAGGAAGTACTCTTTTGTATGAAAGAAGCGATCCGGCAACTGCCTGCAGCCTACCATAATGCATTGACACTTTATCTAGAAGGATTAACTCATAAGCAGGTAAGCGAGAGTCTGGGCATCTCATTATCTGGAGCCAAATCGAGAATTCAGCGCGGGCGGGAGAGAATAAGACGAAAATTAACAGGGTGCTGTCATATTGAAGCGGATCGGTATGGAAACATTGTCGATTTTGCAGTTAAAGAACGTTTCCGCAGACAAGTCGCCCGGGAATAACGTTTCTTACGTCCGATTAGGCAGACAGCGTTTTCCTATTTTATAATACAGAAAGGTTGTCTAATCTGGGTGAGAATAGAAGGGGGAGTAGAGAAATGGATACATTGAAGTTTCTGGGTACGGGCGACGCCATGGGAACGCCGAGGGTGTACTGCGGCTGCCCGGTATGCGAAGAAGCGAGAATAAGCGGAACGAACGCGCGGCTGCGGTCCTCCGTGCTGGTCGAGAGCGGTGACGATTTCTTCGTGATCGACTGCGGGCCGGACTGGCGCCGTCAGATGGAGAGCCTTGGCATTCGCGTTATGTGCAGACTGCTGGTGACCCACCCTCACTTTGACCATATCGGCGGTCTGCCGGAATGGGCGGATGCCTGCCGCTGGGTAGGGATTAAGGGCGAGTTGTATGCGCCGGCGGAGGTCATTCCGGTTATTTTGCGGCAGTATCCCTGGCTGGGAAGCCATATCGAACTGATGCCTCTTGATGAGGGGATCGAGCTGGACGGGTGGCAAATCGCCGCCTGGAGGGTAAACCACGGCAAAAACGGCTACTCTTACGCTTTTCGTCTGGAAAAAGAGGGCTACGCCTGGGTGTACTGTCCGGATTCGATCTCCCTGGGAGATGAGGAGACCCGGTTAATGCGGGAAGCGGATCTGCTTGTGCTGGGTACCAGCTTTTATCATGAGGAAGCCGAACTGTCGACCCGTTCTGTCTATGATATGACCGAAGCGGCCGAGCTGCTTGCGGATGTGAAGCCGCGGCGGGCCGTTTACACGCATATGTCGCATGACGTGGATCTGCGGAAGGCGTATGACCTGCCGGAAAATGTGGAGCTGGGGTATGCGGGCAAGACCGTGCCGCTGGGGCACCGGATCGAAGAATAACATTTTGGTCCTTGGGTAAAACAATACATGAATTTAACGAAAGCCGTCACATTGGTGTGACGGTTTTTATGCGTTTTTTCGATTAAATATCCACAAATCACCAAGGATTCTAGTTTAATCATTTACATTGTTAATTATGCAAAATTTAAATAATAGCCTTTTGACAAACTGTCTAGTGTGCCTGAATTTGAAACAATGCTAAGGTGTGATTAATTCTGACAAGCCTGATCGAATGCGTCTTTTTAACTGACATGACAGGAGCAAGGGGTCAGCATAATTATACAAAGAGAGGGGGATAGACTCGGACGCGTTGCAATCGTCGTTGCTTGCTGAACTATGACCATAAGGAGGCATCTAATGAAGATCAAGTGGACGAAGAAAATCGGTACAAGCATGCTGGTGGCTGCCATGATAGCCGTGTTATCGGCTTGCGGACAGTCCAATAATGCGGACACTGCCTCGGGCCAATCGGGCGAAGCGAAGAAAGAGCCGGTTGTGCTCTCTTTTATGACAACATGGTCGGAAAACGATCCTTTTACAGGCGTTTATTATAAAAATGCAATGGCTTTCCAGGAAGCCAATCCGGATATCAAGCTGGACATTGAAACGATCCCCTATAACGATTACCCGGTAAAATTAAGCACGACTGCGGCTGCGGGCAAATTGACGGATTTGATTCTGATGATCGGCGGGGGTTCCACGTTTGAACAGATCGCCCGTTCCGGCGCGCTGATGCCGATTGACGATATGATGGGCAACTGGAAGGAAGACTTTTTACCGTCCTCGAAAATCAAAGAATTTAATGTCGATGGCAAGCAGTACGGGATTCCGGGCGAGGTTTCATACGCTACGGTCATTTTTTACAACAAAAAAATAATGAAGGATGCCGGTTATACCGAATTTCCGAAGACGTATGAAGCTTTCAAAGCGATGGTGAAGGATCTGAAGGCCAAAAATATTACTCCAATCGCCTATGGCAATAAAACGGGCAGCGTCCTGCTGGCGTCTCTCCTGTCGCCTCTTAATGAAAGAATCTCGGGGCCGGATCTTTATGCGAAAATCAAGTCGGGAGAACAGAAGTTTACCGACCCGGATTTTATGAACGCCCTGAAAGATATCAAGGAGCTTTCCGATATGGGAGCGTTTAACGTTGATCTGAACAGTATTGACAATGTGCAGGCGACCAATCTGTTCCTCTCCGGCAATGCAGCTATGTATATAGACGGCAGCTGGGGAGTCAAGCAAATTTCCATGGATAAGGCTGCGGATTTTGAAGTAGGCTTCGCCGTATTCCCGCAAATTGAGGAAGGCAAAGGCAGCATGTCCACGATGCCGGGTGCGACGAATCAGGGAGTTGTCTTGAACGCAAAGCTGGACGAGACCAAAAAGGCGGCAGCCGAGAAGTTTTTGCAGTTCATGTATAGTGAACAATCCTACCAAAATATTATCCGGTCGGGAAATATGGTTCCGGCCAATGTAGAGGCGCCTGCGGATATCGATCCGCTGTTTAAAGAAATGACCGGCGCGCTTGGCGATGTCAAGGAAGTTACTCCGGTATTTGATATCGTAATGCCCGCTACCGTAGTCGCGGCAACCAAAAACGGCCTTCAAGGACTGACTACGCCAGGCGGAAGCGCTCCGGAGGCCGTGGCGGAGGAGCTGCAGAAGGAATTGGGCCAATAATGTTCTTCAGGCGGAGAGCAGGCTTTCAGGGGCTCTCCGCCTTCACTTTTACCCGGAGGTACCGAGCATGGAGATTCTTCTTCGCCGTAAATGGATAATAGCCGCCGGACTCCTTCCGGCCCTGCTGATTTATACCCTGTTCTCAGTCTATCCGATTCTCAGCTCCATCTATTACTCGTTGTTCAAATGGGACGGCTTCTCGCCGAAACAGTGGCACGGGCTTCAGAATTATGCCAATTTGATCGGCGACGGCGTCTTTTGGCAGTCTATCCGGAACAATCTTTATTTCGTGCTCTTCTCCGTGCTGGGAGAAATCCCGCTTGGCCTATATCTCGCGATTATGCTGAATGGCAAGCTGTTCCGCAGAGACGGCATTTTTCGAACGGTCTTCTTCATGCCTGTCGTCATCTCCACAATCGTTGTCTCCCTGATCTGGAATATGTTCTACAACTACCAATTTGGCCTTGTTAATACGGCGCTGCGGGCTTTCGGTCTGGACCACTGGGCGCAGAACTGGCTTGGCAATCCGGGGCTTGCGATCTTTGTACTCTGTCTTGTGGTGGTCTGGCAGTATACCGGGCTGTACATGGTAATCTTTCTGGCCGCGCTGCAAAATGTGCCGTCGGAGGTGCTGGAAGCGGCGGAGCTGGATGGCGCCGTCGGTTTTAAACGGACATGGAATATTGTGGTGCCGATTATCGCGGATACGATTTTTGCTTCCATCGTGCTGTGCATCAGCGGCGCGCTCCGCGCGTTCGATTTGATCTTCATCATGACGAACGGAGGACCGAGCCATTCCACGGAAGTGGGAGCCACTTACATGTTCGCCCAGACCTTCAACTCGATGAAATATGGGTACGGAAGCGCGATTTCCACGGCAATCATCATTATCAGCTTTGGCCTGATTATGATAAGCCAGTTCATGATGCGATCTCTGAAGAGGTGATTTTTGTCTATGGTACAACGACTGCTGCTCAAACGGCCCTTGTCGGCTCATATCCACCGCCTTGTTCTCGTGCTGCTGCTAGTGGTTAACATTTATCCTCTTCTGTGGATGATTCTTAATTCGCTGAAGACGGAGCAGGAACTGTCCATGAATCCGTTCGGAGTGGCCCGGAAGCCGATGTGGAGCAATTATATTGAAGCCTGGAAAGTGGCCAAGCTGGGTCCGTATCTTGTCAACAGCATTACAGTTACGCTGGCCTCGGTTGTGCTCACGCTGCTGGTCGGAGCTTTGGCCGCGTTCTTTTTAAGCCGATTTCAGTTCAAATCGAAGGGCTTTCTGCTTGTCTATTTCACCTTCGGCATGCTGATTCCGATCCACGCCACACTCGTACCGTTGTTCATCGAAATGCGCACTTTTAATCTGCTGGATAACCGACTGACTCTGCTGCTTCCCTATACGGCCTTCAATTTGCCGATCACGATCTTTATTCTGGCGGGCTTCATGAACGCTTTTCCGAAAGAGGTGGAAGAGGCCGGAATTGTGGATGGCTGCAGTGTGATGGGTGTATTTGGACGACTGATTGTTCCGATGCTGACGCCAGCGCTGGCGACGGCCTTTATCATTAATTTCCTGAATAACTGGAATGAATTCTCCTTCGCGCTGGTACTGATCAGCGATAGTGCACTCAAGACGCTTCCGCTTGGTCTGGCCAATTTCGCGGGTCAGTATAACCGCAGCTACACGCTGCAAATGGCGGGGTTGACGATCGTGCTCGTTCCCACGCTTCTCTTCTATCTCTCGGTTCAAAAATATCTGACCGCCGGCATGACCGCGGGAGCGGTTAAAGGATAACCTTCGGTGTCGATCATGAGAAACTGCGGGACGACATTATCGGCGCGCTGAGCCGGTATGGGGAAGGCACCGGTGCCGGACAAGATTAGTTCATATAATACCGGCTTCCGTGCGGGGAACGAGTGATATAATGGCATTACTTTTAAATCCCGGAGGGACTGCCATGACGCATTCTGTTGATCCTATTATGCTTTCCATTCCCGAAAGGTTAGAGACGGAGCGGCTGCTGATCCGTGCTCCGCTGTGGGGAGACGGCGCTGCGATGAACGAGGCGATTCTGGAAAGTCTGGAGGAGCTGCGGCCGTGGATGCCTTTTGCCCGAACCGCCCCCACCCTGGAGGACTCGGAGAAGCATATACGGCTGGCAAGGGTGGAGTTTCTGAAGCACTCGGAGCTGCATATGCTTATTTTCAATAAGCACACGGGAGAGCTGATCGGGAGCAGCGGCCTGCACCGGATCGACTGGGATATCCGGAGCTTCGAGACCGGCTACTGGATCAGAACCTCCTGCGCGGGGAACGGTTATATTACGGAGGCAGTGAACGGCATTGCCGATTTCGCCATCCGCGAGCTTGAGGCGAACCGGATCGAGATCCGGTGCAATGCGAAGAACGTCAAAAGCGCGGCGGTCGCGGAGCGTGCGGGCTTTACGCTAGAGGGCATTTACCGAAATAACCGGCGAGGGGAGAACGGAGAGTTAGAGAACACAAAAGTGTTCGCCAAAGTAAGGGGCATTGAGTACGAATAGAGGCGATGCCGGTTAACAGGACGGACGCCATTCTCCGGAACGTGAAACGCTCGAAACAAGAGCGGGAGAGCGGCAGATGAACGGTCGGAAGGGGTCCGTGAACCGGTAGCGCCTGATTAGTAAAAAGGAACGAACCAACCGCATCCGCGGCAGATTCGCTCCTTTTTTCGTTCTATATGAGTATTCCCGCACCGATGCCGCCCCTGAACTAGTTCATAGTCATGCCGCCTGTCACATTAATCGCCTGTCCGGTCATGTATGACGCAAGATGGCTCGCCAGGAAAAGCACGACGTTCGCGACATCCTCCGGCTGCGCCGTCCGGCCCAGCGGCACCTGCGAACAGTCCTCGGCCAAAATGTCCTCCGGCGTCATGCCGCGCAGCTGCGCCCCTTCCACGCGTTCGCGCCGCTTCATGTCCGTTTCGACTATGCCCGGACATACCGCGTTCACCAGGATTTGCTTGCGGGCAAGCTCCAGGGCCATAACCTTGGTAAATCCGAGCACGGCATGCTTGGAGGCGACGTAGCTCCCCATGCAGCGGTAGCCGTTCTTCCCGGCTTGCGAGGCGATGTTGATGATGCGTCCGCCGCCGCCCTGCCGCAGCATTTGCCTCGCCCCCGCCTGAGAGACGAGAAAGACGCCTTTGGCGTTGACGTCCATCACCTTATCCCAGTCGCTTTCCTTGATGTCCACCGCAAAATCCATCGTTGAAATCCCGCTGTTGTTCACCACGAAATCGATTCTTCCGAAGGTTGCCACGGCATAGGCGATCAGCTTGTCGGCGTCTTCCTCCTTGGTCACGTCGCAGCGGATCACCGCCAGCCGTTCCAAGGGCCGCTCCTCGCCTTCACAGGCGATATCTCCGATAACGACATTGGCTCCCGCCTGCAGAAACAAATCCGCGATTCCTTTGCCGATTCCCGACAAGCCTCCGGTAATAACCAGCGTCCTGCCGGTCAGATTGATCGTCAGCATACTTTGCTCGCTCCTTGCTTAACGCGAGAAGGGATCGTCGCTGATGCCCGCCTCAAGCACAAGCTTGGCGTATTCCTTCGCTCCGAAGAGGGAATGGTCCTTGTAGTTGCCGCATTCCAGCGCGCTGACGGCCGGTACGGTCTCCGTCTCCAGAACCTTGCGCAGCACTTTAGTTAGCGCCGCCGCGACCGCGGCCGGCTCATGCTCATCCCAGATAATCAGATAGAAGCCGGTGCGGCATCCCATAGGCGAAATATCGATAATTCCGGGCAGCTCATCGCGCAGATAGGTTGCCAAAAGATGCTCCAGCGTGTGAAGGGCCGCAGTCGGCACTGCATCGGTATTTGGCTGAAGCAGCCTTAAATCATATTTTTGCAGAACGGCTCCTGTTCCGTTTCGTTCCGTCCCGGCTACGCGCACATAGGGGGCTTTAACTTTCGTATGATCGAGTTGAAAACTTTCGACTTTTGCCATAGGTCTCTTCCTTTCGCGAGTTGTTCTATGTTTCTATGAGTTGCACTCTTATTTCAAAGTAGCATACTCGGAATTCGAAGTAAACTATTAATTCATACTTATTCGATAGAGTTAATGAAATCGGCAATAACCCGCGTTCCCAACGTATTGACAGTAATAAAGATGCATACTATGATATAAAACAATTAAAATCCGATTAATTTAATGGGTAAAGTTTGAAAATCGGATATTTTATCAAAGTGGATATTTAAGGGGGAAACTAGTATGAAAAAAAGAAAGATTCAATGGATGTCGCCGTTATTTGTCATTATGGCTGTTGCGCTTCTCATCTCGGGCTGCGGTCAAAGCACAGGCGCCTCATCTTCGGGAAACGGCTCGAAGGAGGAATCCAAGACGCTGCGAATCAGCTTTAATCCGGGGCCTTACAGCGATCAATTCAAGAACGGCGTAGCGCCATACCTTGAGAAGAAAGGATACAAGATTACATACAAGGAGTTCACGGACGGCATTCAACCGAATGTTGCGGTGGCGAATGGGGAGATTGACGCCAATGTGTTTCAGCATTCCCTGTACCTTGAATCGATCAACAAAAGAGAAAGCATCAACCTGATTGGTGCAGTGCAGGTTCCGACGCCTCCGATGGGCCTCTATTCGAAGAAGCACAAGAGTCTGGATGAAATCAGCGACGGCGCCCAGGTCAATCTGCCGAACGAGCCGGTTAATATGCTACGGGCATTGACGATTCTGAAAGAAATCGGCTGGATTACGCTGAAGGACAATATTGATCCGCTGCAAACCTCGCTTAACGATGTAACTTCCAATCCGCATAACATTGAATTTGTGGCGACGGAGCCGGCGCAGGGGCCTCAGGCGCTTCAGGATGTGGATTATGCTGCCATTCAGGGTAACTTCGCCATTGCGAATAATATCAAACTCACCACGGCGCTGAAGCTTGAAAATATGACGGACCCATTCACCAACATCGTGGCGGTGGACAGCAAAAACAAAGACAAGCAGTTCGTTAAGGACATTATCGAAGGCTATCATTCCCAGGAATTCAAGGACTATATCAAATCCAATCCGGCGTATGAAGGCTACAGATTGCTGGCTTATTTCAACGAATAACAATCAGGAGGAGGTGTTATCATGGCGAATTTTAAACCTTCCGCTGTCATTGGCCGGCTCCCCGAGCACTATTTCAGGGTACTTAAGGAAAAAGTGGCCGACTACCGCAGCAGAGGCATTGATATTATCGATCTATCCAGCGGAAATCCGGATCAACCGACCCCGGAACACATCGTTCGCAGCCTGAAGGAAGCGGCAGACAAGCCGGAGAACCATGGATACCCTCCTTTTTACGGAAAAAAGAGTACGCTTGAAGCCGTCGCCGCCTTCTACAAACGCGAGTATGACGTCGATCTGGACCCGGAAACGGAGGTTGCCGTTTTTCACGGATCGGGCATCGGCATTATGGGGATCTCGCAGGCCTTTCTCGGTGCCGGGGACATTCTGCTGACGGCCAATCCCGCTTATCCGCCGTATTATGCGGCCGCGGCGCTGGCCGGAGCGGATGTGCATGCGATCCCGGTATACGAGAAGGACGGATTTCTGCCGGATTACCGCACGGTTCCTGATGAGGCCCTCCGTCGCGTGAAGCTGCTGCTGCTGAATTACCCGAACAATCCGACCGGGGCGCTGGCGACGCGGGACTTCTTTGAGCAGTCGATCGCTTTGGCCGCCGAGCATCATTTTCCAGTGGTGAACGATTTCGCGTACGGCGCGTTAGGCTTCGAAGGACATAAGCCGATCAGCCTTCTGCAGGTTCCCGGAGGCAAGGAGTATGGCGCGGAAATCTATTCGCTGTCCAAGACCTTCAATATGGCGGGATGGCGGTTTGGGTTCGCCGTCGGCAACGCCTCGGTCATCGCCGCCTTGAAGCTGTATCACACCCATGTGTACAGCACGATATTCGGCGCGGTGCAGGATGCCGCTGCCGCCGCGCTGCTCGGACCCCAAAGCCAAGTGAAAGAGCTGGGTGAACGCTACGAACGCAGGCGCGATATTTTGGTATCGAAGCTGCGCAGCATCGGCTGGGACGTTTCCGCTCCCGCAGGAACCTTTTTCGCCTGGTTTAAAGTGCCGGAAGGCTATCGTTCGCGGGAATTTGCCGAGAAGCTGCTGGAAGAGGCCCACGTTGCGGTCGCTCCGGGCGAGGGATTCGGCTCACAGGGCGATTCCTATGTGCGGGTTGGACTGGTGAACAGCGAGGAGCTGCTGCTGGAAGCCGCCGAGCGGATTGCCAAGTCGGGAATCTTCCGCGGGTCTGCCGTTCATTCAAGCGAAAGGAGCCATCGAGGATGATCGAATTACAGGATATTCACAAAACGTTTAAACGCAAGGGACAGACGATTGAAGCGCTGAAGGGCGTGAACCTGCGGGTGGAGAAAGGCGATATTTATGGCGTCATCGGCTACAGCGGAGCCGGCAAAAGCACCCTGATCCGGATGGTTAATTATTTGGAGCAGCCGACGAAAGGCCGGGTCTTGGTGGAAGGCGAAGCGCTGGATCAATTCTCGCCGGCGCAGCTCCGCAAGGCCAAGAAGAAGATCGGGATGATTTTTCAGCATTTCAACCTGCTGGAATCGAAGACGGTATACGACAACATCGCCATTCCGCTCGTGCTGCTGAAGCAGGACAAGAAGCGCATCCGGGAGCGCGTGACCGAGCTGCTGCAGTTTATCGGACTCAGCGACAAAGCGGACAGTTACCCGAAAGAGCTGTCGGGCGGCCAGAAGCAGCGGGTGGGCATAGCCCGGGCGCTGGCGAGCAATCCTTCGATTCTTCTGTGTGATGAAGCGACCTCGGCGCTTGATCCGCAGACGACCAAATCGATTCTGGACCTGCTGAAAAAGATCAACGAACAGTATCACATCACCATTCTCATCATCACCCATGAAATGGCCGTCATTCAGCAAATTTGCAACAAGGTGGCCGTTATGGAAAAAGGCGAGATCATCGAGCAGGGCGAGGTGCTGGAGGTCTTCGGCAACCCGCAGCATCCCACGACGGAGAGCTTCGTGCGGACCGTTATTCAAACCTCCGTCCCGGATAGCGTCCTCCGGACGCTTCGGCCGAATGGAGCGGGGCGGCTGTTCAAGCTGAAATTTGTAGGAGGAAATGCCTCGGAGCCGATCGTCGACAGCCTGATCCGAAAATATAACGTCAGCGTCAATATACTGTTTGCGAACATGAGTGAAATCCAGAGTACCACGCTGGGAACCCTGATCTTGCAGATACAGGGCGAGGACAAGGATATTTTCCGGGCGGCGGAATTTCTCGGAACACGGGGTGTGGAGATTCAGGAGCTTCGGGATTATCAGAGCCTTCCGGAAGCAGAGGACGCTAAGGACGAGGTAAAGCAGAGAACGTTTAAGGAGGCAGCCGTATGAATACGATTATAACCGCCGATCAGTTGTTTCAGGCGCTGCGTGAAACGGTGGTCATGGTCGGCGTATCGCTTTTTTTCGGAGCATTGCTCGGCATCCCGATCGGCATCGTGCTTGTAATTACCCGGCCGGGGGGAATCCTGCGGAACCGGTTCGTCTACGCGGTGCTTAATCCGCTGATCAATATCATCCGGTCGCTTCCGTTCATTATTTTACTGGTCGCCATCATTCCGTTCACCCGGATTCTCGTTCACACTTCGATTGGGACCAGCGCCGCCATCGTTCCCCTGGTTGTCTATGTGGCGCCGTATATCGGCCGGCTGGTCGAGAACTCCCTGCTGGAGGTCAGTCCCGGCATTATGGAGGCCGCCGAAGCGATGGGAGCGACGACGTTTCAGGTGATCTGGCATTTTCTGCTCCCCGAGGCGTTCGGTTCCCTCATCCTGACGATGACTACCGCAACGATCGGACTTATCGGCGCGACGGCGATGGCCGGAACGGTCGGCGGGGGTGGCATCGGCGATCTCGCCATCTCCTATGGATACCAGCGTTTTGACACCTTTGTCATTCTCGTAACGGTTGCCATTCTTATCGTGTTTGTTCAGGGTATACAATCCGCGGGGAACCGGTTTGCCCGCAAGGCGCGCCGGGATTAAACCGAAGTCTCTGGCGAAATCCTGAAGGGTGAACTTCAGCGGATGAAAATAAAGGAGGAATGGGAAGGGTGGCAGATACACTGATCGTTCGCGCGGCTCCGCAGGAATATATTTGCGGGCCGGGCAGCTGGAACGGGCTTGAGCAGCACCTGGAGCGCAGGGGGATTTCCTCCGCTCTCGTCGTGCGCGGCGGACGTTCCTGGGAAGCGGCCAAAGGCTATTTTCCCGAATTCAAGCGGGTGGAGATTCAGTTTTACGGCTACGGCGGGGAATGCACCTATGCCGAGCGGGACAGAATCGCCTCGGAGGTAACCCGGCTCGGGCTTCAATCCATTATCGCCGTCGGCGGAGGCAAGGTGAGCGATTCGGCGAAGGCTGCGGCCGCGCTGCTGCGGATACCCGTCGTTATTTTGCCTACTTTGGCGGCAACCTGCTCGGCCTGGTCCTCTCTCAGCGTGATGTACGACAAGGCCGGAACAATGGTCGGCTTCGAGGTCTATCCTCACAGCAACTCGCTCGTACTGCTGGAGCCGCGGGTGATTCTGGATTCCCCTCCGGAGCTGCTGGTCGCCGGGATCGGGGATACGCTGGCCAAATGGTATGAAGCCGACGCGATTATCGCTCATTTGCCCTCCCCGTCTGAAGAGATCGCGCTGGCTCATTATGCCGCGCGCAGATGCCGCGACAATCTGATGGCCCACAGCGCCGAAGCGCTTGCCGCGCAGGAGGCGGGGGAGTTGAACGACGCTTTCGTCAGGGTGGTGGAGACGAATATTATGACCGCGGGCCTTGTGGGCGGCTTCGGCGAGGATTACGGCCGCACCGCGGGCGCGCATTCTATTCACGATGCCCTGACGATTCTGCCCGAGACTCACCGGCTGCTGCATGGAAGTAAGGTCGCGTACGGAGTGCTTGTTCAGCTCGTTCTCGAAGGAAAGCAGGAGGAAGTCGTCCGTCTTCTTCCGTTCTACGAGAAGATCGGGCTGCCTGCCGCCCTGAAGGATATGGGGCTGGACGGCTTAAGCCGCGAGGTGCGGCTCAGAGTTGCGGCCCGCGCGGCCGAACCGGGCGCTTCCATCCACCGCATGCCGGGAACGTTCGACGCGGTCACCGTGGCGGGTGCGATGGAAGATTTGGAGAGCCTTGTAGCGGCGATTCGCGTCCGCGAAACGGTTGCGGCGAGCCGCTAAGGGAAGACACACCGGGGCTGAAGGAACCTTTGGCCTTGGTTTGAAGGAGAGAAGCAATGAGTATAGCGATTATTGGCGCGATGGAAGAAGAGGTTGATGCCGTAAGAAGCCGGCTGGAGAATGTCCGGAGAGAGGAAGCGGCGGGAGGCATCTATTACAGCGGAACTTTTGACGGGCGGGATCTTGTGCTGCTGCAGAGCGGCATCGGCAAAGTCAACGCGGCTCTGACGACCGCGCTGCTGATCGAGCGCTACCGGCCGGAGCTGATTATTAATACCGGCGCTGCCGGCGGCATTGGAAGCAACTTGCGGATCGGCGATGTCGTCGTTGGGACAGAGCTGGCTTACAGCGACGTTGACGCGACGGCTTTTGCCCGGTACGAATACGGGCAAGTGCCGCGTATGCCTTCCCGTTATCCCGCGCGGGCGGAATTTCTGGCTCTCGCGCGGCAGCTTGCCGCCGGAAAGCCTGACGGGAGAGTCTTCACCGGCCTGATTACGACGGCCGATTCTTTTATTGGCAGTAAAGAGGCGGCCGATTTCATCCGCGGGCGGTTCCCGGAATCGCTGGCGACGGATATGGAAGGAGCAGCGATCGCCCAAACCGCGTACCGTTTCGGTGTGCCGTTTCTGGCGGTGCGCGCCATTTCCGACCTCGCCGGAACCGCTGCGGAAGAGCTGTTCACCTCCAACCTGGAACTGGCGGCTGCGAACTCCGCCGGGTTTGCTCTGGACTGGGTGAAGCTTTACCACACGGCGTTACGCGCCGAAGTATAAGCTTCGTAAGGCAAGCACTACACATACAGACAAAGGGAGCGCTAGACCCGTACGGCTTTGGGTTCGCGCTCCCTTTGTCTTTTTTTACAGGATGAATTTATCGATAACTTGCTTGACGCCGTCCTCGTTATTGCTTGCCGTTATATAGTTCGCAATTTCCTTCAGCGCGGGAATGGCATTGCCCATCGCTACCCCAAGGCCGGCCGTCTCCAGCATTTCATGATCGTTCCAGGAATCGCCAACCGCGATTGTCTCGGACACGTCGCAGCCGAAATAATCGGCGAGGAACTCAAGCGCAAGTCCCTTCGTGCCTTCGCGGTGCATGATCTCGAGGAAATGCGGCTTCGATTTGGTAATGTGCACCGCGTCGCCGAGAAGTTCCCTAAGTTTGGGCGCCAGTTCGTCGAGGAAGTCGGGATCGTCGATGATCAGCAGCTTAGGGGTCTTGATCCCGGCAAGCTTTTTCCAATCCGGCTCAATGTAGTATTGGGTCTTGTTCAGCGTTGCATAATCGATCAGCTTCTGGTTCTCCTCGCGGGAGTACAGCTTGTCGTCGACATAGGTTTGCAGGTGAAGGTTGTGCTCTATGCAGTATTCGAAGACTTTATGAACCGCGTCCTGGGGCACATACCGCTCGTACAGCACCTTCTCGTCGATCAGGTTCTTCACCAGGGAGCCCTGGTATGTAATGATCGGCACGTTAAGACCGGTCTGGCGGGCAATGGCCTGGGCCGATGCGTAGGCGCGTCCGGTGGCGAGCGTAACGACCACACCCTTGGCGACGGCCGCTTCCAGCGCCTCCTGCGTGGCGGGGGTTACTTCCTTGTCATCATTGATCAGCGTATCGTCAATATCGATGGCAATCAGCTTGTACATTCGGTTTCTCTCCTTAGTAAGTCCTCTGCTTGGTAAACGGACTATTTGTCTAGATTGTATCCTAAAAAGAAAGCGAGAACAATTGCACAAATCTGGACTGGACAAAAAGAAAAAGGCTTGTTATACTTCGGTAGCCGCACATTTGTTCGCGTTTATGAGAGAGGGCTGTCCATTTTAAGATGGGCGCACCACGTTTCTCCTGACATCTTAGAAAGGGGCGAAGCAGAGCAATGATGGGCAAATCCCACCTGGTGATTAGCACCGGAGTCACTTTGTCGGCCATGCAGCTGGCCGGCATTCATATCACGGTTCCCGCCGTCGCCGTAGCGGCGCTCAGCTCGCTGCTGCCTGACATCGACGAGCCGAATTCGCTGCTCGTGCGCAAGGCGGTTCCCTCCATGCTGCTGCGTACGCTGCAGTTAGCGTTAATTGCCGCAGCCATCTTTTTGTATTTTGCGGACATCGCGCCTTATCCCTGGAATATCGTGCAGGCGCTGCTCGTCGGCAGCGTGGCGTTTCTGCCGGGACGAAGGCTGCGCAAGCTCGTCATGCTGCTGATTGCAGTGGGGCTGATTGCGTTCGGAAGCGCTTATGATCCGTGGAATGCGATTGCGGGCAGTATTCTGGCTATTGCCGCCGTCGTTCCCCACCGGGGCCTGACCCATACGCTGTACGGTTTGGCCGGGTGGACGGCGCTGCTGTATATGGCCGGGAAGGGAATGGAAGGCGGAGAACTGCTGTGGGTTGCCGGAGGACTATCCTACGGGCTGCATCTGCTCGCGGATTCCCTCACCCAGCGGGGCATCACCCCGCTGCCGCCCCTCCCCTTCAAGCTTCGCCTGAAGCTGATGAGCACCGGCACGAAGAAGGGCGGGGCCGTAGAAGGCACATGCGTGGCGCTGACGCTGGCGCTTGTCGTCCTTACTTTTATTGTTGGCCGGTAGCGGTGGCTTCGGACTCTCGAAGTTCGACATGTCCGCATAACGCGCGGGCCGATGCGCGAAGAGCTTTTAACCGTCCGGGATTCCCGGAGCTTAAGCCTTCGCGCTTTTTTCTTGTCAAAAGATTTGACTTTCTTACTTGAAGCACAAATAATGGAATTCAGCTTGAGGCGATCGAATACATGGTATGATTAATGTGATGAATAAGCGATATAGGATGAATTGAACGGAGAAATAGCGTGGCTGAGATTAAGGTCCATGGATGAAAAGGCGGATATTTTGCAAGCGTAGTCATAAGGAGGGGGAGAGCATGGGAAACGGTATAAAGGGATGGTTCGGGAGACTGCCGATCCGCCGAAAGATCATCCTCATCTTTATGCCGCTGATCATCTTTCCGCTGCTGGCGCTTGGTCTGCTGTCCGGGGAAATGTTCAGCCGTTCGGTGATTGAGAAGACCAAGAACAACGTCCGGGACGAGTCCCGGCTTATTCTCTCTCAGATTGACTCCATCGTGAAAAATACGGAGAGCAGCGCCAATATTATGCTGACCGATATCAACCGTCTGTATGATGAACGCTCGGCCTCGCCTGAGGTACTGGAGGAAGAGAAGTTCCGCAATCTGATGGAGAGCCGCCTTTCCATTGACCTGGTGCTGTTTCCCGATGCAGACTCGGCCGTATTCGTCGATGTGACCGGAAGGGTGTATTCGTCGTGCCCTCCCCAAGAGAGCCGGGACAGAAAGGTACTATATAGCGGCCTGCCGGAGAAGGTGAAAAAGATGGGCAGCTATGGCGTGGGCCGCTGGCTGCCGGTGGAACGGCGGGATTTTATGGTCAGTGATCCTGCTGTTCCCGTGCTGACGCTGGGCAAGATCGTATTCGACCTGGATACCGGCAATGAGCTGGGTACGCTGTTTGTCAATGTCAGGGAGACGACCTTTGCTTCGATTCTACAGGTTATGGGCGAGAACTTGGCTTCCAAGCAGTATTATATTGTGGATGGCGCTGGAAGAATCGTTGCGTCGCCAAATGAACAGCTGCTGCTGAAGCCGTTCGCGGCAAATGTGTCCCCGGATCTTCTGGAGCGTGAAACCCCGGTTTCCGACATTGTCAGCTCGGGAGAAGGGAGCAAATTGGCAACGGTAACCGCATATGACAGGCTGGACTGGAAGCTGGTGAACATGGTTTCACTGCAAACGCTTAACAGCGATATCCGCCGGAACTTTGCCCTGACGTTCGCTTTCGGCGCTTTATGTCTGCTGCTGTCGCTGCTGCTTGCGGGGAAGCTGTCGCAGATTATTGTGAACCCCCTGCTTCAGGTTACAAAGGCGATGCGGAAGGTGAAGGAGGGCGACATCCATGTCTCCTCGCCGGTAACAACGCAGGACGAAACCGGGCTGATCGCCACGGTCTTCAATTCCATGGTGCAGCAGATCAAAGAGCTGCTGAAAGCCATAACCGAGGAACAGGGCCGCAAGCGGGAGTACGAGCTGGCTCTGATACATGCGCAGATTAGGCCTCATTTTTTATATAATACGCTGGATACGATTTATGTTCTGAACGATTTGGGAATGAATGAGGAGGCCCGGGATACGACCAAGGCGTTGGCCGATTTCTACCGGGTGGTGCTGAGCAAGGGCAGTGAACTGATACCGCTTGCTGCCGAGATTGACAATGTCCGGGATTACCTTAACATCATGCAGGTCCGCAATCCCGACGTGCTTCGCTATGAAATCGATGTTCCGCCGGAACTTACGGGCGTGATGGTGCCCAAGCTGTCGCTCCAGCCGCTTGTGGAGAATGCCATCTACCATGGGCTGAAAACGAAAGGCAGCCAGGGACTAATCGCCATCCGGGGAAGAAGAGACGGGGATGATGCGGCGATTGCCGTGATCGATAATGGGGTTGGCATGTCACCCGAGCAGATGCAGAAGGTTACGCGATTTGCCTCCGGGGACGGCAAGCCCGCATCCATCGGAATATACAGCGTCTATGAGCGCATCAAGCTCTACTTCGGTGAGCCGTACGGGCTAACGGTCCGCAGCAAGCCGGGGGAAGGGACGGTAATGGAAATGAAGGTGCCCTGGAAGGAGAGGAAGGCAGGCCATGTATAAAGTGATGATAGCCGACGATGAGCCGCTGTTCCGGTATTACATGCGCAGCAAGCTCGATTGGAGCGGATACGGCTTTACGATCTGCTGTGAAGCGGCCAACGGACGGGAAGCGCTGGAGGAGGCGAAGCGATACCTGCCCGATTTGGCGCTGATCGACATCAGCATGCCCTATATGAACGGTCTGGAGCTGGCCGAGAAGCTGAAGGTGAATGTGCCCGGGCTGCTGATCGTTTTTGTAACCGGACATAATGAATTTGAATACGCGCAAAAGGCGGTGCGGCTGGGCGTCCATGATTATCTGCTCAAGCCGTTCGACCAGCGGGAGTTCGGGTCCATGATGGGAAAAGTCAAAGAAACCCTGCGTCTGCGGGAAGGATTCGTCCCGCTGGCTGGCGAAGCCGACGGGAAATTGGCTTTGCCGTTCATTAAGGAACAGTCGGCGCAAAAGGCCCGGGCGCTCTTCAGTGAATCCTCGGCGGCTCCCGGGGAAGGAGCGCCCCCTGTTCGGCACGAGCTTCATCCGGGAACCCATGAAACGCTGCTGATGGCACTGAAGATGCGCGATCATGAGGCCGCCGCGGGCGAAATCGGCCGGACCATTGCCCAGTTTCGGGTTCGGCGCACCGGAGACCGGTTTGCTTTAACCGTTCTGATGAGCTATGTTTCGCTGTGTCTGTCCTATGCGGGCGAAATCGGCATGAACCCGGAGAGCCTGTGGCAGCCGGCGGCTTCACCGGAGCAGCGTCTTCGGGAGATGGTCTCCTGGGAGGAGACCGAGGAATGGATTGCCGGTCTGTACCGTAAAGTGATCGAGTACAGACCCGACGCGCGCCCCTCCAAATCGTATAATTTATTTCTGGCCGCCAAGGATTACATTCACCGACACTACTCCGATCCGGAGCTGACGGTCGATCAGGTGGCAAGCGGCATGTATGTCGATTCCAGCTATTTGCGCAAAGTATTCCGCAAGGAAGGGGCCATTGCCGTTCTCGATTACATCACCTATACGCGGATGAAGCAGGCCAAAGATCTGCTGGCCGAAGGCAACGTCAAGCTGGCCGAAATCGCCGAAAGGGTGGGCTACGCCGACCCGAATTATTTCAGCAAAAGCTTTAAAAAGCATTACGGCATGCCGCCGTCGGAATTCGAGCAGCGGGAGATCCGCATTCGGCAGAGCGGGCAATAGCTTTAAATATAGGCGATCATGGGGCGGTCCGTATTGGGCCGCTTTTTACGATGTCAGCCTGGATAACCCATCCAAGGCTCCGAAGCACTTCGGACATTTTAGCGGCTGCTTTTGTCCCGGATATTACCGATTATGCCCGGTTTAACCCTTATCGGTTATAGCGGGCTTCACTATAATTAGAGACATCAACCGACTGGAAGCGCTAACAAAGAGCGGTTTCAGAAACAGGATGAATTTTGGGAAGGTAAAAAAGAAAGGGGATTCAATATGAAACCGAAATATATGAAAGCGCTTAGTGTACTAGCTGCTCTATCCCTGACCCTCTCGTTGACCGCTTGCGGAGGAAGCAAGCCGGACAATTCAGCCTCCTCCGCAAACAGCGGCGGGGCAAACGACGGATCGAAGAAAATTCAAATCAAAGTATATGCGCAGCATTTTGACGAAGATACCGCCAAGCCTTTCGACTATGCGGTGGAAGAGCTGAAGAAGGAAATGCCGAATGTGGAAATCAAGCTGGATGAAGCGGTGCAGGACGGCTACCAGAAATTGAAAACGTATGCTGCAACCGGTAACATGCCGGATATTTACGAGACGGACTGGACAACGCTCCAGACCTTTGCCAAATCCAAGAACGTCGAGCTGCTCGACAGCTATCCGGAAACCGCTGACTTCAAGTCCAAGCTGAACACGGGGCTCGAATCCCGGCTGACCGCTCCGGACGGACATGTGTACGCCTTCCCTTATACGGGAATTGAGTTCCAGCTTCTTTACTACAACAAGGAAATCTTCCAAAAGGCCGGTATTCAGACACCGATAAAAACGGTCGATCAGCTGGCCGATGCCGCCAAGAAGCTTTCCACCGCAGGCTACACGCCAATGGCCATCTTCGCTAAGGAAAAATGGATTACAACCGCCTTCTACGCCGGATTGGCAACCCGGGAAGATGCAAAGGGCTTCGGCGATCTGGAAGCGGGTAAGCCGGCCGCGCTGCCGCCAGCGTTTGTTACAGCCGCTGAGCAGATGAAGAAGCTGCAGGAAGCAGGGCTGTTCGATGCCAACGCCACCAACACCAACTATGACCAGGCTTCGTCCCAATTCTATTCGGGCAAAGCGGCCATGTTCGTCAACGGCCAATGGGAGATTTACAGCAGCACGGAAAAGCTGGGCGACAAGGTAGACTGGATGTACTGGCCGGCCAAGGATGAAGCGACCTATGACAGCAGCAAAGGCTTTATCAACGGTGCGGGCGCACCCGGCGGATTCTCGGTATCCCCAAGCAGCAAGAACAAGGAAACGGCCGTGAAAGTGGCAAGCTTCCTTGCGCAAAAATACAGCGAATACAAATATACCGAACTGGGCAGCCCGATTGTATCCGTCAAAGTGGATAAGCCAATGACCGGCGAAGTGCCTCCTATGATGAAGCGGATTGCGGATGAAGTTCTGCCGAACGTGAAGAGCTACGCGACAGCGGTCAGCAATATTCAGATCAAAAATGCAATCGATGACAATACCCAGAACATGCTGGTCAGCGGCTTTACGGTGAAACAATTTACAGATAATGTTAACCGGATTCTGGCCAAGGAAAATAAATAACTTGGTTCAGAGAAGTCTGTTCGAAAGCAGCCGCCTGCTTCCCATGGGAAAACGGGGCTGCTTTCTAAAAAAGGAGTGGAATCATACGGTATGAACAGATATTTAAGCAATAAAAAAGCGATTGCGCTGTTTTTGCTTCCGGCCCTGCTTATCTATAGCGTCGTCATTATTTATCCGGTGCTTCAGACCGTATACCGGAGCTTCTTTAACTGGGACGGGCTGAGCACGGCAACCTGGAACGGGATTTCCAACTACAGAGATCTTTTGCAGGACCCTCTGCTTATCACTTCCCTGCGCAACGGCCTTCTCTTCGCGCTTGTGCTTGCGGTGTTCCAGATTGGACTTGGGACGGTGCTCGCGCTGGCCTGCGCGGACCCGCGCATCAAGGGACGCAAGCTGCTGAAGACGTCTTATTTTATCCCGGTCGTCCTATCCGTCACCGTTGTCTGCCAATTGTGGATTGCCATGTACGACCCGGCCAACGGGCTGATCAACCGTCTTTTTAACCTGCTGCATATTCCTTACCAGCAGAACTGGCTCACATCGCCGACTGTTTCCATTATTGCGATTGCGTTCGTCAATGCCTGGCAGTTCATGGGATATCAGTTCAGCCTGCTGTACGCGGGCGTCAAGTCCATTCCCGAACAGTACATGGAAGCGGCTACGATTGACGGCTGCTCCAAATGGATGGCGCACCGCAAGGTGACCATTCCTCTGATGAAGGAAAACTACAAGTTCTGCCTGATCGTTGCGATTACCTCCGGGATCGGAGCGTTTGTGCAAATGCTGATTATGACGAGCGGCGGACCGGGAACAAGCAACTATACCCTGACGTACATGATTTACCGCTATGCCTTTATGGAGAGCAATTATGGCTATGCCTGCGCCGTTTCGGTTGTGCTGGTTGGCTTGTCCCTGCTGGCGACAGTGATTATCAATAAGACGTTTGACCGGAACGAAGCGTAAATAGAGCGTTGTCCGGCAAGGAAGGAGTGCTATATGAATAAGCTGAGAGCGGTTCTGGTTCAGACTCCGTTATGGATCTATTTTGTGATTTCCGTCTACCCTCTGGTATGGATGATTTCGTATTCCCTTAAAAATAACGATGAAATTTTCGTCACCAACCCGTTTGGCTTTCCGACGCATTTCAGAATCGAGAATTATATTGCAGCCTGGTCGCAGTTCAATATTCCGCGCTATTTTATCAACAGCTTTGTCGTCTCAACCATTTCCACACTGCTGATTATTGTGCTGGCCCTGATGTTCTCGTTCGCCATCGCAAGAATGCGCTGGAAGTTCCGCGAGAGCGTCAGATTGTATATGACCATCGGCATGTTCATGCCGCTTCAGGTGATCATGATTCCTCTTGCCATTCTGGTTCGCGATTTTCATTTGACGAATACCTACGGCGCGCTGATCGTTCCCTATGTCGCCATCGGCCTGCCCTTCTCCTGCCTGATATTCTACGGCTTCATGAAAGGGATTCCCGGCGAGCTGGAGGAATCGGCCTGTATGGACGGAGCGAATATTTACCGGATGTTTCTCCAGATCATTGTGCCGGTAGTAACTCCCGCCATCGCGACGGTTGCCATTTTCCAATTCCTTAGCAACTGGAACGAATTCATGCTCGCCTATATTCTCATTTCCGACGAAGCGATGAAGACGCTCCCGCTCGGCCTGCTCTTCTTCCAGGGACAATACAGCACCGATTGGGGCGGCATGGGCGCGGTTATGACGATTGCGAGCTTGCCGATGGTTATTGTCTATCTGTTCTTCAGCGAACAGGTCGAGAATGCGATGACGGTCGGTTCGGCTGTAAAAGGGTAATCATTCAGGGACTCGTGAAGCCTAGCTTTATAATTCCTACGGTTATTGTTCCTATATGTGTAAAATCACAAGCCGGGCTTTTGAACATTTCAGTTTAAAGGTTCGGCTTTTTTATTGTCATAATAATCCATGAGGGAGTAACTTTGGCGGAGAGGTTCTCAATGACTTGAGTATAGACGAGGTGTTGAAGCACTTTACGGAACTCAGGGAGATGCAGGAGATAGAGCATTTCTGAGAGCGCTGCATTTTTATGAGGAAAATAGCCGGGTGGATCAACAGGTCGAAGCTTTGAATAACGATAATGCGGATGAGTTTCTAAGGCTGGTCAATGAATCCGGCAATTCCTCCTGGAAATGGCTGCAAAATTGTTATTCAAATTCGGCGCCCGAGATCCAAGGGGTAACGGTACATTTGGCTCTTACCGAACTCTTTATTAAGAGAATACGGGGCGGTAAATTTAAATCTTCTGTAATACTAGAGCGTCCCGCTTTGACAAATTAACGTGTACGTTCAAGGCTTTTTTGACGCTGGCTTCGATTATGGTCTGGCTGGTTTATTTTGCATACACGCCCTAGCTCAATCCTGCTGTAGTGTTATCCATCGTGGTATTATTGGATTACTGACTACATAATTTTGGAAGACTGGGGCTGATGGGGCGTGTATATGAAAGATCCTTTTAAGATAAAAAACTTCGATCTAGAAGAAACAAGCATATTGGATTTACAAGACGCGATGGCCCATGGAAAAACTACCTCAAGAGAATTAGTGTTTTGTTATTTATCCCGTATTGCAAAGTATGATCAGGATGGTCCTCACATCAATGCAATTATGGAAATCAATCCCGATGCCATCTTCATTGCAGAGGCGCTCGATTTAGAGCGGCAGCGTAAGTGCAGTAGAGGCCCTCTTCATGGAATTCCGATTCTTGTGAAGGATAATATCGAAACCGGAGACAAGATGCAGACTAGTGCGGGAGCATTAGCATTGGCACAGCATGTAAGCAAGGAGGATGCTTTTCTGATCCGGCGGTTAAGAGAAGCAGGAGCTGTCATCTTGGGCAAGACCAATATGACAGAATGGGCCAACGGCGTTTCCTCCACCATGTGGGCAGGATACAGTTCAAAGGGCGGTCAGGTCACGCACCCTTATGGTGAATTTTTCACAGGTGGGTCTAGTACTGGATCGGCGGCTGCGGTTGCGACGAATCTCGCAGCGGCGGCGATAGGTACAGAAACCTCTGCTTCCATTCTAAGTCCGGCCGTACAGATGTCTATCGTGGGCATCAAGCCGACCGTTGGATTAATCAGCCGTTCGGGGATTATCCCTTTTTCTTACTCCCAAGATACGGCCGGACCGATGGCAAGAACGGTTTCGGATGCGGCAATTCTGCTTAGTGCATTAGTTGGGAGGGATGAGCAAGATCCGGCTACTTGGCGGAATGAAAGCTGTCATACCAAGCAGGACTACACCGCATGCCTAGACAGAGAGGGATTATACGGAGCGCGAATTGGAGTCTTCTGTGAGGTACCCGATCATGTGCGAGAATCTGGCGAGTATGATGAGGCGCTATTCAATCAGGCAATCTCCGACTTGATTAAGGCAGGAGCCGAAGTGGTGGAGCAAATAGATATTCCCTCGTTTCATGGACCATGGAAGTGGAATAAGATGAATCTGGAATTCAAACATGGAATAGAGAATTATCTGCATCACCTTCCGGCACACATGCCGATTCATTCATTGTCCGAGCTAATCGAATGGAATAAGGAGCATGCTGAAAAAGCTCTAAAATACGGTCAAGATTGTTTGGAGTTCCGGGAAAGGCTGGCCGATCCCCTAAAAAATAAAGATTATATCCTGGAATCCATAATGGATTTGCATCTTGCTCAGAATGAAGGAATCGATTATGCGATACAACGTAATCAATTGGATGCGATAATGTTTCCTGCTTATATTGGAGCGGATCTATGCGCTAAAGCGGGCTATCCGTCCATTGCTATCCCCGCGGGGTATAGAGAGAACGGCAGACCCTTTGGGATTACTTTTGCTGGAACAGCATTTAGCGAGCCTACTTTAATTCGCATAGCATATTCTTTTGAGCAAAGAACGAAACATCGCAAAAAGCCTGTATTCAACTAACGGAGCGTGAGCTATCCTCCGCTGCAAAATCCGATCGAGACTGCGTTTCGTGCTATTGACGGAAAACAGCGTGTTTAACACAGGACTCAAAATATAAAAAAAGCGTCCCGGCATTATTCATGGCGGGGCGCTTTTCGTTTGCTTTTGTCAGCTAATCCTGAATCCTATTCCTCCAGAAAAATCAAACCGATGACATCCTCCGGCTCGATGCGTCCGAAATAATGCTTCAGATCAAGATGGGAGAGCGCCTGCCGAATCTCCTCCTGCTCATACCGCTTGCCGCGCAGCGCATCTTCTACGTCGGCCACGTCGCCCACGCCGAAGAAGTCGCCGTAAATCTTGATTTCCTCGATCCGCGCGTCCTTGATCTCCATTCGAATATCGACGATGCCGCCGGGGAACTTGACCGCATGCTTCACATTGCTCTTCGGCGACTTGCCGTAGTTCCAATCCCAGTTCTGGTAACGCTCCTCAGAGATTTTGTTGATCTGGAACCAGTCTTCCTCAGTAAGCTTGTACTGCGGCACCTCGGCAGGCTCCATCCCGAAGATGGACCGGAGAAGGCCCGCGCGGAATTCCTCAATGGTCATGTCTGTTCCAAGCAGCTCCTTAATATTGGCGACCCGGCTGCGGACCGATTTCGTGCTCTTGGACTTGAATTTTTCCGGATTCGCATTCAGCGACGCCTGCACGTCGTCCAGATTCAGGTCGTACATCAGCGTGCCGTGGCTGAACATGCGCCCCCGGGTCGAGAACTGTGCGTTGCCGGAAATCTTTTGCTCCCCGACCTGAAGGTCATTGCGTCCGCTCAGCTCGGCGTTAACGCCCATGCTCTTCAAATAGTCGATGACCGGCTGGGTGAATTTCAGAAAGTTATGAAAGGAATCGCCGTCGTCTTTAGTAATGAAGCTGAAATTCAGGTTGCCGAGATCGTGGTAGACCGCCCCTCCGCCGGACAGCCGGCGCACCACCTTGATATTATGTTCTTGGACATATTCCTGGTTGATTTCTTCTATAGTATTTTGATGCTTGCCGATGATAATGGACGGGCTGTTGATATAAAAAAGCAAGTAGCTGTCGTCCATGGGCAGAAACTTCAGCGCGTATTCCTCAATCGCCAAATTAATGGCCGGGTCCGTAATTCCGGCGTTATCGATAAAGAGCATAGTCCATTCCTCCGTTTAGGCTAATGAATACAGCTATTATTTTAAACCAGTTTCGCCTGTTTCACAAAAGAGATCCGGTCCCCCGGAGAACCGCGCCCGGCGGAAATCGCCGCTTGCGCGGTTCTTTTTTTGTCTGCGCAAATATGCCATGATAACGGTGGAGGAGATGCACGTATGTTCAATGATTTCAAGCTTGCGGAGGGGCGCCCGGTCTATCTCCAGGTCAAGGATTACATGAAACGGCTGATTGTCCAAGGGGCGCTTCAGGCGGACCGGCGGCTTCCCGCGACAAGAGAGCTTGCCGGGCTGCTCGGCGTCAGCCGCAATACGGTCATCTCTGCCTATGCGGAACTTGAGGAAGACGGATTCGCCTACACGGTTCAGGGCAGGGGCAGCTTCGCCGCCGAGGTGACGCCCAAGCGTACAGCCGATGAGGGGATAGCCGGCGGTTGCGGAAAGCTGGACTGGAGCGAACGCGTCAGTGAATACGCCCTCCTCGCGGAGGAACTGGACCTGATGAAGCGCGGCATCCGGGGCGCGAAAGGGATCATCTCGTTTACGAGCATTGCGCCCGACGAGAAGCTGTTCGATCTGGACAGCGTAAGGCGCGCTTTTTCGGACCGGATGGCCGTGGAAGGCAATGTGCTGCTAAATTACGGCTACGCCAAGGGCTACAAGCCGCTGATCGACTATTTAATGGACTATATGGCCCGCAAGGGCGTGGATACTCAGAATAAAGATATGCTGATTACGAGCGGCTTCACCGAAGGCTTCGACATCGTGCTGTCTGCCATCAGAAAGAATAGCGGAATGGTGCTGTGCGAGAACCCGACCCACAATACGGCCATCAAAAACTTGAAGCTGCACGGCTTCGGGATCAAAGGTATTGCGATGGAGCCGGACGGTATCAGCATTGGTGGGCTGGAACAGGCGCTTGAGGAAGGGGCTTACGACCTCGCCTATTTCGTTCCGTCCTACCATAACCCGACGGGCATCGTGACCTCTCTGCAAAAAAGGCTGGAGCTGATGACCCTGATGAATCGCTACGGGATTCCCGTAATCGAGGACGGCTTCAATGAAGAGCTGCGTTACTCTGGCTCGCATGTGGCGCCGCTGGCAGCCATGGCGGGTGCGGGAAATGGCGTCATTTATATCGGCAGCTTTTCCAAGGTGCTGTTTCCGGGTCTCAGAGTAGGCTGGGTGCTGGCGGACCAGCAACTGATCGGCACACTGGAGAGCATCAAGCGGGCCCGGAGCATTCATACCTCGACGCTCGACCAATCGCTGCTGTATCAATACTTGCATAACGGAAATCTGGAAAAATATTTACGCAGATCCCGGACCGAATATAAACGGAAATACGAGTGGACGCTTGCGTGCTGCCGGGAGCTAATTCCTTATTCCACCCTGTCGGGAGACGGCGGGCTGCATCTGTTCATGACGTTTGAGGAGGGCTTCGACACAAGGGAACTGCTGGCGGCCTGCTCGCGAAGAGGCGTAATCTTTACGCCGGGGGACAATTTCTTTACGGACGGAACAGGCGGGAATACGCTGCGCCTGGGCTTCTCCAGAGTGGCGGATGAGGACATCCGCAAGGGAATCGCCATTATTGGCGAAGCCGCAAGAGAGATGTTGAACAGCCAAGGAAGGAATGACGGCAGCCGGCGACAACAGGATGAATAGGCTTGTATGAGAATGGATGAACCGGTTAACGAAAAGGAGCGATACACATGAAGGTTGGCGTAATTATGGGCGGCATTTCGTCGGAAAGAGAGATTTCACTGAAGACGGGCGTGGAGATGTTAAAAATGCTGGACCCCGCCAAGTATGAGGCCGTTCCGGTCGTCATCAATAAGCGGGAGGAGCTGGCGGAGCAGGTGCGCGGCCTTGATCTTGCGCTGCTCGCGCTGCACGGGGCATTCGGCGAGGATGGAACGGTGCAAGCCGTACTGGAATCGCTGGATATTCCTTATACAGGAAGCGGCGTGCTGTCCAGCGCGATTTGCATGGATAAGGATATGTCCAAAAGACTGCTCCGCTCAGCCGGCATCCCTACCGCCGATTGGCTGTGCTGGAACCATATCGACGAGTTTGCGCCGAAGGGTGCGGAACAGCTCGGCTATCCGGTGATCGTCAAGCCTTCTTCGGGCGGCTCCAGCATCGGCATGACCAAGGTGAACGGGCCGGGTGAGCTGCAGGGCGCCGTAGCAGAAGCATTCCGCTGGGACCGGTCGGTTATGGCCGAGCGCTATGTCCGGGGAATGGAGATTACCTGCCCCATTCTGGACGGAGAGACGCTGCCGATCCTCGGCATCGTTCCACGGAACGCGGAGTGGTTCGACTACGACGCCAAGTATACCGAGAACGGAGCGGTAGAGCAGGTCGCCGTTCTGCCCCCTGAGCTGGAAAGCAAGGTACGGCAGATCGCTTTGGATTGCTACCGGACGCTGAAGTGCAGCGTGTACGCGCGGGTCGATATGATTCTATCGGACGACGTTCCCTTCGTCCTTGAGGTGAACACGCTGCCGGGCATGACGTCCGCCAGCCTGCTGCCCAAGAGCGCCAAGGCTGCCGGGCTGACATTTAGCGGTCTGCTCGATGCCATCATCACCGCTTCGCTGAAGGAAAGGGGCGTGCCCGTCCATGTCCGGTAATTGGATTTGTCAGACCGTCCGCGAGCTTCCGCCGTCGGGCATCCGCGCTTTCTTCGAAACAGCCGCGAATGACAAGGACCTCATTCAGCTTGGAGTCGGCGAGCCGGATTTCCGGGTGCCGGAATCGGTCCGGAAGGCCTGCATCCGCGCGCTGAACCGGGGAGAGACCGGATACTCCTCCAATGCGGGGCTGCCGGAGCTTCGCAGGGAGATCGCCGGTTATTTAAGCGCCGGCTTCGGGCTTTCCTATGATCCCGGGACGGAGATCATCGTCACGATGGGCAGCAGCGAAGCGCTGGATATCGCGCTTCGCACGGTCCTTTCGCCGGGGGACGAAGTGATCATCCCGTCACCCGGTTATGTGGCCTACGCGCCGATGGTTGCGCTGGGCGGCGGAGTCGTGATTCCCGTGGAGACGAAGCGGGAAGAAGGCTTCAAGCTGACGGCCGAGACGCTGCGGCGGAGCATTACCCCGCGCACGAAGGCGCTTCTCGTGAATTACCCGAATAATCCGACCGGCGCGGTGATGACCCGCAGGGATTGGGAGCCGATCGCCGAGCTTGCCGCCTTGCATGATCTGGTTGTTATCACGGATGAGGTCTATGCCGAATTGACCTACGGTGACCGGCATGTCAGCATAGCGTCGCTGCCGGGAATGAAAGAGCGGACCATCGTCATCAGCGGTTTCTCCAAGGCGTTCGCCATGACCGGCTGGAGAGTCGGCTACTGCTGCGCATGCGGCGAGCTGGCCGCCGCAATGCTCAAAATTCACCAGTATATCGCCATGTGCGCTCCGGTTCCGGGACAGATTGCCGCTCTTGAATCGCTGCGGAGCGGGCTTGAGGCGAAAGACCGGATGAAGGCTGCCTTTGACGCGAGGCGCGCCCTGTTCGTGGAGGGCTTGAATGCGCTCGGCCTGCCATGCCACATGCCGGATGGCGCCTTCTATGCCTTCCCGTCGGTAGCCGGAACCGGGCTGACCTCGGAGCAGTTCGCGCTCCGGCTGGTCCGCGAAGCCGGCGTCGCGGTCGTCCCCGGTTCCGTATTCGGACCCGGCGGGGAGCGGTACGTCCGCTGCTCCTATGCGGCTTCGTCCGGGCAGCTGGCCGAGGCGCTGCGCCGGATCGGACGTTTTATGGCATCCCTGTCTTCCGGCGGGAACGCGTTCCACTTTCAGGAGGACCGAATCCCAGGGCGCGGGGAAGCGGGGATTGAAGCCGGGGCGGCTGCGGTCGGCACTTAGTCCGTAAATGGCCGGACTTTTGCGGCCAAATTCGAGGAGCCGCTGAGTCCGGGACCGGATGATGATGGAAGTCGAAGCCGCCGGTTAGCGTTAGGGCAGCACAAAAGGTCCCGTCAGGCAAGGTGGATGCCTGACGGGACCTTTTTGAAATATAAGACTTTATAAGCTTTGCGCCTATCGTTTGGTCTTATATTAAATCTTGAACTTCCGGACCGCTTCCTGCATCTTCAGCGTCTGCTCATGTAAATGCTCGACCGTCTTCGCGTGGCCGTCCAGCTGTTCCTGCTGGGAATGGTAATTCTCGTTCAGCGCCTCGGCCCCTGCCTTCGATTTGGAAGTGATCTGCGCGGTTTCTTCTACGGACGCGGTCACTTCCTCGGTTCCGGCCGAAATTTCCTGCGTGGCTGCGGACACGGACTGGATGCTCTGGTTGATGCTTTGAATGAGGACGGCAAGGTGATTAAAGGCATTGCCCGCTTCTTCAACCTTGCCTACGCCGGACGCGACCTCTTCATTCACCTCGCTCATGCTGGCTACCGAACGCTGCATTTCCTCCTGCAGGCTCAGCAGGAACCCGCGGATCTTCTCGGTCGCTTCTCTGGATTGCTCCGACAGCTTGCGCACTTCTCCGGCGACAACGGCGAAGCCGCGGCCATGCTCGCCCGCCCGTGCCGCTTCAATGGAAGCGTTGAGGGAGAGCATCTGGATTTGCTTGGTGAGCTCCGAGATGCCCTGGACGATATCGCCGATTTTCTGCGACTGCTCGTCCATTTTGCGGAACTGCTCCAGCGACTCCCTGGAAGCCCGTCCGACCTGGCGCATCTGTTCGACGGCGCTTTGAGCCGTGCCGTTGCCGCTGACCGCTTCGGCGGAGGCTTCATGAATCTGCTCGGTGACCTCGCCTGCAGCGGAAGCGATATGCTGGATGCCCGAGCTGATTTCTTCCATGGCACGGGCGTTATCCGCGGCGCTGCTTGCGATTAATGTGCTGCCCTTACCGATTTGTTCGACAGATTCGTTGGAGCGTTCGGCCATATTGCGGATACCGTCCACTCGCTCCTTCAGATCGTTGGAGTCGGCCATAACGGTGTCGGCGGTATGCAGCACCTGACCGATCAGCTCTTTCAGGCGCTGGGTCATCGTCTGGAAGCTTTCGGCCAGCCGGGAGATTTCGTCGTGTCCTTCCACAACCAGCTCCTGGGTGAAATCGCCCTCGGCCAGTTGGTCGCTGTATGCCGCGAGCCGGGTGATCGGACGCGTAATCCGGCGGCTCATGAACAGAGCGGCGGCCATGCTGATGACCAGGGCCAGGAGCGTAATCCCTGCGCTGGTCCACAGGATGCTGTTCATCTTGTCTTCAACAAAGGTTAAGTCCGAACTCACACCAACGATAAGGCTGCTGCCGGGGATGCCGACATAGGCCGTTTTATGTATGCCATGACTGTCTTTGTAGATATCGCTGATCGCGGGTTTTCCCTTGGAGGCTTGTTGAAGGGCCGGAGTCACAACCAGCTCTTCCTTCCGTTTCAGCGCCGAGCCGTGATCCGCGCTCAGCACGACAGCTTTGCCGTTATTGTAGTCTGCCAGAAAGATCGTCTCCACATTATGCTGGGTACGCTTGTCCTGGAAATAATACTCAACATTCGTGGCAGCCTGGTCGTTGCTCCGGGATTGCTGGGCGTGGGTTGTATTCAGAGCCTTGAACACATCCTGCGAAGCCACGCCGAGCAGTTTATCAATCTGCGGGACGACATAGCTCTTGATGGTGTTCACGGATATGAAGTAAAAGCTGATACTAAGCGTAAGCGAAGTAAACAAGAGGGCGGCGAGCAGCAATAACATAAATCTCCGGCCGATGGAATGCCTGATCCGAAACATACGGTTCTCTCCTTTTTATTACAAGTAGTAAATTCCCATATCCGTAAGGCGGATTTGGCAGGGCAGCGGGAAATTCATAGATGCTTGGGTCTTTGATCCTACCTTTCACCGTGTATAAAGACATGGCGGGAACGTGCATGAATACTATTTTATATAATTAACCCTCGGTTGAATAGATAGAAATGCTCTGATGTAAGGTAAAATTTTCTGCAATATAATTACTTTTCCGATTTCTTTCGAAAGGTTTTTCTTTTTTCTGCAATCGGCGCCGTTTTCAGAGCATACTCTTTTATAAAAAAATTGTCGGAACCCCCTGGATTTCACCTTCCGCAGCAACAAAAAAAGAGAGTGCCGCGTCCTGAGGACAAGCGGGACTCTCTCTTCGTTTTCAACGGCCGCAGTTACAGTTCCAGCACGGTCAGGCCTTTCGGGAACCGGGTCAGCGTCCGGGCGCCGCCGCCCTCAACAAGCACCTCGTCTTCGATTCTGACGCCTCCGATTCCCGGTACATAGATGCCGGGCTCCACCGTGAAGACGTTGCCGCTCTCCATGATGTCCGTATTCAGGCCGTGCAGGGAAGGATATTCATGAGTATCCATGCCAAGGCCGTGGCCGACGCGGTGAACAAAATAAGACCCGTACCCCGCCTTGTCGATAACGGTCCGGGCCGCCAGATCGACTGAGCCGTATGAAGCGCCGGCCTTTGCGGCGGCAATGCCGGCTTCGTTGGCGGCCAGCACGGTATCATAGATGCGGACAAGCTCGCTGTCCGCCCGCTCCACGGCGAAGGTGCGGGTAATGTCGGAAGCGTAGCCGTCCGCGAATACGCCGAGATCGAACATCAGCAGATCGCCCGCCGCGATTTGGCGGCTGCCGGGAACGCCGTGCGGGAGGGCGGTATTCGGCCCGGACAGCACCATCGTATCGAAAGACGGACCGGAAGCACCGAGCTTTTTCATCAAATATTCCAGCTCCGCGACAAGCTCAATCTCGCTTACTCCTTCCTTTACGTGGACAAGCCCCTGGCTCAGCACTTCTTCCACCAGTTTGGCGGCGTGCTCCATCCGCGCGATCTCCTCCGGCGATTTAATGGCGCGCATCCGTCGAAGAAGCGGGCCGATATCGGCAAAGCCTTCTGCCTGCACGGCGCTGGACAGAAGCTCAAAGCGCGCGACGGAGAAGTGTTCCTTCTCGATGCCCAGCTTTCCAAGCTTCGGACCGAAGCGCTCCTTCAGCAGACTGTACGGGTCATCCGTATCGCTGTGCGTCACGATGGAGGAGACGGACGACGAAGCATGGGCCGACTCGGCGTCGAGCGCGGGCACGACAAGCACCGGCTCTTCGCCGCGGATAAGCAGCAGTCCCAGAAACCGCTCGTGCGGATTGCTGGCGAAGCCGGTCAAATAGTATACATGTTTGGGATCGGTGACAAGCAGGGCGTCCAGCCCTTCCGCTGTCATTTCCCTTTCCAGGCGTTTCAGAGCTTCATTCATTGGCGTATGGCTCTCCCTTCGATATACAATAAACAGTGAATATCTTAATCCATTCGCCTGCAAAAGGCCAGCCGCCGCCGGAGCTCTTAAAAGATTGACTTTCCGGGCGGCCATGGATTACCTTGAAACTAGTATGCGCTTGATGGAGGAATGAATAGATGGATTGGCAGAAGAGCCAAATTGAAGACGCAACGCTGGAAGATCTGCCGGGGATCGTGGCGATTTACAATTCCACTATTGCGGGCAGGATGGTTACGGCCGACCTGGAGCCCGTGAGCGTGGAGGACAGGCTTGCCTGGTTTCATGAGCACGGAAGCGGGCATCGTCCTCTGTGGGTGCTGAGGAAGGACGGGGAAATTGCCGCCTGGCTGAGCTTTCAGTCGTTTCACGAAAGACCGGCCTATAACGGAACGGCAGAACTCAGCATTTATGTAAGCGAAAAATACAGGGGAACAGGAGCCGGAAGACTGCTTGTAGGCAAAGCGCTCGAAGAATGCGGGCGGCTTCAAATAACTAATCTGGTGGGCCTGGTATTCGGTCATAACGGACCGAGTCTCGGCCTATTGGAGAGGTTCGGCTTTGAACGATGGGGGCTGCTGCCGGAGGTAGCCGATATGGATGGGGTGCTGCGCGATCTCGTTATCGTCGGCCGGAAGGTTTAGAGCGCCGGAAGTCTGCTTCGGGCGAAAAAAAGGAACCGGCCCGGCCGGTTCCTTTTATGCGATCTTCAATCGATCAGGTATGCTGGCTGCTGCATTCGGAATCGGTTTCAATCCAGTCCCGCGACCAATACTCCAAACCGCGGATAACCGATTCCAGCGCCATTCCTTTTTCGGTCAGGGAATACTGAATGCGCACCGGCGTCTCGGGGAAGACTTCGCGGCGCACGATGCCCTCCTGCTCCAGATCCTTCAGCCTCTCGGACAGAAGTCTTCCGCTGACTGGAAGGGAGGCTTCGATGGTGCCGAAACGCTGGGGTCCCTGAAGCAGCTGGTAGATGATCAGACCGGTCCAACGTTTTCCGATAATGTCCATGCTTTTTTGCAGACGGGGACAAAGGGAAGTCTGCTTCATGAGTCTCACCTCTTGCTTTCTATTATAAACGAAAAGACAATGGACCAAAACCAATTTAAATAAATAAAGGAGGGAACACCCAGTGGCAAAAAAGAAGAAAATTCCAAATGCACCTCGGGCGGCCAAGGAGGAGCCTCAGGCTACCTTGAAGGACCTGCTGAGCAGTGAGGTGCTGAATAAGCTGAAGGCGCAGGCCGACGAGCTGAAGAATGAGGAGGCCGACCGCAAAGAAGCCGAGCGGAAGGCGGCGGAGGAAGCGCGGAAGGCGGAGCAGAAGCGGCTCGACAACGATTTTGGCCATCTGCTGGAGAACAGCAGCCAGGACTGGCGCAAATATAAATAAGACAAGAACAAAGCTGGCCGGAACCTTCGGCCGGCTTTGTTAGTTCTGTTCCCCAACAACCGGCTGCTCCCCCTACCTTGTCATAATACGTGCGGCGATGATTAAAAAGTTGTTACTTAATGAATGATGAGGCGGAATATGATAGGGGTACAAATAGAAGCGAGACTGCCGATGGTAAGGAGAATTTTTACGTTGAGAAAAAGAATCGTCCCTGTAATGGCTGCCGCAATTCTGATCGGTCTTGCTTTTTTTTTCGGTCTCAGACACAAGTCCCGTGAAGTTGATTTTGAGATTGGGGGACAGAAGGTCAAAGCATCCGGCCCCATCGCATATTCGGGCCATGAACTGCTGGTCCCGCTAAAGTTCGCCGAAAGGCTGCTGGGCGTAAATATCCGCTGGAATCCCCCGGCGTCTTTGCCGAAAGGAGTCTACTACCGGGGCAAGGTTGCGGTCCTCATGTACCATCATTTGTCCCGGAAACCGCTGCTGCCCTCGATTTTGCCTGCGGACCGGTTCACCGAGCAGATGAAGCTGCTGAAACAGGACGGGTATCATGTGATCACCATGGAGCAGTACCGGCGGTTTATGCTTGGTAACGGCAAGGTACCGGACAATGCCGTGCTGATTACCTTCGATGACGGCTACGAGAGCTTCTATAAGCTTGCTTTTCCTGTCCTGCGGAAATACGGGTATACAGCGGTGGACTTTGTCATTGTCTCCGATGTCGACAACCCCGGCAAGGGTGGCCTGCCCAAGCTGACCTGGAGCCAGATGCGGGAAATGAAAAAATTCGGCATGGGCTTCTACAATCATACCTATGACCTGCATTATTACGTCCCTGTCGATGATCAGGGAGGGATGGGGCCGGCGCTTAGCTCACGGCTGTATATCGACGATGAGACGCGGAGCGAGTACAACGAGGAATATTACCGCAGAATTACCGGAGATCTCGGATTGGCCGAGCGCAGGCTGAAGGAGGATCTCGGCAATACCGACTCTGCGCTTGCCTTTCCGTACGGATCATACAATGACCACGTGCTGGATGCAGCGGGTTCGCTTGGAATTCCCCTGACTTTCACCGTCAAGGAAGGGCTGGCGGAGAGAGGCGAAACGAATGCCGACCGAATTAACGGGGGAAGCAATCTGCGCACCCCCGCCCAGACGATCGGCCGAATCAGAAAATTTGTGCCCAAACGGGAATTGACGGTTAACGGGCGCGGCGTGCCGCTTGCCGCCATCCAGCCGCAGCTAAGGAAGGGAACGCTTCTCGTTCCGCTTGACGATATCTGCCGGTCACTGCACATCGCCATGAATTACGACGGTCTTAAAGGCATGGTGAAGCTGACGATGCCGAAGGCAAGGCATGCGTAGCGCCGCAAGCGGGGAACGCACGGGAACAGGAAAATCACCGGCCTTTTCTTCCCGCCGAACCTTGTTCAAGGCTCTTGGTCCGCTGCTCGCCGCTTACAGTCTGGCTTCGCTCGGCTCTTATATTTTTGACATCGGCATTATCGTTGAGCTATACCGGAGGACGGGTTCTCCCGCCGCCGTCGGAGGATATTTCATTATTCAATTTCTGCCCGCGCTGCTGCTGACCCCGGCCCTCGGAACTTTCATCGACCGCTGGAGCCGCAAACGGATACTGCTGTGGACGAATCTGGCACGGGCGCTAACCGTAGGTGTCCTGCTGATCCACTTATCCGTCGAAACGATTTATGCGGCCGCTGTGCTGCTCGGGATATGCGACGAAATCTACGCCGCCACGGCTAATGCCATCGGTCCCGAGCTTGCCGGCCCGGAGGACCTTCCGCGCTTCAATTCGCTGCTCTCCGCATCGGACTCGATAAATCTGATCGCCGGCCCCGCCATTGCCGGACTGTGCGTATCGCTTGGCGGCACCAGGGCAAGTATCGGCGCAGATGCCGCCGTGTTCGCGCTTGCAGCTCTGCTCGTGCTGCTGATGCCGTACCGGACTCCGCGCAAGGCAGCTGAGGCTGCGGGATTTCTGGATGAAATGAAGGAGGGGCTGCGGATCGTTTCGGGAGAGCCGGTTGTCCAAAAAATGCTGCTCGTCTGGGGGCTGCTGCTCGCCGGCGTCGGCAGCACAGGCTCGCTGATCGTTGTCTTCATCGGCGGCACGATGGGGCTTCCGGCCGAAAAGTACGGATGGGTGATGGCCTTTCAGGGGGCGGGAATCATTACCGGTTCCGTATGGATTATGTCAAGGAAAAAGGCCCCGCGTCCCGGGAGGCTTATCCTCCTCGGGATGACGCTCATCGGCGTCGGGCTGCTCGCCGTATCGGCCGCCGGCACGCTGGCGGTTCTGCTCGGAGCCTATCTGCTCATCGGACTTGGCGCCGCAGCCGCGCCCAATGGCATCCGCTCCACGCTGCAAAGCGAGCTCGACCCGGGCGTGCTGGGCCGTGTGTTCATTACGGCCCGTTTCGTGGTGAACACGGTCCGGACGCTGTCCATCGGCGCCGCATCGCTGATCGCCGGAATTACCGGTCTTAGAGTTGTTTTTGCGGCAGCGGCGCTGTGCGTTCTTCTGGGCGGTAGCGCCGCTTATGTGATGGGAAGGCGGGCTGGGAAGGCCGAAGAGAGTGGAATTAATGTCATCGGAAAAAATTAAGTATGATTGATAATAAACTTTGTGCCATTTATAATCATAGGGAACAACTTTTTCTAGATTTTTAGTTGTTTTCCAGATCTCCATTAAATAATGAAAGGATGATGCCAGATGATAAATGCAAAATTGTCCGCTCACAACATTTCTTGGAGGGTGACTATAATTTAGCCCTCCTAAAAAAACGGAGGATTAGTTTACTATGTCATTTAACTGGATCAACGCAGAGGAGTTCTCTTTTAATAGCTTTTTGTTAATGGACAGATGGATGATTCGAATGATATGCAACAAGTATGTCGAATGGGATGAGTTTTGCGATAACTTGGGTATAGCGTTAGCACATAATCCATCAGTGGCGTGGTACTTTACTCATAAAAGTCCTGAAAGCAAGCCTGCGATTGAACAAATGATTGCAAAGGCACCCAAAAATCTTCCCCATCATGAAATTCGAAAAGCAGAAGTATTTGTAATTCACGCAATGGAAACTTCGGTCGTTTATGTTTATCCCGACATGATGAACCAAAATTGCGATTACATTAACGCCTGGGATAAACAGTTATTATTTGAACTTGCAGATTTTACGGATAAGGTCGTTCTCGACCTGGGAAGCGGTACAGGAAGGCTTGCATTTGCCGCAGCAGAAAAGGCGAAGCGTGTTTATGCAAGTGAACCTGCCGATATGCTGAGGGAGTACATGCGTGATAAAATCAAACGTGAGAATATTGATAATGTTGTAGTCGTAGACGGCATGATCGAGCAAATCCCTTACGAGGATAATTCCTTTGATATTGTGATGTCGGGGCATGTAGTAGGGGACAATTATGATCTTGAGATTGCTGAGCTGTCAAGGGTTGTTAAGAACGGCGGTTACATTATTGATTGTATCGGGGAAGATAATAGGAAGAGAGAAGCCGATGAAGAATTAATAGAAAGAGGATTTGAGTCGTTCTATCATGTTAGTAAATCTGGCGGCGATATCTATAGGTATCGTAAGCTGGTTAATAAATAAAGTCTCATCAATAGCTTGCCAGAAGGCTCTGTATTAACGAACAGAGCCTTTTTCATTATTCATCAATCTGAAGACAGGGGTTAATTATGGTGCAGGATTATGCTAATAGGAAACAATAGGCGTCCTGTGGACGAAGCACTGGCTTCGTCGTACAATGATTAACAATCTTATACCAATAAAGCGGGGAGATGAGCGATATGAAAGTGGGAATCGTATCCGATACGCATTTGGGCCGGATGGTGAAGCTGCCGAAGGCGCTGACGGAGGGTCTGGCCGGGGTCGAGCTGATTCTGCATCTCGGAGACTGGGTCGATCTGGCCGTCTACGACGAGCTGTCCGCTCTGGCCCCGGTAGACGGAATTGCCGGAAACAACGACGGGACCGAGATTGTGCGGCGCTTTGGCGAACGCAAAATTCTGACGCTTGCGGGCGCGCAAATCGGCATGGTTCACGGACATCGGCCGTATACCGGAAAGGGTACGGACAGCAATGCGTTGAGGGCGTTCGCCGGCGAGAGCCTGGACTGCATCCTGTTCGGCCACTCGCATCAGCCGCTGATGCGGAGCGAGAACGGTGTGCTGCTATTTAATCCGGGCTCGCCCACGGATAAGCGGAGGGAGAAGCTGTACTCTTTCGGACTGATGAATATCGAGGGCGGAAAGATTGAAGCCCGCCATATTTTTTACGATTCGAAAGGATGAGAGGACATGGCTTTTGAACTGAGGGAGCTGACGGTTACAGAGGATCGGCAGATCTACGGGATGGCTCGCGAAATCGGTCCCGGAGAGAACGGGTTTGTGAACAGCCTTTACACAGCCGGATACTCCAAGTTTCTGAGTCTTCTCCCGGTGCTGCGGGATTATTCCGCCGGGCGCGGTCTGCCTCCGGGACATGTGCCGCAGACGCTGTATTTCCTGTATGCTGATGGCGTTCCTGTGGGCTACGGCAAGCTCCGGCACCGGCTGACCGACAGCCTGCTTGTTACGGGAGGCCATATCGGCTACTGCATCCGGCCTGCCGCGCGGGGTAAGGGCTATGGGACAGCCCTGCTGGCCAGACTGCTGGGCAAGGCGTCGGAGCTTGGCATCGAACGGGCGCTGCTTACCTGCGACGAAGACAATCAAGGCTCGCGCCGCGTTATCGAGAACAACGGAGGGCGGCTGGCCGAGGTGGATAACCGGTACTGCCGGTACTGGATCGACCTTATGAGCGTCCAGGCGGCGGGCGGGCGGCCGGGATAAGTCCAAATAATGCGGCAATTTCTCCATGGCAAAGCACTAAGGCCGATTTTACAATGACGGTATAAAGGCTTTGACCAAAAAGGAGCGATGAAAGTGAAACGGTATGCTGCGGTGCGGGCGGGACTTGAGGATTTGGAACAAATTATCCCTCTGTTCGACGAGTATCGGATTTTTTACAGACAGGAATCGGACCGGGAGAGCGCTCGGGCGTTTCTGGAAGAACGGCTTAAAGCGCAGGAGTCGGTTATTTTTCTGGCGGTTGAAGCGGGGGAAAGCAGCGCCGGACGCGCGGTCGGCTTTACGCAGCTGTACCCCTCTTTTTCGTCGGTTACGATGCAGCGGCTGTGGATTCTGAACGATCTATACGTCTCGGCTGAGGCCCGGGAAGGCGGCGCCGGTGCGCTGCTGATGGAGACGGCCCGCGCCTATGCGGTGGAGACCGGCACGAAGGGGCTGACGCTGACGACCTGGACCGATAATTTTACCGCCCAGCGGCTGTACGAGAAGCAAGGCTACATCAGGGATGACGAATTTTACAGCTACAATCTTTTTTTCTGACTATAATATCCAGGGACAGCGGTTACATCCTGTCCTAATCAATAGTGGAAGCTAAGGGGCGTTGAAATGGAAAGCAGCGGTAAAAGGGCGATTTTTTTTGATTTAGACGATACGCTATATGATCATCTTGTCCCGTTCCGAAACGCGGTGAGAGAAGTGATTAAGCCGGACGAGAGCGTGCTGGATGTACTTCATTTATTTGACCGGGTAAGGTATCACAGCGACCAGTTATGGCCGAAGTATCTGCAAGGGGAGTTCACGCTGACGGAGACGCGGGTGCGGCGGATGGAAATTGCGTTTAACGAACTCGGAATTCCACTTACCCGGGAGCAGGCTGAGCTGGTGCAGGAAGGCTATATCAGCCGCCAGTACAGCATCGAGATGATTGAAGGCGTTCTCCCGCAGCTGAAACGGCTCATATCGGAAGGGCATGTGGTTGGCATCATTACCAACGGGCCGGTAGATCATCAGATGAGCAAAATCCGCGGACTCGGTGTGGACAAGCTCATCCCTGCGGATCGGATCTTTATTTCGGATGCTGTCGGCATTGCCAAGCCTAATCCGGAAATCTTCGCTTATGTTAACCGGAAGACGGGTACCAAAGTGGAAGACAGCGTGTATGTGGGCGACACTTGGCATAACGATGTGGTCGGTGCGCTGGATGCCGGATGGAAAATGTGGTGGTACAATCCGAGAGGACGGGAACCTATTGCCGGTCATATGCCGACCCATATTTTCCGGAATTATGAAGAGTTTGCCGGACTGCCGATCGTTTAAGGGCGGCCTCCACGAATAACGATTTTCAAAAGGGACGGCGCAAGCCGTTCTTTTTTTATGCGATAGGGGATACCTGCGATACAACCTTGCAAAAAAATTTCGGACTGCAACAACATTCCGTCTGCTGCATCGTTATATCAGCGAAAGGGGGTGCAGGATGGGGCCCGGGCACCTGGAGCAGCTGCTTCAACCTAAAATGGCGGAAATCCGCCGTTATTTAATCCGCTTGGGCGCTGGCGCCGCTGATGCGGAAGACATTGTGCAGGACACGGTCTACAAAGCGCTGCTGTATCTTGAAGCGATCGACGAACGCAAGTTCAGCGCTTGGCTGTATAAGGTTGCGATCAACCGCTATTATGATCTGTGCCGAAGGCAGAGGCGGTTTCACTATGACGAAGAACCCGGAGATTATGAAGCTTCGGAGGTTGAACTGCCGGAAGAGTCCCTGCTTAGGCGGGAGCAGCAAGAGCAGATCGAACGCGTTCTCGGGATGCTGAATCCACTGCACAGACAACTGATATTGATGAAATACGAAATGGAGCTGTCCTATCGGGAGATAGCGTCCCTTCTGGGCATCAGCGAGGGGAAGGTAAAAGCTTCGTTGTACCGTGCAAGGCAGCAATTCCAACATTATTACGGAGGTGAGGATGAATGACCGCTCCCTGGGAAGGACAGGAGGATCAAGAACTTGCAGCAACGATCAAAAAGGCCAGACGGAGAACGTTAATCCGCAATATTTTGATATCCCTGGCTGTAAGTCTCATTACGTTGGTCGCCATTTTTATCGGCGCAGCCCATCTGATTGATTATGAGTCCTCTGAAACGATGTTCGATGAATACGGCTATATGACAATCAGCAGCCCCAATGAGTTCCTGCAAAACGGACACAAGGACCGGAGAGGATTCCTTTCCGGAGTACTTGAACTGGATACTTACAAGATCGTGGAGGGGATACCCATTCCGTGGCGGGAAAAATGGATCAATTACCATGTGCCGGGATTCCCGTTTACAACCGGGGTACATGGGGGAACCACCAGTCTGGAGGGGAATGATCCGGCGCTGAAAACGCAGGGGTTTGAATATAACCGCAGATACAACCCTGATAACGGCCAAAGGGAGATGCTGTTCTATGTGCCGGGTGCCGATTACAACGGCAAGGTACTGAATGATATTCCGGCTCTTTGGCAGATAGAATCCGGCAAGCTGGTGGAGATGGCGCTGTCTTTCGACAAGAATTATTCCTTTGCCGAGGTGAAGGCGATGCTGCCTGCGGGCGTGCGGCCTGTATGGTATTGGGTCGATACGTATGATGACTGGAAGGATTTCGGTCTTGAGCCTGAGAAAAATGGGGACGGCGTGATCGTATATCCGCAGCCGCTCATGTCGACTTACGGGGTGTACGGTTTTGGAGTCAGACCCTACTCCGACAAGCCGGACCCGGCCAACTTTATTGGGAGCGTAAAGGTGGGACTTCAGCATAAAGGTAAATACTACAGCGAATACAAGCGCATCTATAATTATCTGAAAAAAGATAAACCCGAACCGGGCACCGGCGATATCCGCATCCTTGGCGTCGTCGTCACTGGAACCGCCAAAAGGCTGCAAAGCCTGAACGGTCAACCCTATATCCGGGGGGCCGCTCTGGGCGCCGTAGCGGATAGGTATTAGGCTTGGTCCAGGAAGCTATAACCTCAAGTTGATTTCGGTGATTCATTCAGCATGAAATGACAGGAGCGTACGGCAAGGTCAAGCCGGTGACCGGTTACGGTACCAATGCCCCGGCAGAAGTCTAAACGGATGTACCGGGCTGGAGACCCGGTTTATACGAATGGCAGTCCGGTACCACACCTGGGATTGAACAGCGGCAGAACGGACATACGGCGTACAAAAAAAGGGATACCGGAACGTTCATTCCGGTGTCCCTTTCTCTGCCAGGGTTGGACATCCCATCCACCCTATGGCATTTTATTGGTTAAAACGAGACAGCGGGGAATCTTCCGGCACTTCATGCGCCGGGCAGTGTCAGACACTTCCGTCAGTTCCCGAAGCTGTAAGTCGGGTCGGTCAGCACCAGCCGCTCCCGGATTCCGGGCGTCGCGTAAATTTTGTTGTCTTCGGTAATGAAGAAGCCTTCGACTTTCTCCGGCAGGGACTCCAGGTACTTGAGTCCGTCCTCTACGCCCATCAGGAATACGCCGGTAGAAAGGGCGTCCGCGTCGGTGGCGTTCGGGCTCATGATGGTCAAGCTCTTGAGGCCGAGTTGTCCGGGATAGCCCGTCCGCGGATCGAGAATATGATGGTATCTTACACCGTCCTGCATGAAGAACCGTTCATACACGCCGGACGCGTCGATCACTTCATTGCTGATCTTGATCGTTCCAAGCTGGGTTCCCCGGCTCTGGTCGGGGTCCTGCAGCCCGATGTTCCACTGCGAGCCGCCGGGCTTGGTTCCGAGGCCGATAATGCTGCTGCCGCCGAGATTGATCATCGCGCTGTCCAGCCCCTGCTCCTTCAGATATTCGGCGATCCGGTCCGCGGCATAGCCCTTGCCGATCCCGCCCAGATCAAGCACCATTCCCTCTTTGGCAAGCTTGACCGTTTTGGCCTTCTCGTCGATGATGATATCCTTGTAATTCGTCAGGCTCTTGGCTTTATCAATCTCGGCTTGGGGAGGAACATGGTCTCCGCCGTTGCCGATATTCCACAGGTCCACCAGCGGACCGATGGTCGGATCGAACAGCCCGTCCATCTCTTGGGCGTATTTGATCGACCGTTTTACCGCATCCAGTGTTTCATCTGACACAGTCACTGCCTCTTTGCCGGCAGCCAGGTTGACGTTGTAGACCTCGCTGCCTTCTTTGGTACGGCTGAATTCCATATCCATTCGTTCCAGCAACTGCTGGATATCGTCCATATTTTTCTGGGATACCTTATCCCCAAAAATCTTAATATTCACTACCGTATCGTAAATGTAAAACTGCTGTGAGAGCGATTTCGTTTCTCCGTCTCCCGATACCTGCGAGCCGCTCTGCGCAGAATTGGGTTCGCTGTCTCCCTTGCTGCCAAGGAACAGCCATGCTCCAACGGCTGCGGCGATAATAATGACGAGTGCGGCGAGAAGCAGCGCCGTCTTTCTGTTCTTGAACATGTTCCACCATCCATAACGTAGATTCTTGATCACAACGATTCTGTCATAACTTATCTATCATAACCCAGATATAACGCGACGGGTATTATTTTTCATGACAGTTCGTGAGTTTGTTAAAATTTTCGTCAAAAATAGGCAAGCGATTAAGGCCGTCCTGATCCAGTTTTAGAGGAGATGATCAATATGAGCTTTGAAGAAGCGCACACCCGGAGCAACGGACAAACATGTGGATCGTTACGAGCTTCAGAGGGACGCGGTGAACCAACTGATGCACAAAGCCTGAAATTGTACATCCTTTGCCGGACTTGGAACTTTTGCTGGATAGGATACCTTCCAAAATACAGTTTTTTGCCCGTTTAAGCTCCATTGCTTGCGGGGGAGCCTGAAATTCCTGCACTATAGTAGTTATTTCCTGTTACACCGGACTTTTGCTCGAAAATACCTGCACTTTCGTAGTTTTTAAGACGTAGATTCGCTGTTTTGCGAGGCCACTGAACTACATCATTACCAACTTGATTGCCGTTCCCTTGATTTGGAGCGCCATCGAGTCCGCAGTCTCACGCTGGGTTCATCCTTCTGGTTCATCGATTGTCCCGTCTTCGTCCATAAGTAATGATAGCAATTCCCGATTTATACTTTATAATTGTAATTGAGTATTAAAAAATCACCAATCAACGGAGGTTATCCAATGAAAATAGAGGTATGGTCCGACTATGTCTGTCCTTTCTGTTATATAGGCAAAAGACGGCTTGAACACGCGCTGAGCCAGTTTCCGGAGCAGGACAAGGTGGAAGTCGAATTCCGCAGCTTTCAGCTTGACCCGCAGGCAGGTCCGACGAGCAAGAGCATACATGAATTATTGGCGGCAAAATACGGCATCACCGCCCAGCAGGCCAAAACGATGAACGCGCAGGTTGGGGATCAGGCGCTGGGCGTGGGTCTCGACTTCCGGTTCGACACTATGATTCACGCTAACACCTACGACAGCCACCGTCTGGCGCATTTCGCCAAAACCAAGGGGCTTGAAGCCGGTTTGACGGAGATTCTGATGAAGGGTTATTTTACGGACGGGCTGAATTTGGGCGACCGTGAAACGCTGACGACGCTTGCGGCGGAGGCCGGGTTGGACAAGGAAGAGGCGGCGAACGTACTGAATTCGGACGCATATGCTGATGAAGTGAAGGCGGATATCGAGGCTGCGCAGCGGCTTGGCGTTACCGGTGTGCCGTTCTTCGTGTTTAACAATAAGTATGCTATTTCCGGCGCCCAGCCGGGACCGGTATTCCTGGAGGTGCTGGATCAGGTCTGGAGTGAGGAGAAGGAGGAGCCTGCGCTCCGGGTGATCGGCAGTTCTGCTGAAGCATCCGGCGGTGACGGCTGCGCGGACGGTTCTTGCAGCGTGTAACGCCAAAGGGCCGCACACACACGCACACACGCACATAAGTGGAAGGGGAGACGCAGCGTTGCGCCTCCCCTTTTTGTCGTGGAAGAATGGATAAGTCCCCGAGCCAAAGCCTTACCGGAACGAAGTGACCAAGCTCGCAATCAGCGTTCTAACATCGTACTGGTAATGATTGATCGGAGTGATCGGCTTATTCACCCCAAGCAGCGTATAGACGGCGATTCTTGCTGTCCGGACCGAATATTCCTCGGTGAACACGACGTCGTCCGGAATTTCGCAGAATTGGCCGATGAACGCCAGGTTGGTGGAGCCGTCCGGCACGACCTTCGGCCGATCGCCGATGGCTCTAGGCATGAATTGGGCGGTGATGAACGGCATCATGCACGGAATACAGTTTGCCGTCGACATAATGGCCTCCTTGTGCTCCTCTAAATGCAGATGCCCGAGCAGCTCGGTCATAATTTCTCCCCCGGTACAGTCGGACATTTTCTTCTTCACGAAGTCGCCTTCCTTGTCGGGATACAGGCCATAGCCCCAGAATACCCGGACATGCTCCGGCTGATTCCGGAAATGCGGCTGGTACGCGAGCACGATCGACATCAGCCAGCTTGAATCCTTGAACGTGACCAGGGCGCCGGTACCCGGACGGTTGCGCGAGAATTGTTCCATCAGATCGAAGAAGACGGTATCGCTGAACGTTACTGTGAACGATTCCCATTTGGAGCCGTCGATATGGTCGTCAAAGGAAGAGGGGGTGCCGAGCCCGGGCTTCTTCACGGCGATCCGTTCCCACAGCTTCCAGGAGCTTCCTTTCTCATTCAGGCGGGGAGCGGAGGTCATGGAGCCAAGGCTGGAGCTTTCCGTCATCGATCCGTTCGTGATAATGACCAGATCTTCTTCCTTGACGGCGATATACTCTTCAGCTCCGCCCCGGATGACATGCAGGCCGGTAACGGTAATACCGTCGCCTTCCTTGAAATCCAGATCGGTCACGGTGCATTTCAGCGTGAAATCGACGCCATGATCCTCCAAATATTTTTTCATCGGCAAAATAATCGAATCATACTGGTTGTACGGGGTACGGGTTACGCCCTCCAGGGTCTGGATTCTCGGAAATTCATGCATGAACCGGATCATGTACCGTTTCAGTTCGACCGCGCTGTGCCAGGGCTGGAACGCGAACGTCGTCGCCCACATATACCAGAAATTCGTCGTGAAAAAATGCGGGCCGAACCAGTCGCTGATCCGCGCCTTGCCCATTTGTTCCTCGGGCGTAATGATCAGCTTACCCAAGGCGAGCCGGTCGGCCATATCGAAGCCCATCGACAGCACATCAACCACTTCGCCGCTTGCGTTCACCAGTCTGGCATTGGAGTGCGTCGGATTCGCATTATCGAAAGCGATGATCTCTTCACGCACCGACTTTCCGGGATGGTCCAGCGAGGGAATCGACATCAGAAGATCCCACAAATTCTCGTATGTCTCGTCATTCAGCATCCTTCCGCCGCGGATGACATAGCCCTGCTCCTCGCTGCCTGCGCCGTCATTGCTGCCGCCCAGAATATTCATTTCCTCGATAATATGAATGCCGCTTCCCGGGAAGTCACAGTCTCTGATGAGAAAAGCGGCGCCCGCCAAGGACGCGATGCCTCCGCCAACAAAATAAACCTGCTTGTTTTCGTATTCCTGTACCACAGACAGTCGCCTCCACATGAATATTGAATTCTGCCGTGCACCGCCCGCAAAAGCGTGGAAACTTGCACGCCGGTCACATGTTCAATGTAATCCATGCCCGCTGCGCATTGGTATCGTCAATCCCCGCCGAGTGTATAAAAATTTGTCACTTGAGCGGAAATGTAGAGTTTTGCGACAGAATTCCCGGAGGTTCGCAATTCAAATAGCCATCCCGGCCCGGAGGCTAAGACAGCTGTTTCTCGTATTTATTCAGGGCCTTCATAAAATGTCCTTCAAGAAGTACGCTCAGCCGTTCAATAATGTGCTTCGGGCTTTCCTTCATGCCGTCTCTCATCCATTGGATAAGCAGGCCGGCAAACGCCAGCGTATAGAAATTGGCGATAAATTGCTTGTCATCCTCGTTCACCCGCATACCCGCCGCCAATTCATTAATTACGCCCATTATAAGATCATTCGTAACGGCGTAAAGGTAGGCGTCCAGATGGTTTCTCCCAAGCGATTCCAGTGTATTGAGACAGAACGCGCGGTTGTCTTCAATGTAGAGAAATATTTTATAAAACCCGTCCGTCCATGTGCCGTAGCCTCTGTACTCGGCGATGCCGTCGACAGCCTCTTTCTGATATATCCAGCCCAGCAGCTCAAAAATATCGTGAAAATGGTAGTAAAACGTCTGACGGTTCAGCCCGCAATCGTCTACCAGCTGTTTTACGGTGATTTTATTTAGCGGGATATGCTCCATCCGTTTTTTGAGACAATGGGCCAACGCTTTTTTGGTCAGCAGGGAATTGGACATCTTCGTCACCTCTTGCTCTCATCTTAACTTTGGATCGTTCGAAAATAAACAGACAAGCTTCACTTGTTCCGCATGGTTGCCCCTTCGCCGCAAAGTCCGGTAAACTAAAGGAAGAAAGCTTTGTAAGGAGCATTGATCTCTATGAATCCTCAGGAACTTACAATGGAACATGCGCAGGAAATGCTGCAAAAATATTACGGCTATCCCGATTTCCGGGAAGGCCAGAAAAAAATCGTCGCGAGCCTCTTGGAGGGCCGCGACACGCTCGGCATTATGCCGACCGGCGGCGGCAAATCGATCTGCTATCAGGTGCCGGCGCTGCTGCTCCCGGGCCTGACGCTCGTCGTGTCGCCGCTGATCTCTTTAATGAAGGATCAGGTCGACGCGCTGACAGCGGCGGGCATTTCTGCCGCTTATATCAACAGCACCCTAACCGGCAAAGAGGTGAACGACCGTATCCGCGCCGCTCGTCGGGGCGAGCTGAAGCTGCTCTACGTCGCGCCCGAGCGGCTGGAGCTGGACTGGTTCCGCCTGGAGATGGCGGGACTGTCCATTTCCTGCGTTGCGGTGGACGAGGCGCACTGCGTCTCGCAGTGGGGCCATGATTTCCGCACCAGCTACCTGGCGGTGTCGCCGTTTGTGGAGGAGCTTCCCGAGCGGCCGATTCTGGCGGCCTTCACGGCGACGGCGACGCCCGAGGTTATGGAGGACATGCGCAGGCTGCTCCGGCTGCGCGATCCGGGCGTCTTCGTGACGGGCCTTGGCCGCGACAATCTGGCAATGTCGGTGCTGCGGGGCGAGAACAAGAAGGAGTACGTGCTGGAGTATGCCGCCTCGCACGCCCACCAGCCGGGGATCGTGTACGCGGCTACCCGCAAGGACGTCGACGACCTGTACCAGCGTCTGCGGAATGCCGGATTCGCAGCCGGCCGCTACCATGCCGGCATGAGCGACGAGGAACGGGCCGAGAGTCAGGAGGCGTTCCTGTATGACGATATCCGCGTCATGGTCGCGACCAACGCCTTCGGCATGGGGATCGACAAGTCGAATGTACGGTATGTCATCCATTACAATATGCCGAAGAATATGGAGGCTTATGTGCAGGAAGCGGGCCGCGCGGGGCGCGACGGCGAGCCGAGCCAGTGCATCCTGCTGTTCAGCGCGCAGGATATCATGACCCAGAAGTTCCTGATCGAGCAGAACCCGCAGGACTCGGATCGCAAACAGAATGATTACCGCAAGCTTCAGCAGATGATCGATTACTGCTATACGACGCGCTGCCTGCGGAGCGCGATGCTGGACTATTTCGGCGAGGCCCACGGGGACAAGTCATGCGGCATTTGCAGTTCCTGCACGGACGAGCGCGAGCTCGTCGACATGACCATCGACGCGCAGAAGATCTTCTCCTGCATCCACCGGATGCGCGAGCGCTTCGGCGTGGCGCTGGTGTCGTCCGTGCTGAAGGGCTCGCGCAGCCAGAAGGTGCTGCAGTACGGCTTCGACAAGCTGCCGACCCATGGCGCCATGTCCGGCCGCACCGAGAAAGAAATTACGGAAATCGTCAATGTGCTGATTTCCGAAGGCTATCTGGCCTTGTCCGAAGGCCAGTACCCGGTTGTGCGGCTCCAGCAGCCGGCCGCCGAGGTGCTGCGCGGGCAGCAGCAGGTGCTGCAGCGCGTCGCCCGGCCAACCCGGACGTCCGGTGGCGGCAGGGACCGCAGCCGGAGCCGAGACCTCTCGCCGTCAGCCGTCAACGAGACGGTGTTCGAGCAGCTGCGCCTGATCCGCCGCGAGCTGGCGGGCCGGGAGCATGTGCCGTCATATATTATTTTCAACGACGCGACGCTGCGGGAGATGAGCGTTGTATGCCCGCAGACGGAAGAAGAAATGATGAAGGTAAAGGGCGTCGGGGAAGTGAAATACCGGAAGTACGGGAAGGAATTTCTGGAATTTTTTCAAAGCGAACTGTATTCCAATGAAATGTAAAGGGGTTATCGCAGCATGAAGGTCGTCCTGGCCACACTGAACGCCAAGTATATCCATACCTCGCTGGCCATCCGCCTGCTCAAAGCCTACAGTCAGCATGAGTTCGACATCCGTCTGTCGGAATACACGATCAAGGACCCGGTGATGAACATCGCCTCGGATTTGTTTGGGCAAGCGCCCGATGTGATCGGCTTCTCCTGCTACATCTGGAACATCGAAGAGACGGTCAAGCTGATCGGCATCCTGAAGAAAATCATGCCTGGCGTGACGATTGTCCTTGGGGGACCGGAAGTGTCCTATGAGCCGCTGTACTGGATGAACCGCGAGCCGGGCATTGACTTCATCGTCTGCGGCGACGGGGAAGAGACGTTCCATCATCTGCTGCAGGAGCTGCGGGACGGGCGCAAGTTCCATTTTGTGTACGGGGCGGCTTACCGCAAGGGAGATGAGGTGATCGTCAATCCTCCGCGTCCGAAGAGCGATTTGAACACGCTGCCTACGCCGCATCGTTTTCCGGAGGATCTTCAGGATTTGGGCAAAAGAATCACCTATTTTGAAACCAGCCGGGGCTGCCCGTTCAACTGCCAGTTCTGTCTGTCCAGCATCGAGGTGGGTGTCCGGTATTACGATATCGAGCGGGTTAAAGCGGATCTGCTGTATTTGATTAAAAATGGAGCCAAAACGATCAAGTTCCTCGACCGCACCTTCAACATCAACCGCGAGTATGCGCTGGAAATGTTCCGGTTCCTGATTGACAACCACGGCGGCTGCGTCTTCCAGTTTGAGATTACCGCTGACATTATGCGCCCCGAGGTACTGGATTTTCTGGCGAACAATGCGCCTCCCGGCATTTTCCGCTTCGAAATTGGCGTGCAGTCCACCAATGACGAGACGAACGAGCTAGTCAAGCGGCGCCAGAATTTTACCAAGCTGTCCCGCACGGTGATGAAAATCAAGGAGAGCGGCAATATCGACCAGCATCTCGATCTGATCGCGGGGCTGCCGATGGAGGATTACGCGACGTTCCGCAAAACGTTCAACGATGTGTTCGCCATGGAGCCGGAGGAGCTTCAGCTCGGCTTTCTCAAAATGCTGCGCGGCACCGGACTGCGTGCCCAGGCGGCCAAGTACGACTATGTCTACATGGAGCATGCGCCGTATGAAATTCTAAGCAGCCATGTGATGCCATTCTCGGACATTGTACGGCTGAAGCGGCTGGAGGATGTGCTGGAGAAATACTGGAACAGCCACCGGCTGGACCATACGGTCAAGTATTTGTTCCGCCATATTTTTGCGTCTCCGTTTGATTTCTTCCAGGAGTTCGGCGATTACTGGGAAGTCCGGGGCTGGCAAAAGATCGGGCATCAACTGGAGGATCTGTTTACCCGGCTGAACGAATTTCTGCTGGAGCGCGGCACACCGGAGATGGAGATCGTAACGGGCCTCATGAAGCTCGATTATTTCCTCGGCCACAAGTACAAGCCGCGCAAGGTGTGGTGGGAGCCGGTTCTAGGTAAAAATGAATGGGGACGCTATATCCGGGAGATCGCCGAGCGGCCTCAGCTTCTTAGCGACCCTTGGACCCCGGCGGCGGTGTCCGGCGAAATGGCAGGGAATTGGGCTGTGGGAGCTCCGGCGGCGGAAATGCTGACGGCGGGAATCAACGAACGGGAGCTGCAAAAATACGCGGCGCTGGAGATTTTGCCGTTCTCGCTGACACGGGTGCTGTCTTCCAGCAGCGGACTGCGGGCGGGAGCAAGCGGCGCCGAAGGCATGGGCTCACCGGACGCTGGAACGCCGCTGCAGGATACCGAGAGCACCTTGCTGCTCGTGCTGTACCAGCAGGATGAGAGTCAGAAGCCGAGAGTTTATGACCTGCCGGTTCAGCGGGTTCTCCAGTAGGCGGAGGGGGGCGGCTTAAGAGCACTTCCCATTCGCTTGCAAAGCCAAGTTAAGGGAACATAAGGAGGCTTCATGCCGATGAGCGGTTCGATTCGACTCGTTCACTATGAGGATAAATACAAGGAAAACCTGCTTGCGTTCTTCCTTCCGAAGGAGCAGGAGGAGTTCACGGGAATGCCCGCCGATACACTGGAACCGGCCTTGCAGGACGTTAACCGGCATCCAACGGTTATTTAGGACGGAGATACGGCTGTTGGATTCTTTGTGCTGCATGGCTGGGAGGGAATTGCCGATGTTTACAGTGGCGGTTCCCGGGCGATGCTGTTTCGCGCATTCCTCATTGATTACGCCAGCCAAAGGAAAGGCTACGCGACGGCGGCGCTCAGACTGCTGCCCTCGTTCGTCAGCACCCGGTACCCTGGTACGAATGAAGTCGTGCTGAGCGTAAATGAAGAAAATAGCTCGGCGCTTCGGCTTTACATGATAGCCGGCTTTCAGGACAACGGTCTGCGGCGGATGGGTCCCAAAGGGCCGCAAAAATACTGCAATACCCGTTGTTAGGCGCGGCCATCATTAGCCCGAGCTCACCGTCCTTCTGTGGCGGACCTAGCGGCTGCTGATCGGTTTCTTGGCGGCTACGAGCATATGCTGGCTCATCCCGAGCAGGCTTTCCTGATCTTTAGGTGGTGGAGCTGATCTTCAGCAGCGTCAGCGGTCCCATCAGCAGCACCAGATCAGCGCCCCCGCCGATATCGTAGATCACCATGCACCCTTCAGATAAGTGGCAGGAGATAATCTGCTTGCTCCGCTCCCATTTGATGACACGCATCCCCTTCTCAAGCCGGTTGATTTCCGTACCCGCGTTGTAGTAATCCAGAATTTTCCGCAGCTCATCTCTTTTATCGTCCACATTCATCCCCCCCCTTTTTGATATAAAGCGGAGTATATCTTGCTTTACCTGTTTTTGGATATGATCTTTTTTTGAAGCTGTCAAGTTGTCCAAAAGGTGGTAAACTGTCTTCAACTTTAAGCGAGACTGCAGAGCTCAGCGCATGCACCGAAAGCGAAAATGAGCCACCGGAACAAGGAGGGAAAGACGGGATGGAATGGTTAGAAATGAGACAGCTGTTTCCCAACCAGTATGTTTTGTTTTCCGTCCTTGAATATCATCAGGAAGGCACCCGAAGATTTATCGACAAGGTCGAGCCGATTCGCGCTGTTGCCGACGAAGACGCACGTACGGAATTCAATCAGGCCGGACCCGGAAAGCTGGTCTATCACACTTCCAGCAAGGTATGCGTGATCCGTATCCGCAGGAGAAAATACAACCGGGTAAGACGTAAAAAAACGAAGTAGCCCGCTTTTGCAAAAGATTGGCGATGGGCCAATGAGGGCGTTGGAGACGCCCGTTTTTTAGCTTTTTTCAAAGGGAGGCGGGTTGGTTGGAATCGGTAATTCGTTACTACGACGGCTATGATGAAGCTTCCAGACTGATAAGGGACAATACCGGGAAGCTTGAGTTTATCACGACTGTGCATATCCTGGACAAGTACATATCGAAAGATCATCAAATACTGGATGTTGGCGCCGGGACGGGGATTTATTCTTTTTATTATGCGGAAAAAGGCCAACCGGTTGTCTCGACCGATCTTTCGCCTAAGCATGTTGAGATCATCCAGGACAAGATCACAAGTGGAGGCTATTCGAATATGATCGCCGAACGGACGGATGCGACGGATCTTTCCAAGTTTGAGCCGGGCAGCTTTGATGCCGTTTTTTGTCTGGGGCCGATGTATCATCTCACAGATCAAACGGATCAGCGCAAGTGCATAAGCGAATGTCTGAGGGTGCTGAGGCCTGGAGGGATTTTGGCCGTCGCCTATATCAACAGGTTTTTTATACTTCCCTACCTCGTTAAGAACGACTCCGGCTATCTGACCGACCAGTGGGTAGCGAAATTTCTGGAGCAGGGCGGAATCAGTTCAGCGGACGAGGATTGTTTTTGGACAGATGCTTATTTCCATACACCCGAAGAAATCGAGCAATTGCTCGGTGATCAGGGAGTAAGTAAGCTGGACCATGCGGCAGCGGACGGGATAGGCGTAATCATGAAGGATACCGTTAACCGGTTCAGTAAGGAACAGTTCGACTCCTGGGTAAATTATCACCTAAGAACCTGCTCCGAGCCATCCATTCTTGGAATCAGCAACCACGGCTTGTATGTGGGACGAAAATAGCAGCACACGCAAAAAAAGACAGGTCCGCCTCCGGGTGCGGAGGGGCCTGTCTTTGCCGTTTATGGCGGTTTTTGTGTTACGTTCGAAGGAGGCCTCGTCCGGCGGGGAGATGGCGGATCAGCCAATCGAGCAGATCGTCCATCACCTCGCCGCGGTTCCGCTCATTCAGCATTTCATGCCGGCCGTCCGGGTACAGCCGCACCTCCAGATCACTCACGCCCAGCCTCCGGTACAGCTCGGCCAGACGATGAATTCCCTTGCCGTTCAAGCCGACCGGGTCCTTCTCGCCGGAGAACAGATAGACCGGTTTGTCTTTGCACAGCGAGCCCAGCACGGCTTTGGAATGGATATCCTGCAGCAGCCTGAAGAAATCCCGGAAGAACCGGGTCGTGCAGATCGCTCCGCAGAACGGGTCGGATATAAAGCTGTCAACCTCCGCATTATCGCTGCTCAGCCAATCGAAGGCTGTGCGGACAGGGGAGAAGGAGTTGTTATTGCCGCCGAATACGATGCTGTTCAGCAGCACGCTGCGATGCTTTTCGCCCTTAAGCGCCAGCTGCGCCTTGGCCAGCGCTTCTCCGAACCGCAGCATCCCGCGGGGACCGTTGCTACCGCTCAAAATATAGCCCGCATATCTTTCGCTCCCCGGCTCGCACATCAGCTTCTGGGTAAGAAACGAGCCCATGCTGTGCCCGAGCAGAAAAATGGGGAGTCCCGGATGCTTGCCTGACGCGATGGCGCCAATTTGGAGAAGGTTGCGGCGCATCCAGTAGAAGCCGTCGCGTCCGGCATCGCCGAGCAAATCGATTCTTCCGGCGGTCTTGCCGTGTCCCCTGTGGTCTCCCGCATACACCGCGTAGCCCGCGGCGTTCAACCGGCCTGCCACTCGGACGTATCTGGCTGCCGTCTCGCACATGCCGTGCGAGATCTGAACGATGCCCCGGATAGGGCTTTCGGCCTCGGGCAGCCATTCGTAGACATGGATCGGGACGCCGAGAGGATCGGTCATCGTAAAGGTATGTTCTGTCACCGGTTGTTCCTCCTATAAACAAGGGCAAGCGGCAGGGCGGCTCGGGAGAAGCTTCCATATCCAGGCCGGGAGCGCCGCCTATGAGGCTAAATCAATCTTAAGGCAAATACGAGCGAAGCAGGGTGGCCTGCCCTTCAATGGTATAGGCGCCGAGATTGGCCGGGAGCAGATAGCATTCGCCCGCAGAATATGGCTGGGAGCCTCCCTCCCATAAGAGGTGCCCGCTTCCTTCGCAGACAACCAGCACGGTAAAGCTCTCCGGATTGGTTTCAAGGCCCCAGCTGCCGTTTACAATGCCTTTTTCCACGATAAAATAAGGTGACTCCGCCAGACGCAGCCATTCTCCGGGCACCGCGCCGTCCGTCTTCATGGAAGTCGCCCCCGCGCCTTCGTATGCTGTGACGTTCAGCGAATCCTCGATATGCAGCTCGCGGGGCTTGCCGTCAAGGCCGGGCCGGTCGTAGTCGTAGATCCGGTATGTAGTGTCGGAGTTCTGCTGGATTTCCGCAACGACGACGCCCGCACAGAGGGCATGCACCGTTCCGGCCGGAATATAGAACGTATCCCCTGCCGAAACCGGCACCTCCTGAAGGAGCTCCATGACCGAGCCATCTTCCAGCGCTTGCCGCAGACTTTCTCGGTTCACGCCTTCCTTGAGGCCGTAGATGATTTTGGCGCCCGGCTCGGCTTCAAGCACGTACCACATTTCAGTCTTCCCTAGCTCGCCCTTGGGTAGCCGCTCGTAGTCGTCGGTGGGATGAACCTGAACGGACAGGTTGTCGTTGCAGTCCAGCAGCTTGATCAGGAGAGGGAATCTTCCGCTTGCTTCCGAATGGCCTTTGCTGCCGAACCATTCACGCCCGTAAGCTTCGCGGATCTCGTCCAGGCCTTTGCCCGCGAGTTCGCCGTTCACGACGGCAGAGGTTCCGTTCGGGTGGTCGGCTATCATCCAGCCTTCACCAATATGGCCTTCGGGCAGGTCAAGACCGAACTTCTCCAGGGCTCGTCCGCCCCAGACCCGTTCTTTGAATTCCGGTTGAAATTTTAAAGGGTACGGCAAAGTCATGGGTTCATCTTCCTCTCCAATTCAAATTTGGGAATCCAGTCCCTTCTTTTTCTCAAGCGCGATAACATAGGGCGCCGTCCTGCGCTGAAGCTGGCGGTACAAGATGGCGCTTGCCGTCTGCTGCGGAACGGAGGACGCCCAGGCCATGACCGCTTCGGCTTCCAGTTCTCCTCCGGGATGTCCGGGGTACAGGACCGCGGTTACGATCCCGCCCGGCCGGAGAAGCCCGAGGGAGGCTTCCAGCGCGGCGACCGAGCTGCCTGGCAGAGTGATTACACTCTTGTCCGCATCATCCGAGGGAAGATAGCCGAAGTTGAACATGACTGCTCCGACGCTGCCGTGCCATGACGGAGGCAGCTCTTCGGCCATTGCGGCATGGCTCTTCAGCAGAAGCGTGGAAGGAGCGAGGGCGTTCCCTCCTTCCTCCCTGGCGCGGCTCAGGCGCTCTTCGGCAAGCCTCAAAGCCTCGGGCTGGATATCGAAGCCGCAGACCTCGCCTCTTGGCCCAACCGCCTTGGCCAGGAACAGCGTGTCCGCGCCGGTTCCCACCGTGGCATCCACGGCGCGATCGCCGGGGGAAAGGCGCTCTTGCACCATTTTATGAGCGAAGCTCAGGACGGACAGGAAGCCCATCAGCGCTTTCTCCAATACTTACCCTGCCAGGTATCTCTGCGCACCAGCTCATTGTCGATTGCGTTGAGCACTTCCCATTTCTTGAGGCTCCACATCGGCCCGATCAGCAGATCGCGGGGAGCGTCACCGGTCAGACGGTGCACAATCATTTCAGGCGGCAGCATTTCCAGCGAGTCGGCGATAAGCTTCACATATTCGTCCTGCTCCAGGAACCGCAACAGCCCAGCCTCGTACTGCTTGACCATCGGCGTTTTGCGCATCAGATGCAGAAGATGGATTTTGATGCCCTGCACATCCATCTGCGATACGGCGGACACCGTTTCGAGCATCATTTCGTGGGTTTCCTGCGGGAGGCCGTGGATAATGTGCGTGCAGACCCGGATGCCGCGGCTGCGCAGCTTCTCTACAGCCTCGTAATAGCACTCTGTATCATGTGCCCGGTTAATGAGCCGCGAGGTGGACTCGTGGATCGTCTGCAATCCCATTTCCACCCACAGATACGTCCGTTCGTTCAATTCCGCCAGATAATCGACAACATCATCCGGCAGGCAGTCGGGACGGGTGGCGATGGACAAACCGACCACTCCGGGCTGCTCAAGGATAACCTCGTAATACTCCCGCAGTTCCTCGACCGGCGCGTAAGTGTTGGTATAGGCCTGGAAATAGCCGATATACTTGGCGTTCGGCCACTTCAGATGCTGGCGGTCGCGGACGCTTCCGAACTGGGTCACCAGATCGTCACGCCGGCTTCCGGCGAAATCTCCCGAGCCTCTTGCGCTGCAAAACGTGCAGCCTCCCTTGGCAATGGAGCCGTCGCGGTTGGGGCAGGTAAAGCCGGCGTCGAGCATAACTTTGAATACTTTGTCGCCAAACTGCTCGCGCATTTCGTAATTCCAGGTATGAAAACGTTTATCTCCCCACAGCAAGGCTGCAGAAGGGACTTCAAGTATAGTCATGGATGTCTCCTTTAATTGCAAGTAATCATGTTACACGAGTTCATTGTATCAAAAATCGCAGTCGAACGTAACCGGACCGGGTCCCCGGGAGGTTAGGCAAAAAAGCCGATGGTTAGCGCAGTCAAAACCGGTTGGCAGGCAGGTCAAAAATAGGCCGGAAGAACGAGGAAATTGGCTTGAAATTACTTACACGCCATGTTATATTCTAAGTGTAAAAACGCTTCATCGTTACCGGCCGGAAGGCCGGAATCAATGAAGGAATTCATTAATCTCTTGTCGCCGTGGTCAATTATATTAACCGTGAGGTGATCAAACATGAATTCTCAAGCCGTACATCCTGAAAGCAGAGGTCCGATCGATGTCCAGCTGACTCCCGACGAGGCTCTTGCGCTTACGGGCGTGGAATTTAAAGGGAATCCGAAGATCAAGACGGAAGCGCAGCGCAAAATTCGCAATGCTTTCGAGAAGACATTTGATTTTAACTCCGAAGCAAGATAGACTATGAGTTGTTGAAATTAGGGACCCCAATTCCAAATACAACAGAGAAGGAATTTCCTCATGCTTTCGCTTTAGGCGGGAGATCGGGAAATTCCTTTTTCTTTTTCGCTTTTTTCATCTTTACTTTTGGCGGCAAGTTAGGCACAATATTGCAGTTGACAGGGAATGAACCGAAATGCCCAGTAACCGATTCGAGGCGTTTCTTCATGGCTAAATTTTGCTCAAATTGAAAGGAGTAAACATGCGTTTACGCGGAAGAAAAGGAATACGCGAAAGTCTGGAGCAGCAGACCGATCTGGTCGTGCTCGAAGCTCGCAGCCACAAAGGACAATGGTCTGATTTTTTTGGAAACGACCGCCCGATTTATGTCGAGTTCGGAATGGGGAAAGGCCAGTTCATCAGCCAGATGAGCCGCAAGTACCCGGAGATCAATTTCATCGGCGTCGATATGTACGATGAGCTGATCCGCCGCGGCGCGGAAAAAGCCCGTATCGCTTGGGAGCCGGAGGGCGTGGAGACCCCGCCGAATCTAAAGCTTGCGCTGGCCAATATCGAATATGCGGAGGAAGTGTTCGCCGAGGGAGAGCTTCAACGGATTTATTTGAACTTCAGCGATCCGTGGCCGAAGTCGAAGCATGCCCGCCGCAGATTGACGCATCCCCGGTTTTTGCACAAATATCGCGGGCTGCTTGGCTCGCTGGGAGAGATTCATTTGAAGACGGATTCGCGCAGCCTGTTCGAATTTTCCCTGAATGCCTTTGCCGACTTCGGCCTGCAGATGACGAACATTTCGCTTGATCTCCACGCGGGAGGCATTAACGAAGAGCATGTCATGACCGAGTATGAAACCAAGTTCGTCGGCCAGGGCGTTCACATCCACCGCTGCGAAGCGATTGTTGGAACGGAAGCGCTGGAACGTTATCAAGCCGCGCGTTTGGACAAATATAGACTGTAACCGGCAAGGCGCTGATGGAACACCCATGACCGCCGCCGGGCACACCGCATTTCCATGACAAAAAGAGGGTCTTTCAGCTTATGCCGGCAGAACCCTCTTTTGATGTCTCCCAAAGGATATGAATCGGGGCTTTCGCCCTGGTTTTTTTGAAAATATAAGAAAGTATAAGCTTCGCGCTTATCATTTGCCTTATATTTCTACGAGAAACGATACCTAAAAGCGATACTCGTATCGCCACTTCGGAAGCTTAAGCTCCTAACAGGACGGCGCAGCCGTTTCTTCTTGGAAAAGTGTCTGCGTTGCCGGGCTCATGCCGGCGGACTATTTTTGCCTCCCGGGTATAAAAAAGCCTATCCAAGGCAAGCGTGGTAAGAATGACTAACGATTTCCGCCCCGATGCACAGCCCGGCATGACGCGGCCTTAACTCCACAAGGTAACCGTTCCTGCGGCAACCGCGGTGCCGATCAGAGCGCCGGCCGCCACATCGGAGGGATAATGGAGTCCAAGATAAATCCGCGAGAATCCCACAGTCAGGGCAATCGGCAGCAGGATGAAAGCCAGAACGGGAAAAGCTGCGATATAAGGCACAACGGAAGCGAAGATGGCCGTCGTGTGCCCGGACGGAAACGAATGGTCCTTGAGCGGATTGCGGAACGTATTCGTTCCGGGCAGCGCCAGGTAAGGACGCACCCGGGGATACAGCCTTTTGGCGACGGCGACCGGAAGATGGCTGACGGCCAGGGCGATCAGCGCCTGCTGGGCGGGCAGTTTCAACGTATGCGGGGCAAGCCCCCATACCAGAAGACTGATTCCGATGCTGGCCGTAGCTCCGCCCAGATGGGTCAGATAAAAGAGCCAGAAATTCAAGTGACGGTTGTGCAGCCGTCCGTTGATCCAGTGAAACAGGCGCTGCTCTGCAGTAAGCAATTTTAACATTTTAGGTCTCATAGTGGTCCCTCCGTTTGTAACGGCAGCCGGATGACCGGCCTTGATTAGGATAACCCGCTTTTGCCTGTACAACTACCCTCATCATACTTTTTTGCACGAACCGATTTCAAGAAAAAGGTCGGTTTTGCGCGAAAAATGACAGCTTTGACTTAGAGTGCCATTAAGCCGTACAATGATTCAAGCGGCCTTTCCACGTTTATATGGTAACAGAGAAAATCAAGCGTTTTGTAAAGTCAGGGACGCTGGGCAGAAATTCCATATCGACGGCATATATAAAAAAGGATAAGCCCGCCGGGAATAACCGCTTGGACATCGAAGCGATGTACGCCAGGCGTTCAAGCCTGCAACAAAAGGGTCATTAACCACAGTTCAAAAGGTCAGAGAAAAAAAGAACCTGAACCAAAAAAAGGGGGCATCAAAGGATCATGACAGATGCAATTTTTGTAACGCTCCAAGTGATCTTGGCGTTGATCGCAATTTATCAGTTCGGATTCTCGCTCTTCGGACTGCGCAGAAAGAAGAAAAAAGAGCTTGTCCAGCCGCAGAAATCATTTGCGGTGCTCGTAGCTGCGCACAACGAACAAGAAGTGGTCGGAGCGCTGATGGAAAATTTGAAGCAGCTGAATTATCCGAAAGAGCTTTACGACGTATTCGTCATTTGCGATAACTGTACGGACGCTACGGCACGAATAGTCCGCGAGCACGGCATGAACGCCTGTGTCCGCACCAACAATAACCTGAGAGGCAAAGGCTACGCCATCGAGTGGATGCTCGGGAACCTGTGGGAAATGCCGCGCCAATACGATGCCGTCGTGATGTTCGACGCTGACAATCTGGCCCACACCGACTTCCTGATGGAGATGAACAACGATCTTTGCGCCGGCGCCAAAGTCATCCAGGGCTACATCGACACCAAGAATCCCGAGGACTCCTGGATCACCGCAGCCTACGGCATCTCCTACTGGTATATTAACCGTCTGTGGCAGCTGTCCCGACACAATCTTGGAATGGCCAACTTCCTGGGCGGAACGGGCATGTGCTTCGAAACGAATCTGCTCAAGGAAATGGGCTGGGGAGCCACCAGTCTTGTTGAGGACCTGGAGTTCACCATGCGCAGCGCGTCGAAGGGCGTATATCCTGTATTCAACTACGACGCCAAGGTGTTTGACGAGAAGCCGCTCACGTTCAAGGCTTCGTCCAGACAGAGGCTTCGCTGGATGCAGGGGCACTTTACCGTCGCCCGCCGCTATTTCTTCCCTTTGCTGTGGCAGAGCATCAAAGAGCGGAGCCTGACCAAGTTCGACCTGGCCCTGTACGGCGCGAATGTGTACATTGTGCTCCTTACGTTCCTGATGACCGCGGTCATGTGGATCGACAGCTCGCTGCTTGACGGGCCGCATATCGCCAACCTGTACGGCCACTTGCCTTTGTGGCTGAGCTATGTCGCTATCGGCGCCAACATTTTCACCTTCTTCATATCGATGATTCTCGAGAAGGTAACGTTCAAGAAGGTGTACGCTTATATGCTGGTCTTTCCGGTTTACCTGATTTCCTGGTATCCGATTACGTTCTATGCGTTCTTTACGCAGAACAACAAGCAGTGGAGCCATACGAAGCATACCCGCGTCGTACGCCTGGAGGAAGTCCAAAGCAAGCAGGGATAGCCTCCTGAACATAAATTGCCGGAATAGTAGTTGACATTACTATGGCGGATAGTGTATATTATTCGAGTGCGCTAAATATGTCAGAGATTACAAGCAGAAGCACCGGCTTCTCACCTGATCGGCTTTTTTGCCGGCTGGTTTTGATCTCAATGCTTTATGAATGCGATTTGTTCATGAACGTTGATCAAACGGGTTGTCGGTAATTTCCGGCAGCCCGTTTTTTAATGGGAAGAAGCTGTTTATATCTATAACCAATCAGATCCGGAGGTGGAGAATTATCAGTAAGGACCATATGATCAATGATGAGATTCGGGCGAAAGAAGTCCGTTTGGTTGGTGCGGAAGGAGAACAAATCGGGATTAAACCGATCCGCGAAGCGTTGCAAATGGCAATAGATCTTAATCTGGATTTAGTCAATGTAGCGCCGCAAGCGAAACCGCCGGTATGCCGCATCATGGATTACGGGAAGTTCCGTTATGAGCAGCAGAAGAAAGAGAAGGAAGCCCGCAAGAACCAGAAGATTGTGGACATCAAGGAAGTCTGGTTCCGTGCGAACATTGAAGAACATGACTATCAGACCAAGTTCCGCAATGTGGTCAAGTTTCTGAATGAGGGCGACAAGGTGAAATGCTCCGTCCGCTTCCGCGGACGCGAAATTACCCACGCGAACATCGGCCAGAAAATTCTGGAGCGCGTCAAATTGGAAGTGGCCGAAATTTCCGTTGTAGAACGCCAGCCCAAGCTTGAAGGCCGCAGCATGATTATGATTCTGGCACCCAAATCATCTTAACAAGCAGCATAATTATTAAGGAGGAAACACCATGCCTAAAATGAAAACCCACAGCAGCCTGAAAGGCCGCTTCAAAATTACCGGAACAGGTAAAGTAAAGCGTTACAAAGCTTACAAAAACCATCTGCTGTCCCACAAGTCCAAGCGCGCTAAGCGGGTTCTGGGAACCAACCCTGTAATGGCACCTGGCGACGTAAGACGCCTGAAGCAAGGTCTGGCTAACTTGAAATAGTTTTTATAACACAATTTTTGGGAGGTTTATTAATATGGCAAGAGTTAAGGGCGGCTTCGTCGTACGCCGTAAACATAAAAAGGTACTGAAACTGGCAAAAGGTTACTTCGGCTCGAAACACCGCATTTTCAAAACTGCTAAAGAACAAGTAATGAAATCGTTGGTGTACGCATACCGCGACCGTCGTCAAACAAAACGCAACTTCCGCAGACTGTGGATCGTTCGTATCAACGCTGCAGCCCGTCTGAACGGCCTGTCCTACAACAAGCTCGTACATGGTCTGAAGCTGGCCGGAGTGGACATCAACCGCAAAATGCTGGCCGATCTCGCTGTTAACGATCTGAACGCGTTCAACTCCCTGGCTACCGTAGCCAAAGAGAAAATCAACGCGTAAGAGCGGCTCTATATATAAGAAGCACCGCTGCCCGGGGTTCCCGTGCAGCGGTGCTTTTTAGCGTGAACTTTTGAGAAGATAGCGGAAGCAGACTACTCCCAGTACTTCGTCGTAATTAGCTGACCAGCGAGCTTCTTACTGGCGGCGCGTCTGACCTTTCGCTGCTCCGAACGTTCCTCCGCCAAATCGCTAACGAGCTTCTCCTCGTCTGTTTCGGGGACCACTTTGGGTACGGGAGCAGGCCTTCCGTCAGGTCCGATAGCTACAAAGGTAAGAAAGGAAGTGGCCGCAACGGTGCGCTCGCCTGAATATAAATTTTCGGCGATGACCTTCACGAATACTTCGATGCTGGTTCGTCCGGTCCAGGAGACAAAGGATTCGAAGCAGAAGGAGTCGGTAGGCCGGATCGGGGACAGAAAGTCAACCGAGTCGGTGGAGGCGGTGACGACATTGCATCGGCAGTGGCGCATAGCGGAGATCGAGGCGACTTCATCTATGTTGCTCATCAGCTTCCCGCCGAACAGGGTTTGGTGATTGTTAACATCGTTGGGGAAGACACGGCCTGTTTTAAAGACGCGCGATTCCCGGCAGTATTTTGAAGCCGGAGCTGCCGGCTGGGATGATTCACTCATCATAATCGGCTTCCTTTCCTTGGAATGATAAGGATATATAATAATAGAATTTGCTTGATTGTGCAATAATATTTATATTTGTTTCAGGCAGGCTGGCCGACTCTGGAGAAAAGTTAACATCAACAAAACATGTACATAACACTGGAATGTTATGGAAAGCGATTTCCCGAAGGAAAATGCAAATTTTTATTAACCAAGGGTCATTAATTGCTGGATTTTACCGTTTTTACCCGTTATAATTTGTTTCAATGGCATGTCCAATGAGAACATAGAAGACATCCAATTTCTTAAGGGGGATAATAATCGATGAAAAAAGTTTTCAAGCTGTCTCTCGTTATGATGCTTGCTTTCATGGTCATTCTGGCCGGCTGCGGAAGCGACAACAACAATGCATCCGGAGACACAGGAACTAACACAGGCACCAATACTGCAGCCAATACGGGCTCAGGCGAAGCTACTGCGGAGAACTCCAACATCAAAATCGGTATGGTTACAGACGTTGGCGGCGTAAACGACAAATCGTTTAACCAATCCGCATGGGAAGCCCTGCAAGCTCTTGAGAAAGAAAACGGCATTAAGGTTCAATATCTGCAAAGTAAATCCAATGCGGATTATGAGCCGAACCTGAACCAGTTTGTTAAAGGCGGGTTTGCTCTGACCTGGGGCATTGGCTTTAGCATGGGCGATTCCGTGAAGAAGGTTGCGCTCGAGAATCCGGATGCCAAGCTGGCCATCATTGACAATGTGGTAGAGGCTCCTAACGTTGAATCTGTTACGTTTGCGGAGAACGAGGGCTCGTTCCTGGTCGGCGTTGTAGCCGGTCTGACAACAAAGTCGAACAAGGTAGCCTTTATCGGCGGTATGGAAAGCCCGGTCATTAAACGCTTTGAAGCAGGTTTCAAGGCAGGCGTAGCTGCAGTGAATGCGAACGCTAAAGTAACGGTTACTTATGCCGGCGCGTTCGACAAACCGGACACAGGCAAATCCTTGGCTGCTACATTGTATAACGCAGGCAACGATATCATCTTCCCGGCTGCGGGCGCAACGGGCAACGGCGTATTCAACGAAGCAAAATCCCGCAACAAAGCCGGCGGCTCGAAAGTATGGGTTATCGGGGTGGACAAAGACCAGTCGCTTGATTTTGGCGATGACGTAACGCTGACTTCCATGCTGAAACGCGTTGACGAGGCGGTTAAGGTCGTTTCCAAGCAGGTGATCGACGGAACGTTCAAGGGCGGCACTACAACTGTTCTCGGCCTGAAAGACAATGGAGTAGGTCTGCCGGAGACTTCCAAAGCAAACGTGAGCGCCGACATTCTGGCTAAAGTCGATGATTACAAACAGCAAATCATCGACGGAAAGATTACAGTACCTAGCGAGTAACATTTAATTTATAATTGAATAAGATCGGAACCAGAATCAAGGCCGGTTATATAGCTGGCCTTGTTTCTTAGTTAGGCGGGGTCCGCTTGTCGGGGATTCATTCCTTCGGGTCCGTACAGTTACCGCCTCGCATGAGGCGGTATAGCCGTGTCTGCGGCCGTATTTGAACTACCGGATCTATGAAATTCCAGCTTTCCTGAATTTCCCATTTCAGGTTCCCCGAACGTCCTCTATTTGGGCGAAGGGACCGGATGGCGGCTTTTGCTGAATTATAATCTGTAATGAGGGTGATTCCATGAGTGCAGCGGCTCCTGTCGTAGAGTTGAAGCAAATCACGAAGCGTTTTCCCGGTATCGTCGCCAATGACTCTATCAGCCTGACGCTGGAGAAAGGCGAGATTCATGCGCTGCTCGGCGAGAATGGGGCAGGCAAATCAACATTAATGAATATCGTATTCGGACTGTATCAGCCCGACGAAGGCAGTATTGAAATCGGCGGCAAACCGGTTGTTATCGACAGCCCCAATAAAGCGATCGAGCTTGGCATCGGCATGGTCCACCAGCATTTCAAGCTTGTAGAACCATTCACAGTAACGGAAAATATCATTCTCGGCATGGAGCCGAAGAAAGGCCTTAAAATCGACTATAAATCCGCAGCGGAGCAGGTCCGCAAACTGTCGGAGCTGTACGGTCTTCAAGTGAATCCTCATGCCAGAATCCACGACATCTCCGTCGGGATGCAGCAGCGTGTGGAAATTATGAAAACCTTGTACCGCGGAGCGGATATTCTTATATTTGACGAGCCTACCGCCGTTCTGACCCCTCAGGAAATCAATGAGCTAATGGCAATTATGAAGCGCCTCGTTGCCGAGGGCAAATCCATTATTCTGATCACTCACAAGCTTAAGGAAATCATGTCGATATCGGACCGGGTTACTATTATCCGCCGCGGGAAGGTGATCGACACTGTCAAAACGTTGGAGACCAATCCGAACGAGCTGGCGGAGAAAATGGTCGGTCGGGATGTAACATTTAAAGTGGACAAGCAGGAGCCGAAAGTCGGACAGACGGTTCTAAAGCTGAGCGGAGTAAACAGTAAGAACAAGGAAGGTATCTCCGTCCTCGACAATCTGAGCTTTGAAGTCAAGGCTGGAGAAATTCTCGGCATTGCCGGCGTGGATGGAAACGGTCAGAGCGAGCTGGTTCAGGCCATCACCGGCCTCCGCAAGATCGATTCGGGTTCCATTACCGTGGAGGGGAAGGAAATCGCCAACCTGTCTCCGCGCAAAATATCGGAAATGAATGTATCCCATATTCCGGAGGACCGGCATAAACACGGTCTCGTGCTGGACTTCACCGTCAGCGAGAATATGGTGCTTGAAACCTACTACAAGAGCCCGTATAACCGGAACGGTTTTATGAATAATGAAGTGATTGACAAGCATGCCGAGGAGCTCGTCCAGGCTTTCGACGTACGCACGCCATCAATCCATAACGCGGCCCGTTCCTTGTCGGGAGGCAACCAGCAAAAAGCGATTATTGCGCGGGAAATAGACAAAGAACCGACCCTGCTGATTGCGGCGCAGCCGACTCGCGGCCTTGATGTGGGCGCTATCGAATTTGTGCAGAAGCAGCTGATCGCCCAGCGGGATCAGGGCAAAGCGGTGCTGCTCGTCTCCTTCGAGCTGGATGAAATCATGAATGTATCCGACCGTATCGCCGTTATATATGAAGGGCATATCGTCGGTGAGGTATACCCGAAGGATACGAATGATCAGGAGCTTGGACTTATGATGGCGGGCAGCCTGAAGCAGGGAGGTAAAGTGGGTGTTTAAGTTAAAAAAAATATTTGTGACAGACAGCTACATCGTGCCGCTTGTCGCGATTTTGCTCGGACTGTTGGTCGGAGCAATCGTTATGCTGATCGGGGGCTATGACCCGATTGCGGCCTATGGGGCCTTGTTCAACCGCGTCTTCGGAAGTCCCTATGATTTTGGAGAAGCGATCCGGGAAATGACGCCGCTTATGCTGACCGGTCTTTCGGTAGCCTTCGCATTCCGTTCCGGCCTGTTTAATATCGGCGCGGACGGACAGGTGCTGATCGGCATGACGGTAGCATCTCTAATCGGCATCAAATGGGCCGGTTTGCCTATGTTCCTTCTCGTTCCGCTTGCGGTGATTGGTGCAGGGCTGTTCGGCGGGCTGTGGGCCGGCATTGCCGGATATCTGAAAGCCAAGCGAGGCATCAATGAAGTTATAACGACCATCATGATGAACTGGGTCGCTCTTTATTTGGCCAATTATATCGTCCGGACATTTTTGCTGATCCCCGGTCAGGACCGTTCGGAGGATATTCCGGCTTCCTTGTCGATAACCTTTCTGGTCTCCCTCTTCGATAATGCCCGTATTCACTGGGGAACCATTATCGCGCTTGCGGCGGCGCTGTTCTTTTACATCTATTTGTGGAAGACAAAACAGGGCTTTGAGATGCGGGCTGTGGGGCTGAATCCCCATGCCGCCGAATATGCCGGGATGAATGTGAGCCGCAATGTAATGAAATCCATGTTCATTGCAGGGATGTTCGCGGGACTTGCCGGAGCGGGAGAGGTGCTCGGCGTGTTCCATTACCAATCGGTGTTTGCCGCTTCTCCGGGTTATGGCTTTGACGGCATCGCTGTGGCGCTGCTAGGGCTTACCCATCCGTTAGGCGTTATTCTGGCTGCGATTCTATACGGCATGCTGACTTACGGGTCGGCGGGCATGAGCTTCAACGCGGACGTGCCTCCGGAGCTGATCCGTATCGTAATCGGGTCGATCATTTTCTTCATTGCGGCACAGGGAATTGTGCGCTGGGTGCTGAGACCCTTTTATTTCAAGCGCAAGAAAGAGAAGGTGTTATAGATGGATGTGCTGACGCTGCTTGGCCAAATGCTTAATACGACGCTTGTATTCTCCACAGCGCTCATTTTCGCCGCTCTTGGCGGCATCTTCTCCGAACGTTCGGGTGTGGTGAATATCGGGCTTGAGGGCCTCATGATGTTCGGCGCCTTTGCCGCCGCTGTCGGCGGCTATTATGCTCAGGATGCGGGATACACCAACCTGGCTCCCTGGATTGGCCTGCTCTGCGCCATGGCGGTCGGTGTGCTCGGAGCACTTATTCATGCCGTCGCCTCCATTACGTTCAAGGCGGATCAGACGATCAGCGGTACGGTAATCAACTTCCTCGCTGCCGGCAGTACGCTTTATTTGGTCAAGCTTCTGTTCGAGGGAGCGGGCGAGACGCCGTTGATTGACGGCTTCAGCGTGACTCCAATTCCGTGGCTTTCCCAAATTCCGGTCCTTGGCACGGGAATATTCAGCAGCTACCCGACCACTTATTTGGCGATTATTCTTGTTATCGTTGTCTACTTCCTGCTCTTCAAGACGCCCTTCGGCCTTCGCCTTCGTTCTGTGGGTGAGCATCCGAGCGCTGCGGATACCCTTGGCGTGAACGTCAACCGGATGCGTTATATCGGCGTTCTGCTCAGCGGCATGCTGGCGGGCATGGGCGGAGCGACGATCACGCTGACGACGACAGGAACCTTTGCCCATAACACGATTTCCGGACAGGGCTTTATCGCGATTGCAGCCATGATCTTCGGCAAGTGGAATCCGCTCGGCGCGTTCGGCGCCGCCGTCTTCTTCGGGTTCTCGCAAGCAATTCGCAACTATGTTCAAATGTTCGGATGGTCTCAGGACATTCCTCAGGAATTTATCTATATGATTCCTTATGTGCTGACCATTATTGTTCTTGTAAGTGCCGTCGGGCGCTCCTCGGCTCCATCGGCGCTCGGACAGTCTTACGATCCAAGCAAGCGTTAACGAGCGCTTATAAGCTCAAATGTTTTTTCGGTTTAACCGTATTCCCGGCTTTTGTCGGTAATGCGGTTTTTTATTTATACATACTTCGATCCAGACGGGGGCCTGGGCAGAGGTACAGGCGGGCAGCGGCTGCAGCGAATACAATGTTCTCGAAGACAGCAATCTTATGGCCGCAGAGCCCATTTTTGTCTGTGTGCCCAGTTCTTAAGAAATTCAAGAGGAGGGATATTATGACACAACATGTGACCAAGAAGCAGGTTGCGAAACTGGTGGGTAAAAATATCGTAGCGGTGAAAAAAGACGGAACGAAGGTTGCCGGCAAACTGATTCGCATCTCGGGCAACCGTCTGATTGTGCAGCCGTCCGATGGTAAAAAAGTACAAACGAAAGCCCTGATTCCGCTGGTTCTGTTCGACCTGCTTGCTGTAGGAACCGCTCCATACGCTTACGGCGGCTATGGCTACCCCGGATACCACGGCAAGCCTTACTATGGCCCGGGTTACGGCCCCGGCGGCGGTTATGGCCCCGGCGGCTATGGCGGTTACGGCGGCGGACCTTATCCTTACGGTATATTCTAAAATTTTTTATGCAAACGCCAATCGCTTAAAAGCGTTTCTCCATCTCGTAGCACATGCCCTGTGACGAATATCGGACCACGGAGTAGCCCAGCTTTTCATAAAAAGCAAGCCCGGCGGCATTCCCGATATCTACAGCTACCCTGGATCGCAGGCATCCGCGTGATAGTGCAAACCGCTCCGCGCGGTCCATGAGCATATTTCCCCAGCGCTTCCGCTTCGAAGACGAGTCGATGGCCAGCATATCGATGTACAGCAGATTTCCGTGCAGCATAAAGTGGACAAAACCCAGCGGGTCGCTGTCGTAATCGTGACTCGCCACAAGGGTAACTCCCCGTCCAAGCCGGTCAGGGAGTTCTTTTTTGACCTGATTCAGCATTTTTGCAGGCAGATGGGACAATGGAACAAGCTCGGTCTCAATCAACCGGTGAATGATCGCGTCATCCTGTTTGGGTCTGCGGTAACGGATCACGGCGCTTCCCCCTTCCACATATTGTCGTACATTATATGATTGGCAGGGGGGTGCGGGTTCCGCCCGGGACTAAAGAGGGACAAATCGGGCAGATTAAAATAAGGGATTGACTAACCGTGTAAGGAATCATATAATGTGTCTAAACATTTCATTGACTATATTCAACGGCAATGAAGAGGACGAAGTTTTAAGGGCTCTTTTGACCAGAGAGCGAGTGGAACTGCTGAAACCACCGCCAATACCCCTTATATACGAGCTCACCTCGGAGCTGTTTTCCTGAAAGGTCCGTTTATCAATTCGGCGGAATTATTAGGGGAAATCGTGTGGTCCGCGTTACGGACTTCAGGTTGCAGAAATCGGCTTATGCCTACATCGATGGGTTTTTGCATACCTGCCAAGGCATTGCATCGCGAGATGCATTGCAAATATGGGTGGTACCACGGAAGAACAGCCTTTCGTCCCTCACGTGCTTATTGCGGCACGTGGGAGATGAAAGGCTTTTTTGATTGTGTGAAGCCGGCTGATTCGAAGAATAATGGCGATCGTCGTTTGCATAGGAAGTTTGACATTTTGTAAGGAGGATGACTGAATGATGACGCAAATACCGGAAGCGCGGACAACAGAAGAGTTACGTAAGAAATGGATGAAGCCGGAAGTGATTACCGGATCGGATATTTTGCTCCGCAGTCTGGTGCTTGAGGGCGTGGATACGGTGTTCGGATATCCCGGCGGAGCCGTCTTGTACATCTATGACGCACTGTACGGCTTCAATGATTTCAATCATGTGCTGACTCGCCATGAGCAAGGGGCGATTCACGCGGCTGACGGATATGCAAGAGCAAGCGGCAAGACGGGCGTGTGTATCGCGACTTCCGGACCCGGGGCGACCAATCTGGTCACGGGCATTGCCACGGCCTATATGGACTCCGTTCCGCTGGTGGTGATCACGGGCAACGTATTCTCCAGCCTGATCGGTACGGATGCTTTCCAGGAAGCGGACATTACCGGCATCACGATGCCGATCACCAAACACAGCTATCTGGTTCGCAATGTGGAGGATTTGCCGAGAATCATTCACGAAGCTTTCCACATTGCATCGACGGGCCGCAAGGGGCCGGTACTTATCGATATTCCCAAGGATGTATCCGCGGCGAAGACGCTGTTCACACCTGTGACAAGCGTGAACCTGCGGGGATACAATCCGCGCACGGTTCCGAACAAACTGCAGCTCGACAAGCTGGTGCGTGCGATTTCGGAAGCCGAGCGGCCGATCATCATTGCCGGCGGGGGCGTTATTTATTCCGGCGCGCATGAGGAGATGTACGAATTCGTCAAGAAGACGGAAATTCCGATCACGACCACATTGCTTGGACTGGGCGCTTTCCCGAGCGGCCATGAGCTGTGGATGGGCATGCCTGGCATGCACGGTACGTATACGGCGAACCACGCCATCCAGAACTGCGATCTGCTGATCAATATCGGCGCCCGGTTCGACGACCGCGTAACAGGCAAACTTGACGGCTTTGCGCCAAAAGCGAAGATTGTCCATATCGACATCGACCCTGCCGAAATCGGGAAGAACGTATCCCCGGACATCCCGATCGTAGGCGATGTCAAGACGGTGCTCGAACTGCTGCTTCCTGAAGTGGCACGCGCTGCGAACGCGGACGCCTGGAGAGCGCAGATCGCCCAGTGGATGCAGGATCAGCCGCTTCGTTATAACGACGACGGCAAAGTGCTGAAGCCGCAGTGGGTCATCGAGATGATCAATGACACTACGGAGGGGGAAGCGATTGTAACGACAGACGTCGGTCAGCATCAAATGTGGGCGGCGCAGTATTACAAGTTCAATCATCCGCGTTCCTGGGTGACCTCCGGCGGTCTTGGAACGATGGGCTTCGGTTTCCCGTCGGCGATCGGCGCGCAAATGGCCAACCCGGAACGGCTTGTAGTTTCGATCAACGGCGACGGCGGCATGCAAATGTGTTCCCAGGAGCTGGCGATCTGCGCCATCCACAACATTCCGATCAAGATCGTTGTTATCAATAACGAGGTGCTCGGCATGGTTCGCCAGTGGCAGAACCTCATATATCAGAAGCGATACAGCTACACGGATCTGGCCGGAAGCCCGGATTTTGTGAAGCTGGCTGAAGCTTACGGGGTTAAGGGGCTTCGGGCGACCACGAAGGAAGAAGCAAGGTCGGCATGGCTGGAAGCTCTGGAAACGCCGGGACCGGTATTGGTGGAATTCCTCGTTTCGAAGGACGAGAATGTCTATCCGATGGTAACCCAGGGCTCGACCATCGATCAAATGCTGATGGGGGATGAATAACAGTGGCAAGAAATACGATTTCCGTACTCGTTAACGATCAGCCCGGGGTACTCCAGCGGGTATCGGGGCTGTTCGGACGGCGTGGCTTTAATATCGAGAGCATTACCGTCGGTCAATCGGAGGAAGCGGGGCTGTCCCGGATGGTCATTGTGACCTTGGGAGACGAGGAGCAGTTGGAACAGATTGAGAAGCAGCTCTACAAGCTGATCGACGTCATCAAAGTAATCGACCTCAGCGTAAGGCCGATGGTTGCCCGCGAGCTGGCGTTGATCAAAGTCAAAGCCGACCCTTCCGAGCGGCCGGAGATTATGGGTGTAGTCGAAACGTTCCGCGCTTCCGTTGTCGATATCGGCAGCACGAGCCTGCTTGTGCAGGTGGTCGGGGACACGCAGAAGATCGACGCCATGATCGAGCTCTTGAAGCCTTACGGCATCAGGGAACTTTCGCGGACGGGCGTTACGGCAATGCTACGCGGAAATGTGCAGTAGGTATATTTTACAACTTTAACGAATTGCTGCTTTTTTGCAGTACAATATAATCTATGAACGGCATGCCCGCTAAAGAGCGGGAGCTTGAGGGGAAAGCGACGAGGCATGGTCTTCTCCTGAAGCACCCGCTCTTTAGATGGGTTCCAAATTAAAGGAGGATTTTGACAATGGCAGTAACAACGTACTATGAGCAGGATGGGGATCTGAGCGTATTAAAAGGTAAAACAATCGCGGTTATCGGATACGGAAGCCAAGGGCATGCCCAGGCGCAGAACCTGCGTGACAGCGGACTTCAAGTAATCATCGGCCTGCGCGAAGGCAAATCGTTCCAAACCGCGAAGAATGACGGTTTTGAAGTTCTGCCGGTCTCCGAAGCGGTATCCCGCGCGGATGTGGTGCAAATTCTGATGCCTGACGAAACACAGGCGGCTGTATATAAGAATGAAATCGAACCGAACCTGAAACAAGGCGCGGCGCTCATGTTCTCCCACGGCTTCAACGTGCATTTTGGCCAAATTATCGCTCCGAAGGATTCGGACGTACTGCTGGTTGCTCCGAAGTCCCCTGGACATATGGTTCGCCGCACTTATGAAGAAGGCTTTGGCGTTCCCGGCCTGATCGCAATCGAGCAGGACGCTACAGGCAACGCGAAGGCAATCGGCCTGGCTTATGCCAAAGGCATCGGCTGTACCCGCGCTGGGGTAATCGAGACTTCCTTCCGCGAAGAAACCGAAACCGACCTGTTCGGCGAGCAAGCCGTACTGTGCGGCGGTGTAACGGCTCTGATCAAAGCGGGCTTTGAAACGCTGGTTGAAGCCGGCTATGCTCCGGAAATGGCATACTTCGAGTGCCTGCACGAAATGAAGCTGATCGTTGACCTGATCTATGAAGGCGGCATGGCTACCATGCGCGATTCCATCAGTAACACAGCGGAATACGGCGACTATGTAACCGGCCCGCGCGTCGTAACCGAAGAAACGAAGAAAGCGATGAAGGCCGTACTGAGCGATATCCAACAGGGCAAATTCGCACGCGACTTCATTCTGGAGAACCAATCCGGCCGCGCGTTCCTGACCGCTACGCGCCGCAACGAAGCCGCTCATCCAATCGAGGTTGTCGGCGGACAACTGCGTGAAATGATGGCTTGGATCAAGAAATAAGACGGACATAATCAGTACCCGGATTCACATATACTGCATTTTGCATAATGCTTATACATGCAAGTCTTCAGGTGCGGCTCCGCTTCTAGCGGGCCGCATTTGGAGCGTTTGAAGATTACTTTTAAGGAGGTGCCCGGCATGCGGAAAATTTATGTTTTCGATACAACGCTGCGTGACGGAGAACAGTCCCCCGGCGTGAATCTGAATACTCGCGAGAAGCTGGAAATCGCCTATCAGCTGGAAAGGTTGGGTATTGACCGGATGGAGGCGGGATTTCCCGCGGCGTCGCCTGGTGACTTGGCCGCGGTCAATGCCGTCGCCCGGGCGGTAAAGAATGTAACGGTCATCGGTCTTTCACGCTCCCGTGAGACGGATATTGATGCCGTCAGGGAGGCGCTTCAGGGCGCTCAGGACCCCTGCATTCATCTGTTCCTCGCCACTTCTCCGATTCACCGGCAGCACAAGCTGCGGATGGATAAAGGGCAGGTGTTGGAGACTGCGCAGGCAGCTATCCGGTACGCGAAGAAGTATTTCCCCAAGCTGGAGTTCTCGCTGGAGGATGCGGGGCGGACCGAGCTTGACTTTATGGCCGAGGTCGTCGGCATGGCGGTACGCGAAGGCGCGAACGTCATTAACATTCCCGATACGGTCGGTTATCTGAACCCCGCGGAATACGGGGCGATCTTTAAATATTTAAAGGAAAATGTTCCCGATATTGATCGCGTTCAGCTTAGCGCGCATTGCCATAACGATCTGGGAATGGCGACGGCGAACACGCTGGCGGCCATCCAGAACGGGGCGGATCAAATCGAGGGCACGATCAACGGCATTGGCGAACGGGCGGGCAATACGGCCATTGAAGAAGTGGCAATGGCGCTGGAAACGCGCAGCGAGTATTTCGGCGCGAAGACCTCGCTTGTCCTGTCCGAAATTTCCCGTACGAGCCGTCTGGTCAGCAAGCTGACCGGCATGGTGGTACCGGGCAACAAGGCGATCGTCGGCGCGAATGCTTTTGCTCATGAGTCGGGTATCCATCAGGACGGCATGCTGAAGGAGAAGACGACGTACGAGATCATGACGCCGGAAACGATCGGTTTGAAAGAAAGCAAGCTGGTGCTCGGCAAGCATTCCGGGCGGCACGCCTTCCGCGACAAGCTGAGCGATCTCGGCTATGATCTGCCGGAAGACGAGCTGAATGCAGCGTTCTCCAAATTCAAGGAGCTGGCGGACAAGAAAAAGGAAGTATCCGACGAGGACATCCTCGCGCTGCTGGAAGCCAGACTGCTCGATACGCCGGAAATCTACAGCCTGCGCACCCTGTATGTCACTTACGGCAATGAAGCGACGCCTACGGCGAAGCTGGTTCTAAACGGTCCTCCGCAGGAACCGATTGTCGCCGTGGCCGAAGGGAACGGTTCGGTGGATGCGATTTATAACGCGATCGACCAGGCGACGGGCGAGGAAGTCAAGCTTGACGACTATTCCATTAAATCGGTCAGCCAAGGTAAAGATGCCCAAGGCGAAGTGCATGTCATTCTGTCGCAGGGCATTGTAGCCGCGGCGGGAAGAGGACTCAGCACCGATATTCTGGAAGCCAGTGCCCGGGCTTATCTGGATGCGCTGAACAAGCTCATCGAAAAGCGAAAGACGTATACGGGGCGTGAAAACGCTCATTTATAGCAATTGGAGCTGCCGTTTCCTCTTGGACTGAAAACGGCGGAACACGAAGGACTGCATAAGGACGCGGATGATTCCGAGGTCTTTCGCAGTCCTTTTTTTATCGACATTGCCGCTAGAAATGACGGAGAGGATAAAAGGCAAACCGCCTTCTCATACTAGATGTGGGAAGATGGAGGTGAAGGTCATGCCCAAAAACAGCGCCGATCCCAAGAAGGACCGTGCGGATAACCGCGCAGACAAGAAAGACAATCAGCAAAACAACGCCCATTTCACCGAAGAGCCCCAGATGCTGAATAACAGCAAAGCGGCCGATTATGTACCAAGCTTAAACGGTGTTACCAAAAATGAAACGTAAATAGCCGAAAAGGCTGCTCTTACGCCGCCTGATTGACGGGAGAGCAGCCTTGCCATGTTTTGAATCCTATTTTTTCTCGTAAAGAACCAATACAACCCCGCTAAGAATCAGGACGGACCCGAACCAGAACGTAACGCCTATCTTCTCGCCCAGAATAAGCCATCCAAGCCATGTTCCCACTACAGGTTGAAAGAAGAAAAACAGCCCCCCGCTTGAAGCGTTAAGCATTTGCAATCCCCGGTTCCAGAGCAGGAATCCCCCAGCCGTTGAGACAATCCCCAAATACAAGATGCCTCCCCAGATCGCAGGATGTCCCAATTGAGCGACAGGAATGGCGGATAACCGCCCCAAAACAAAAGGGGTCAATACGATCAGTGCAACCAGAATGGAATAAGTCGTCACGACAATCTGCGAATAATCACTCGGCACGCGCTTGACCAGAACCGACATGAGCGCCCAGGTTAGCGCGGCCACAAGCAGTGAAATGCCGCCAAGCTTGCCGGTCAGATTCACATGATCGACGCCGACGATGAGAAGAACACCGATGGTCGCGAGGCAGACGGACAGCCCCTTTTGTACAGTCAGCCGTTCTTTAAGCAGCAGCCGGGCAAAAATAACCATAAATGCCGGTGTTGAAGAAGTGATAATCGCTCCCATTTGCGCAGAGGACAGCATGGTGCCCGTTTCCTGGGTAACAATCGAAATCGCGTTGCCGATGATTCCAATGGCTATGATGAGAAAGATATCCCGTTTATGGATTCGCCAGCTTTGCCGTTTGATCCAGCCGATCGCGACAAGGGCGATTATAGCTACCAAATAGCGCATCCACACCAGCTCAAGCGGCGGTATGACCGCTACGACTATTTTAACGACGACGTACATTCCGCCCCAAATGCTGGCGGCTAAAGCCAAATAGATCGAACCTAACCAAGTGTTTTTCATTTGTTGTTTGTACCCTCCGTTTATAATATAGGCCGGTAAAATGCCCTTAACGGAGAGATGCAGGCACCTTCACTCCACTAAGGGCGTTAGAGTGCTGCAGGTACATCGTTTTCAAATAATGGCGCCAGGTACATCTTTATCCACCTCAAGTCTTATCTGAATTAAGTTATACATTTTTCTAATCGTAGCAGATGGAGCTATGTTTGAACAGACAACCCGGATTTTTTGTGCCGCCGATTTAATCATTTTCAGGTGCTTTCGGCGTTGTAAAATTCAACTGAACGTTTGCCCGAAATCAGGTTATGATGAAATCAAAGATTTTTGCAGGGAAAAGAAAGGTTCGGACGTCAAACGTAATATAGAGGGGGAGGGGAGACAACTGGAAGAGGCGGAATGGATATCGGCCGTGTTAAGCGGCGAGCGTCAAGCTTTTGCGCATCTGGTGACGCGTTATCAGGGCATGGTATACCGGGTGTGCGTAAAAATAACGGGAGAACCCGAGTCGGCCAAAGATATGGCCCAGGAGGTATTCATTAAAGCCTACAAGGCGCTTCCCTCCTTCCGGGGTCAATCCTCATTTTCTACCTGGTTGTACCGCATCGCCTACCGCACTTGTCTCGACTACAAAAGAGCGAGCGACAGGGAGTGGAAGCACCGCAGCATGGCGGATTACACGGAGAATGACTATGTGACCCACCAGACGCCGGAGCATGCCGTGCTTCGCAAGGAGGCCTCCGAAGAGCTTGGCGAAAGTGTGAACAGTCTTGCGGAACCGTACCGGTCGGTTGTGCAGCTGTACTATTTTAACAGGCAAAGCTATCAGGAAATTGCGGAAGTGAAGGGCGTCTCGGTAAAAACGGTCGAGTCCCAGCTGTACCGCGCCAGACAGATCATGCGAAGAAAAGGGGAGAGATGGGAATGAAATGTACTGCAGTGACGGAATGGCTTCCCCATTATATCGAAGGTCTTCTGTCTCCCGAAGCGGAGCGGGAATTGACGCGTCATATCGAAGGATGTCCCGGCTGCGCACGGTGGCTGGAGGAAGCAAGGGCGATGGAACAGATATGGAAAGAGATGGACGGCGACGATGAGCTCAGGCTGTCTTTCGGGGGGCCCGATCTTGTCCCGCCGGTGATGGCGGAAATCGAACGGCTGGAGGACGCGCGGCGCAGCAATAATACGCAAGACAGTCCTTCCAGAAGACGGTTTGCGCTCCGGACCTCATGGATTCACTATGGCCTTGCCGCCTGTCTGACCTTTGTACTGCTGGAGTTCGGCGTGTTTGAGCAGCTGGGCTACGGGCTTACCGAAATCAACGGCCATATGTCGAGCTCGGTTACCAAGCTGTTCGGCGCCCAAAGAACGCATTAAGCGGTTGAAGACAAATAAATCGATATTTTGCATGCGGAATGTCGGCAATACACCTAATCAGGAGGATATTACATGATCAAGAAGAAACGCTGGCTCACCTTTATGCTGGCCATGGTTCCGGGACTCGGACATTTGTACCTGGGCTTCAAAAAACAGGGAATGCAGTTTATGATTGGCGCGTTTGCCTGCATCATTTGCATTCCTTCCATCCCGCAGGTTTTCCCGTTCGCGCTGGCCGCCCTGTGGTTCTACCAGCTGTTCGACGCGCTTCAAAAAGCAACCTGGAATAAGCTTGCGGCCGCTGAACAAGAACGGCTGATGTACGGACCGGAAGGCTTCGACGCGCCGTGGCCGCCGCTTTCCATGCCGCCGATGCCCGATTATCCGAAGGATGACGTGAATCCGGTGCTGCTTGGAGGCGCCTGCATCATTGCGGGGGCAGCTCTGCTGCTCATCACAATATTCCCGGATTTGTGGATGCTGCTTTCAGATTTAAATATCGGCACGATCCTGGTAGCGGTTGGCCTAATCGGTTACGGGCTGCATATGCTAAAGAAAAATACTAGAGCATAGAAACGGAGAATTACGGGCATGGGAAGATGGAAAATCGGAAGTCTGACTGCGGCGCTTGGCTGCATCGCGCTTGGCGTCATCATTGCGCTGATTCAATACGGGAAGCTAACCTTTGCGGCTATCGGGTATTTATGGCCGGCGCTGCTCATCCTGCTGGGACTGGAAATGCTGATTCGGCTGCTCAATCGATCGGAGACCAGGACCCGGATAAGCGGATGGGCCATCGTCCTGATTGTACTGCTGGGGCTCGTGAGCGGAGGACAATCGGCGCTTCCGGGAGGCTCGCTGGACACTATATTGGGGAAGGCGCATTTAAGCTCCGTTAACGGAACGGTGCAAATTGGGTCTGATATTAAAAAGGTCGTCATTTCCATTCCAAACGGCAAGGTTAAGGTAAACGGGATTGAAGGAAGCGTTCTGACTTATGACGGCAAACTGATGTCCCCGGGCAGCAGCAAGAGCGAAAGCGAACAGGCGATGAAAGAGTACTGGAAGGTAAGAACGGATGGCGACACGGCAGTGCTTGAAATGACTGCGGAAAAGAGCCTTTTATCGGGGATTTACTTCGGATTTTCCGGCAACAGTCCATATCTGAATGTAAGTCTTCCGGCGGCGCTCGCTGTCAAGATCGACACAAGCGACGGTTCCCTGGACGTTTCGGATCTGGGGGGCGGAATTGAGGCCGACACCTCCAATGGCAGAATCGAAATGAAAGGCATAAAGGGAGGAGTCAAGGCCAGCACCAGCAACGGTTCGTTAAACCTGCAAAATGTGGACGGAGGTGCGCACATCACCAGCTCCAACGGTTCCATTACGCTTGAGGGGATTTCCGGCCAGGTGTACGCCAAGAGCAGCAACGGCAAAATCGTCATTAAATCCCCCATTACGGGAAATTGGGATTGCTCTTCCAGCAACGGCAGCATCTCGCTGACGATGCCTGAGAAGACGGATGCGACAATTGCAGCCGATACGAGCAACGGTTCGCTGAAAGGAAGCGTACATTGGCAGGAAAAAAGCGGCGATCAAGGTACCGCTGTGCTTGGAAGCGGGAACAACACCGTCAAGCTGTCCACGACGAATGGCAGCGTGACCGCGGATATCGCACAATAGCTGCAGAAAGAGCCGCAAGCGGCCGGAGGAATCCGGCAAGCTGGCGGCTTTTTGTGGTGGTTCTCAGCTTAAATTCATCAGTTGTATGCCTTGGGCTATCCGCAGCCGGCTTGCATGACTCTTAACTGATTCGTCCATAATAAAAAACCCAAGGCGATGCCATGAAGCGCTCACGCTCCAATCCTTTATGAAGCACCCGCCTCCGCACTCTGACGCTAAACCTGCCAAAGTATTGTTTTTCCGTCTGATTCTCATATCTACTTATAGGCGAAGCCTATCAATTAATAGATTCCATATCTTTGTTCTTTTGATCTCATTATGTTACAACAATATACAGAAGAACTATGTCCGCGTGGGAGCGGATCAACTTGAGGAGTGACGAAGAATGAGTGAAGTTAAAAAAATCGCCGTAATCGCAGGGGACGGTATCGGTCCCGAGGTTGTGGCGGAAGCGGAAAAAGTATTGAAAGCAACCGAAGAGGTATTCGGCTACAAATTCGAGACCGAGCATGCGCTGTTCGGCGGCATCGCCATCGATGAGAAGGGAACTCCGCTGCCTGAGGAGACGCTTGAGGTCTGCAAGAGAGCGGACGCCGTGCTGCTGGGCGCTGTCGGCGGCCCCAAATGGGACACCAATCCGAAAGAGCTGCGTCCTGAAACCGGGCTTCTGGGCATCCGCAAAGCGCTGGGCCTGTTCTCGAATCTGCGTCCTGCGGTTGTCTTCGACTGTCTGAAGGATGCTTCCACGCTGAAGCCGGAAGTGCTTGAAGGAACGGACCTGATCGTCGTGCGCGAACTGACCGGCGGCATCTATTTCGGAGAGAAGTTCCGTCGTCCAAGCGAGCAGGGGGAAGAAGCCGTTGACACCTGTGCATACAATGTGGCTGAGGTGGAACGTATCGCCCGTCAGGCCTTTGAAATTGCCTCCAAGCGCCGTGGCAAGCTGGCTTCCGTAGACAAAGCGAACGTGCTGGAAACGTCGCGTCTGTGGCGTGAAGTGGTGATCCGTGTCTCGGCCGATTATCCGAACGTGGAACTGGAGCATGTGCTGGTCGACAACTGCGCCATGCAGCTGCTGCGCCGCCCGTCCAGCTTCGACGTCATCGTGACCGAGAACATGTTCGGCGACATTCTGAGCGATGAAGCCGCAATGCTGACAGGCTCCATCGGCATGCTCGCCTCCGCTTCGCTGGGTGAGGGAAGCTACGGCCTGTATGAGCCGGTCCACGGTTCCGCGCCGGACATCGCCGGACAAGGCCTGGCCAATCCGATTGCAACGATTCTCTCGTTGGCTCTGATGTTCCGCCTGACCTTTGGCTATGAAGACGCGGCAGCCGCAATCGAAGCTGCAGTGGCACAGGTGCTGGATGCCGGTCACCGTACCAGCGATATCGCCGTGGACAAGAGCAAGGCGATCAGCACGAGCGAAATGGGCGACCTCATCGTTGCGGCCATCCGCAAATAAGAAAACGTCACATAATTTTGCTTATTTATAATAATTACAAAAAAATAATCAATGTAATCTTGACTTTGATTTTGTGCGGTGATACCATTTGGTTTGTAACAGCAACAACGTAACCAAATCTAATCATAATCAAGAAAGACACCGCCTTTTCGCCTCGCTTTCTGAGGGATGGACGATTGTTTTTCTTACATAATCAAAGGAGGATTTTCGCAATGGCAGAACGTTTGGTAGGTAAAGCGGCTCCGGATTTCACAATGGAAACTGTATCGGGAGACGGCAAAGAATTTGGTAAAGTGAGCTTGTCCGACTATCGCGGCAAATGGCTGGTATTCTTCTTCTATCCTTTGGACTTCACATTCGTATGCCCGACGGAAATTACGGCTTTGAGCGATGCGGCTGACCAATTCGCGGCTCTGGATACCGAAATTCTTGGCGTAAGCATCGACTCCGTGCACAGCCACAAGGCTTGGATCAACGCTTCGAACGAAGTGGGCGGTCTGGGTCAGCTGAAGTTCCCGCTTGCTTCCGATATTACGAAGAAGGTTGCCAGCGATTACGGCGTACTGATCGAAGAAGAAGGCATCGCGCTTCGTGGTCTTTTCATTATCGATCCGGAAGGCGAACTGAAATACCAAGTTGTCAACCACAACGATGTTGGCCGCAGCGTGGATGAAACCCTTCGCGTGCTGCAGGCGCTGCAATCGGGCGGACTCTGCCCAATGAACTGGAAACCGGGCGATAAGAACCTGTAAGCTGTTTAGCTTTCCGCTTTTTGTCCTTTGAGAAACACTGACTAAAGCCTCCTTCCGGATTGTTAATCCGGTCAAGGGGGTTTTTTGCAACAATTGGCCATTATTTTCCCTGAATATGTTTGAAAATAGGCGCAAAGTTTAATATAATCCTTAAATCAGCAGGAATCGCCATCTAACGTGTATAATACAATAATAGGAAAACCAATGGAACTGACCTATAGGAGGGTGAACAATCATGAGTTTTTGCTGTGGAGCGAGTATGGTAGGTACTAAGGGAACACTGAAGCATTATCGCACGCAAGTCCATAATGTTCCCCTGCTCTTTTGTCCGGTATGCCACCGGGTGGAAGTTCATTACAAGGTCGAGAATGAGTATGAGATCCTGGCGGAATATGCGCACGGTGATGGCGTTACTGACGTGGATTTTCAGGATTATGTGATGGAAGATGAAGCATCGATCTTTGAAAATGTCGTTAATATGGAGAGCGAAGACGCCTTGACCGTTATCCGCAGCCAGATTGATATGGCGCTTGATTTGCTGGCCGTAGCCAAGCAGATTGAAGACGTCAAGTGGGAGAGGGAGCTGAAGAGGAGACTGGCCGTAATGAGTCAGCGCCGCCATCGTCTTCAGCAAAAAGCATAGAGGTATGCGCATCCTATGATGATTTTACGGTAAAGACCTCTGCGGCCTGCGGAGGTCTTTTTTTGGATAAATGTATGGCATGTTTCCTTTGGCCTGTATCCAGAGGGGCACTAAAGTATCATTTTACTTTTTTTTTGCCATTCGACAGTATCTCCGATTGCTTTGGCTACTCTTCTTGGATATGATTGGAATATAGTTAAACGCTTGGATAACTGAATAATACAGCGATTGCCGAATGTTCTTGCGGCTTCACTAGCATCTACTGAAAGACAGCATAACTTGATGTCGCAGAACTGCTCCGTTAATTTTGTAGTCCTGCTTCGTCAATTTCAGTTGAAGGGGGAACTTCACATCGTGTTACACGAAATTCAGGATAGTCGGCATCTGCCGGCACGGCCTATCCAAACCGGGCTTCTGGACAGTACATATGAGAATGTTCTGGAGCATATGGACAGTGGCGTTATGCTGTTTGATGAAGAGGGTTCCCTTACCTTCCTAAATGCAAGGGCATACGGAATGCTTGAGCTTCAGCGCTATGAGCTGTCGGGATGCACCATCGTCGATATATTAACTCATCTTTCTTTGTCCCGCACCAAAAAGAGACAACTGTTGAAAGTCTATCGGGAGACGGTGTACAAAGGAAAATCGATATGTGAGTTCATGGATGAATACGGCCGGTATTGGGAAGTGAACGCCTCTTACGGAGCGGATATGAACGGCAGCTACTTGTTTACCATCAAGGAAGTTTCCGATTATAAAAAAATAGAACAAACCGCTTACCAAAATGATAATTTGGCCATGCTCGGGAAGTTATCGGCCTCAATCGCCCACGAAATCCGCAATCCGTTGACAGCCATCCGCGGGTTTATCCAACTGCTTCGCCCGCATCTGCAGGGGCTGGGGAAAGAGGAATACGCCAAAATCATATTAGCCGAAATCGACCGGGCCAATGACATTATTCATGAATTTCTGTCTTCGTCCAAGCCATCCTCTCCGCAGACGAGAATCGCTTCCATATCAGCGCTGCTGAAGGAAGTTATACTATTGACGGAAAGTGAAGTCTTGATGAAGGGCTGCCAGATCGATCTTCAATCCTTGCCCGGTGACCTGTACGTGTCCGTCGATGTGAAGCAGATGAAGCAGGTTTTGATCAATATGATACGAAACGCCCTTGAAGCCATATCCGACCGTTTGGATGGGACAACTGGGAGAATCGAGCTCGGGGCGCGGCGGGAAGGCAGCGAAGTGCGGATATTAATTTCGGACAACGGCAAAGGTATGGATGCTTGCACGATGAATCGCCTTTTCAGCCAGTTCTTTACTACCAAGGAGAACGGCACGGGGCTGGGACTTTCGGTCAGTGACCGGATCGTAAAGAACCACGGGGGACGAATTTCCGTCACAAGCCGGGTTAATGAAGGCACCAGCTTTGTGATATCGCTTCCATTGATCAATGGCCTCACATCTTAGCTAGAGAATTCTTCATTCCTGCAGGTCCTCCCGTAAGCAGAGGGGCCCTAAGAGCAGGTAATTCATGGCTGCTTGAAGCGCTGATCGTCCGCTACCAATAACATTAACAGACCGGCCAAGGGTAATCCCTTGGCCGGTCTGTTTGGTTTTAATAGTACATATAAATGCGGGATGGACCTCAGATACTTACAATCCGGCTTGGCTGCTGTGCTGCATTCCTGCAGGCGGGACATTGTTGTTCCCTGGGCCGCAGCAGGACAAAGGAGAATTCATAGAAGCGGCTTCGCAGCTCTTGCCTTTGTCGCATCCGGCGCAGGCGCCCTTTTTCCCTTTTTGCACATGGCGGTACAGAATCCATCCGGAATATCCGAAGATCGCACCGGCGATCAGAGTGTTAATTAACAGGCTCATCATGACAGGTTCCTCGCTTTCCTCTATTTAAGCTTCACGCATCGGATCAGGCCCATCCAAGGAGCCGTCCGCCCTGATAGATTACAAGACTCACAACATAGGCAAGGGCAACCGAATAACCGATGGAGAAGAAGGTCCACTTCCACGAAGCCGTTTCTTTCTTAATTACGCCGACCGTAGCCAGACAAGGCGTATACAGCAGGATAAAGGCCATAAAGCTGACGGAGGCAAGCGGCGTAAACGTCTGGGCGATCTGTGCTTCCAGTCCGGCGGTTTCCGGTGCGTGATAAATAATGTTCATGGTCGAAACGACAACCTCTTTGGCCAGAAAGCCCGGAACGAGTGTCGAGCCTGCCTGCCAGTTCCCGAAGCCGAGCGGCTGAAGCAAAGGAGCTACAAGACCGCCAAATTTGGCGAGAAAGCTGTTATCCATTTCCACATTGAATCCGGCAGGACCGGCATAAGACATAACCCAGATAATTACGGAGCCGGCGAGGATAATCGATCCCGCTTTGCGCAGGAAGCCCTTGCCCTTCTCCCATGTGCTCCGAGACAATGATTTAAGCATCGGCATACGGTAGGGAGGAAGCTCAATGACGAATACCGAGGACTCGTTCTTGAACAAATATTTCGAGAATATCTTGCACAGCAAGAGCGCGAACACAATACCTAAAGCATACATCGTCATGATGACGGCGGCCTGGTTTTGCGGGAAAAAGACGGCGGCGAACAACAGATATACCGGCAGTCTCGCGGAGCAGGACATGAGCGGGAGCAGCAGAGTGGTCAGCATCCGGTCCTTGGGCTGTTCGATGCTTCGTGCGGCCATGATGGCAGGCACGTTGCAGCCGAAGCCGATGATGAATGGAATAAACGCCTTGCCGTTAAGTCCCATCCGCTCCATAATGCTGTCCATAACCAGGCTGACGCGTGCCATATACCCGGAATCTTCCACAAAGGAAATAATAAGGAACAGAATGAAGATTTGCGGTACGAAGACGATAACCCCGCCAACCCCGCCGATAATGCCGTCAACGACTAACGCGTGAATGAATTCGGAAGCCCCGACGGTATCCAGAAAGGAGGTTGCGCCGCTGCTGATCGGTCCGGAAATCAGGCCGTCCAGCAAATCCGAGAGTGGAGCGCCAACCCATTCAAAAGTCGTTTTGAACAGCACATACATGAACGCAAGGAATATAGGCAGTCCGAGAAAACGGTTCGTAAGTATGATGTCAAGCCGTTCCGTCAGATTATGGGGCTTAATGCCGGATGTGTCCAGAGCGTCATTGCAAATCGAGCGGATGTAATCGGTTCGGATAGAGCGGATCCATTGCGGGAGGGTAAGTGCCAGTTTATTGCCTTGCAGCTTGTTTTGGCAGGTTTCACGGACAGCCAGCAATTGGGTGATATCGGTTCGATCCTTAAGGAATTGAATAATGACCGGATTCTGCTCTAATAACTGCAGGGCGACCCAGCGATGATCGGGAAGACCGGGAATGTGTCTAAGCTCCTGTTCAATGGAAGCAACAGCTTGTTCGACAATAATTCCGTAATCCAGCTTGAAGTTTACAGCCGGGATATTCTCTGATTTCTCCAGCATGCTGAGAACCTGGGAGCTGCCTTTGCCAGTTCTTGCGACTAGCGGCAGCACAGAAACGCCTAGCCGGCTTTGCAGAACATCCGGATGAACCTTTATGCCTCTGGCTTTGGCTACATCAATCATGTTCAAGCCGATGACCGTCGGCCTCCCGTATTCCAGCAGTTGGACGGTCAGCAGAAGATTCCGTTCAAGCTGTGAAGCGTCCACGATGTTGACGAGCGCTTCCGGCGATTCCTCGAGGAGGTATTGAGTAGCAACACCTTCGTCGCGTGACAGCGGGTGAAGGGAGTAAATGCCGGGAAGGTCGATCAGTGTGCCTGCGCCGTTTCTCAGGTCGCCGACTTTTTTCTCAACCGTAACGCCTGCCCAGTTCCCTACATATTCATAAGAAGAAGTCAGTGTATTAAAAAGGGACGTCTTACCGGTATTGGGATTTCCGAGAAGTGCGATCGAACTCATGACACGTTCACCACGATTTTCGAGGCTTCTTTCCGGCGGATGGCCAGCAATTGTCCATTACATTCCAACATGACAGGACCCAGCAAGGGACCTTTACCCTTAATACAGACGGTGCAGCCTTCCGAAACTCCCAGGTCGGCCAGGCGGCGGCGCAGGATCGGGTTCATTCCTTGAATCTCTTGAATAGCGCCGGCGGAACCCGGTTGCAGTTGCAGTAATTGACAACAAGCTGAAGCAATCATTTTAATCCCTCCGGTGGAGACTGAGAATCAATCTCATTTGTTTTTATGTAATTTATCATTATTTTTAGATATATTCAATGATTAAAATCACATAGATAAGTTGGGTGGACAATCAGGCGACCAGAAAACTCATAAACAGATGATTTTCTGTGTGCATATGATATATGGGATACTTGAAGAAAATGGACATATCATTTCCAAATAATTCGTAAATGTGCATAGTTTTGCTGTTTTATTAGGGATTGTGACGTATTTTTCATATAAAATGTCGATATAACGCTGTAACTTTACAACCCTATCCAGCCGATATTTATTAGGAGGATATAAAGTTCCATGACTTAAAGAGAATAATTAGACGCGAGGGGCCTATGAATAGAGAAGAGAAAAAAACGGTACTTGCAGCAGTCTGCGGCGCAGCGCTTTTTCTGCTGATCCAAAGCTTGCACATCACGCTGAAAGGCACGTTTGAGCGAAATACGCTTTCTGCACTGTATCTCGTTGCCAGTTGGTGTACCAGTGTCTTTGGATTTGCCATTTTCGCCCAAGGTTGGCTGCTTTTCTCCAATCAATTATCCAGAGGAAGGCTCTACTCGTCCGCGCTCTTTCTTGGAGTTTGCGTATTTGACCTATTGCATACGTTGGGGTTTGTCGGCGTTCCGTTTATCAGGAGCATTATAAGCGAGGACCGTTCGCTTTGGCTATTGACTTTCTCGCGGCTGGCGAGCAGCATCGGCATTCTGGCGATTTTCGGCAAGGAGGACACTCCGATGCTTGTCTGGGGCAAAAACAGCGTCCTGCGTAAATCTATTTTATTGGTTGCGCTTTCACTCGTTATATTCTCGGCCGGCTGCTATTATCTGCCCGGGGTTGTCAGTCCCGCCAAGGCGGATTTCGCGATGAATCTGCTGAATTTCTTTGTGCTGATCGTTTACCTGCTTGCGATCGCTATCATCGTGTATACAAAGCGCATGGTGAAATCGTCCTCCCTGCTGATTATTATCCGATCGCTCGTATTTTTAACGTTGGGTCAGGCGTTCTATTTGAGCATGGGCGGGGGCATGAATATCGCTTTGATGCTTGGCACAGTGAGCAGCGCGGTTGCCTATTATTTGCTGCTTAGCGGCGTATACAGGCTGACGATTGAGGAGCCGTTTAACGAGAAGCAGGAGATCGAAGCCCAAATCAATTATTTGGCGTATCATGACGATCTGACGGGGCTGCCGAACAGGCGCCGGCTGCTGCAGTGTGTGGATGAAATGATCCAGTCGCACCGGACCTCCGCTATTCGCGGCTTTTCGGCGCTTGTCGTCCTGAATATCAATCATTTCAAGAATATTAACGATTCGCTTGGCCATTATGCCGGTGACAGGCTATTGCAGCTGGTAGCTCAGCGGATCAAGGAAGCAAGCCAGCACGGTGAGGAATTGTTCAGTATGGGGGGCGACGAGTTCGCTTTTTTGATGACCGACCGGGTCGGTCTGGACAGCTGCCTTCTCCGTTCCAGAGAACTGCTGAAGCTGTTTGAAAAGCCGGTCGACCTGGAGTCGGGCGAATACCATATTTCGCTCAGCCTCGGCATCTGCGTGTATCCTGGTGACGGAGAGACGGCGGAGCAGCTTATTCAGAACGCGGACGCCGCCGTTCATAATGCCAAAGAGCAGGGCGTGGACATCCGCCGGTACGTGCCTCTGATGCAGATGAAGGCTGCGGAAAGGCTAAAGATGGAGAATGATCTGAGGAGAGCGCTGGAGAGGGACGAATTCTACCTGGAATACCAGCCGCAGGTTCAGTTGTCCACCAAGGAGTTGGTCGGCATGGAGGCGCTGCTGCGCTGGCAGCATCCGAAGCGGGGAATTGTGTCTCCGGTGGAGTTCATTCCCGTTGCGGAGGAGAGCGGTCTGATCGTTCCGATCGGAGAGTGGGTGCTCACCACAGCATGCCGCCAGAACAAGGAATGGCAAACAGCGGGTTACCGCCCGATTTGCGTCTCGGTCAATTTGTCCATGCGGCAGTTTCTTCAGCCGAACCTGGCAGGCAAGATCGGAGAGTTTCTAAAGCGTATCGGTCTCGACCCGTGCTATGTGGACCTTGAAATTACGGAAAGCATGACACTTGACAAGGAAAAAGCCTTCGAACAGCTGAAGCGGCTCAAAGAGCTTGGCGTATTTATCAGCATCGACGATTTCGGAACAGGCTACAGCTCGCTGCATTATTTGAAGAACATGCCGATTGACCGGCTTAAAATCGACCGTTCCTTCGTCTCCGAGGTTATGGAGGACAGCAACAACGCCGCTATAGTCTCCACGATCACTTCCATGGCGCACCACTTGAAACTGAAGGTGACGGCCGAGGGTGTCGAGAACGAAGATCAGCTGCAATTTTTGCGCCAGCAGCGCTGCCATGAGGCTCAAGGCTACTTCTTCAGTAAACCGGTCAGGGCGCAGGAGTTCGAGAATATTTTCCTGAAGTCTGCCACCTTTGGAATGCCTTCCTGATTAAGAATTGCCTTATTCAATCGGAAGTGCTAGAATAGTAAAGGTCCACATAAGCGGGTGTAGTTCAATGGTAGAACTTCAGCCTTCCAAGCTGATAGCGTGGGTTCGATTCCCATCACCCGCTCCAGATTCCTTTCCATAATTGAAATGTCCAAACCCTTGCCCAGCAAGGGTTTTTTAGTTATTTCGGGCAGCGTGGTGAACTCTGGAATTGGGCAGTGATCGCCGGGCGGTCGCCCCTTTTATCGCGGAAAGAAGTTCGTCTTTATTAAAAAAGGCTCTTCGCTGTCTTACAGCGAAGAGCCTTTTGTCCTACACGGCCTGGCTTTATTCTGCCGCCAGTTCTGCCGTTCCGGCAGATTTCAGAAATTCCACGATCGTCAGCAGGCCCTTATCGAAGTTCTCCAGATTGAAGTGCTCGTCGGGCGCGTGCAGGTTCTCGTCATTCAATCCGAAGCCCATCAGCACGACCGGCGCCTTCAGGATACGGGAGAAGCTTTCCATAATCGGGATGGAGCCACCATCCTTGGTGAACAGGGCGCGGGTGCCGTATACTTTGCCATAAGCGTCCGCTGCCAGTTGAAGGAAGGCATTCGACGGGTCGCTATTGAAGGCGAATGCCTTCTCGACCTGCCGCACATGGACCTTCGCGCCCGGCTGAATATGCGATTGCAGGTGAGCTTCAATGGCGTCCAGAATATGCTGGGGATTCTGGTCGCCGACGAGGCGGCAGGTGATTTTGGCGTGGGCCTGTTTCGGGATAACCGTCTTGGTGCCTTCGCCCTGGAAGCCGCCATATACGCCGTTAAGCTCCAGCGTTGGCCGGGCTCCTACGCGTTCGACGAACGTATAGCCCTCCTCGCCGTAGAGTGCGGACAGGCCCAGTCCCTCGCGGATTTTCTCTTCGTCGATGCCCTGCTTGGCGAATTCTTCGCGCATCACCTGGGACAGCTCCGGGACGCCTTCATAGAAGCCGTCCACCGCGATGCGGCCTTTATCGTCATGCAGCGACGCTAGAAGGGATACAAGCGCGTGCAGCGCATTGGGAACGGCGCCGCCGTAAGTGCCCGAGTGCAAATCCGTAGAAGCGGTCGTGACCTCCACTTCCATCGAGCAGAGGCCCCGGAGCCCGGTGCAAATGGCCGGTCTTCCGCGTTCGAGAAGCGCGGTGTCGGAGACGAGCACGGCGTCCGCCGCCAGCAAGTCTTTATGAGCTTCGAGGAAGGGAGGGAGATGGACGCTGCCGATTTCCTCCTCGCCTTCAATGCACAGTTTGATATTGACAGGAAGCGTGCCTTCTTCCTTCAGGATAGCTTCCAGCGCCTTGATATGCATGAAGACCTGGCCTTTATCGTCAGTCGCGCCGCGGGCGTACAGCTTGCCGTCTCTTATATTCGGCTCGAACGGCGGAGTCGTCCAAAGATTCAGCGGATCGACCGGCTGGACGTCGTAGTGCCCGTAGACAAGCACTGTCGGCTTGCCCGGCGCATGCAGATAATCCGCATAGACGACGGGATGGCCTTCGGTCGAATGAATCTCGATATGTTCGAGCCCTGCTTTTTTCAGCGTATCCGCAAGCCACTGGGCTGCTGTCAAAACATCCTTCTTATGCTCGGACAGCGCGGAAATGCTGGGGATCTTAAGCCAATCGCTCAGTTCATTCAAGTGTTCGTCCCGGCGGGATTCAAAATAGGCTGCGTAAGTCATCATTATGTACCTCCTGGATTTACGGGTCGCAAGCCAGCGGCTTGTGACGGATGCGCCGAACCGGATTCGCCGCTCCATAGACTTTATTATACTGGAATAAACCCCGCACAATCAAAATTTGGTAATGCCGCAAGCGTAGCATGCAGCAGCGAAGTTGTTTGACGCGCCGAAGCCGTGATAGACTCTAGGTAAAACTGTAAAGTGCAGGAACGGATTAGACGAGAACCGGAGAGGAGCGGGAATGGCTATGGAGGAAAAATGGCTGACCTGGGCCAAGGAGATTCAGGCAATCGCCCAGACGGGACTGGAGTATGCCAAGGACGTGTACGATATCGAGCGGTATGAAATGCTCCGTGAGCTGAGTGTGGATATTATGGCGAACTACACGTTTGAAAGCAGGGAGAAGATCAGAATATCCTTTGCGGGCGACAAAGGCTACAGCACGCCAAAGGTCGATATTCGGGGCGTCGTATTCAAGGAAGACCGGATTCTGATGGTTCGTGAAAAAATAGACGGCAAATGGTCGCTGCCCGGAGGCTGGGCCGACATCGGCTATTCGCCGAGCGAAGTAGCAGTCAAAGAGATCCGCGAAGAATCGGGGTTCACAGCAAGAGCGGTGCGCCTGCTTGGCGTGCTGGACAAGAAATTCCACGGTCATCCGCCGGACCCATATCATATTTACAAGCTGTTTATCCTGTGCGAGATTGTCGGCGGAGAGGCGGCAGGGGGTCTTGAGACGAGCGACGTCGGCTTTTTCAAGGAAGAGGAGCTGCCGGAACTGTCGGTGGGACGGAACACGGAGAAACAGATTCGCACGATGTTTGAATATCTGCGTCACCCGGATAAGCCAATCATGTTGGACTAAAGCAGATACAAAAAATACATAATTAAAAATGAATTTTTTTGTTTAAAAAACGGTCAGAATCGTTTAAAATAAGTTATTGAAAGGGCTTACATTTAGAGTATATCCGCTGAGTCTTTTAGGCTATAATAAATTTACCCGAGACATAAAAATTTTAGGTCCGGCGGTCTAAATTTTTTCCTCTTTTGTGACGATAAGATTAGGTAGGAGGGGATCGCATGGAAAAGCAACAGAATTTGAGATTGCCGCTGAAGCAGGAAAGTGTCAAAGTTCATACGGAAGGCCGATTCTCGGCAGGACTTTTGTGGGGGTTACTGCTCAGCGTCCCGTTATGGATTTCGATCATCGGCTGGTTTATGAGCTTTACCCGGTAATTTCAGGACCGATTATATAGATAGCAATACCCAAATTCATGAAATAAGGCCGCCTCTTCGGTTAAGAAGAAGCGGCCTTTCTGCATCTGGCTCCGATTATCGGTTACTGCTGCATGCTGCCGAGCCATTCCTTATACATGGCGTCAAGCGTTTGCTGCACCTGCTCCCTTTCGCCGTGCAGGACGGACAGACGGGCGGCATCGCTGGCAAGCACCGGGTCCAGCATCGCCGTGTCGATTACGCGCAGCCGATTCTCGGCTTCCGCAATTTCCTTCTCCCAATAAGCGGTGCTGCGGGCTTCCCGCAAGGCTTCCCGCGGCTGCGCGGAACGCGAGCGTTCCGGCCGCGGCCGCTCCTGAGATCTTGCGTTTCCTGCGGGCAAGGAGGAAGAGGCTTTCCCTGGCGAGGCTTGCGGTTCGTATTCCTCGGAATCGGAGGAACGGCGTTCCCGCGCCTCCTTCTCCGCCCGCTTTTCCTTGTAATACTCGTAGCTGCCGGAAAATACAGAGAATTTCCCATCCTCAATCGTCCAGATTTTGCCGAAGCAGCGGTTGATGAAATAGCGGTCATGGGATACCGCAAGCACCGTTCCCAGGAATTCCTCCAGTGCCTCCTCGAGCGCTTCTCTCGAGTCGATGTCCAGATGATTGGTCGGCTCATCGAGAATAAGCAGATTGGGCCGGCGGTGCATGAGGATGGCGAAACGCAGCCGCGTCCATTCTCCGCCGGACAGCCCTCCGATGCTCTTAAACACATCGCTTCCGTAAAACAGGAATCTTGCGAGCTGCCCGCGGGCTTCGCCTTCCTCCATCCCCGCCTCCTCGCGGAAATATTTAAGGACCGAGAGCCCGGCGTCCTCCGGGACGGCTTCCTGTGCCAGATAGCCGACCGTTACCCGAGCGCCGAGCGTGCAGCTTCCGGCGCCGGGCTGCTCCAGGCCCAGGATGATGCGCAGCAGCGTGCTCTTGCCCGCGCCGTTGCCGCCGATCAGCGCAGCGGTCTCGCCGTAGCGCAGCACGTCCTCGGCTCCCGAGAACAGCACGCGCTCGCCATAGGCTTTGCCCACGCCGTCAAGGATCAGCGCCCGGCTGCCCGAGCGGTCCTGCTGCTCCAGCTGCAAATCCATGCTTTTACGCTCCAGCACGGGACGCTTGATCTTGACCATCCGGTCCAGCGCTTTCTGCATCGAAGCCGCGCGGCGGTGAAAAGAAGGATTGGGCGGATTGGCGTTGTTGCCCCATTCGATCAGCCGTTTAATGCTTTCCTGCACTTTTTTGATTTTTTTCTGCTGCTCCTGGTAATCGGCGAACTGCTGGAGCAGCCGGGCTTCCTTCTCTTTCTGGAAGCCGGTGTAATTCGTATGATAGACGACGGCCTCGCCGTCCTCGATCTCGATCACCTTCGTCACGACCGCGTCAAGAAAATAACGGTCATGGGAGATGACGACCACGGTCCCGGCGTAGTCCCGCAGGAACTGCTCGAGCCACTCAATGGCAGCCATATCCAGATGATTCGTCGGCTCATCGAGGAGCAGCACGTCCGGCCGCCGCAGGAGCAGGGCGGCAAGACCCGCTTTGGTCTTCTCTCCGCCGGAGAGGGAAGCGAAAGGCCGCCCGAGCAGCTCGCTTCCGATGCCAAGGCCGGAGGCGACGCGCTGGATTTCGGCCTCGATTTCATAGCCTCCGGCGGCTTCGAATTTCTCCTGGAGCGAGCCGTACTCGCGCAGCAGCCCGTTCCAGCGGTCCTCGGCGCCTGCGTTCATGGCGGCCATCTCCTGCTCAAGCTCCCGCAGCCGCCGCTGCCACGCCAGCGGCTCGGCGAAGCTGCGCTGGAGGACGGCATACACCGTATCGCTGCCGCCCTCCTGGTTTTGCGCCAGCAGCCCGACGGTGCAGCCTTTGCGGATGGCGATTTGCCCGCTGTCGGGCGCGTCCTCGCCGCTTAACAGGCGCAGCAGGGTCGTTTTGCCGCAGCCGTTGCGGCCGATGAGGCCGACCTTCTCGCCTTGGCGGACGGCCAGCGTGATATCGCTCAGTACCTCTTGAGCGCCGTGATATTTTTGAACATTTTGACATTGAATGATCATGGGGATTCTCCTTTTTGGCTTCGGGAGCCATACGGCCCCCTGGCGGATAATGATTTCTGGAAAACGCCCCCTGCATTCTTACGCGCAAGGACAACACAAAAAGGCCGCAGGGAAACGTTCCCCGCGGCCTTGTCCGTGTAAGCCTAAGGCTTAAGCTGTACGTTCGGAAGGCAGGAAAGACATTTCTGGGTAGGCAGGCGCTATGATATTGGCAAAAAAGGGCAGACTTCTCCCGTTGTCGCCAAAAGCATGAACGATGCCCGCCGCTGCGATAGGCAAACGGCTGACCATGCTACCCAGACCTCCATAATTCATCTTTCCTCACCTCCCTCATAAACAAAGTTACACTAATTTTAAAATAACCGGCTGCTGATATCAAGTCATATTTTTCCTCCTCTGCCTTACACTCCCCGAAGCGGTTAACCCGGAATACCTTTCTGTTTTTTCAATATCTATGGAAATAGGCGGCTTGCCGTCATCACAGGATAATCAGAAGGAGGGAAAAGAAGTGGCATTTTTTGACGGCCTGCTCGGCAATGCATCTCAGGTGGATCTCCAGACGGCCCGGAAAGAGTACGGCCAGATTCTCGCGCCCGGGGAGCAGATCGAGCGAGCCTACAAGCTGATACGCGACATGTTTATTTTTACGGATAAAAGGCTGATTCTGGTCGACAAGCAGGGGGTAACCGGCAAAAAGACGGCGTATCACTCCATCCCCTACAAAAGCATCAGCCATTATTCCGTAGAGACGGCGGGGCATTTCGATCTGGACGCGGAGCTGTGCCTTTTTATATCTGGCAGCTCGCTTCCGCTCAAGAAGGCGTTCAACAAGAGTGTGAATATTTACGAGGTGCAGGCCGTGCTATCGCAGTACATTTTGAAATCGTAAAAAAAGAAACGGCTGCGATCTCCCGTAATGGGGCGTCAGCCGTTTCTTTTTGCCTTAAAAATAAAGTTACTCCCGTATATAAGCGCCCGGATTACATGCTGTGCGCAAGGACAAGTCCGCCATAGACAAAAGCGGCGAGGATAACGAGAGCGGGGTGGATTTTGCGGCGCTCCATCGCCCAGAAGGCAATGGCCGCAATAATCAGCGTCTGCCAAATTCCAATGGAGGCGGCAGGCCCTTTTCCCATTTGCCAGGTCAGGACGACCATCATGATGGCGATAACCGGCTGAACAAGCAGCGTCATGCCTTTGACGACATTGGACTGCCGGTATTTTTGCAGTACTCGGAGCAGAACGATCAGGGCTGCGGCCGACGGCAGGACCGTGGCCAGCAGGGCGACAATCACTCCGATCCAGCCGTAAATCTCGAAGCCGACGTAAGCCGCCACCTTCGTGGCGATCGGTCCGGGAAGTGCGTTGCCCAGCGCCAGCATGTTCGAGAATTCCCCGTCAGACAGCCAGTGGTAATGCGGGACAATTTCTTCATACATGAGCGGGATGGAGGAAGGGCCCCCGCCGTAGCCGAGCAGATTGGCGATGAAGAACCCGATGATCAGTTGAATCCATTCCATTTAAGGCGTTCCCTCCTTCCGTCCTTGCTTGCGGCGGCCGGCCACAGCCCGGTAATGTACTGAGCCGTAAGCGAGAAATAGCACGATGACGATGGCCGGATGGACATGCAGCACCTCAAGCAGCAGCAGGGCGAGCAGCATGAAGGCGACGCCGGCGGCGATACCGAGGCCCTTTACGGCTTTTTTTGCAAATTCGTACGCCATAACACCGAGCATAACGGCGATGACGGGCGAAACGGCGGCAATCATTCCCTTGACGATCTTGGAGCCCGCAAGATAATTGACGGCCGACAGCAGCAGAATCATGGCAAGAACACTGGGTAAAATATGCGACGTAACGGCGAGAATCGCTCCCCAGGCTCCTCTGCGCTTGTATCCTAAATAAGCGGCCATTTTAGTGGCGATCGGTCCCGGCAGCGCGTTGGCCAGCGCCAGCGTTTCCCCGAACTCCTCGTCACTGAGCCATTTGTACCGGATAACGGCATCATGGCGGATCAGCGGAATAACCGAAGGGCCTCCGCCATAGCCGAGAATTCCCGTTCTGCACATTGAAATGATAATTTCTATATAATCTTTTTGAGCCGGTCTCATACCGTTCCCCCCTTTAAAACCCCATTCTATACTAATCCTCAGAAGTACATCCCTATTATATTTCGTTTCGAAGCCCTCCGGCCGGAACTTTGTGCATCATACACAAATCGCGGGTGCGCCGTCTTGGGAATGCGAGCCTTCCGGTTGACTTCGCCGGGCGGTGTAATGTTAAATGACATTAATTCACGGGAGGGAGAAGCTTATGACAAAGCGACCGGTAATCGGTACAAAAACGATGGTGGTCAGTCCGCATTATCTGGCATCGGCCGCGGGCGCGCGGGTTCTGCAAAAGGGCGGGAACGCCTTTGACGCGGCGGTGGCCGTCAGCGCGGCGCTGGCGGTTGTCTACCCGCATATGACAGGCTTGGGCGGCGATGCGTTCTGGCTGACCTACAGCGCTGATGAAGGGCGCGTTCAGGCCTATAACGGCAGCGGCCGCTCCGGCTACGGAGTGCATCGCGGCCGGTTCGCCGGCGAACCGGCGATTCCGCGGCGGGGCGCCCGCAGTGCGATTACAGTGCCCGGCATGGCGGACAGCTGGGACGCAGTGCTGAGCCGGTACGGCCGTATGCCGCTCGCGGAGGTGCTGGAGCCGGCGATTGAATACGCGTCCTCGGGCTTTCCGTTCTCGCCCGATCAGCACGCCAATACGGTGCTTGCCGGCGCCGCGCTGTCGCCCGAGGCGGCAGCCATCTATATGCCGGGCGGCAAGATTCCGCAGGCTGGAGAGAAGTTCGTGCAGAAAGACCTGGCCCGGTCGCTTTCGATTCTGGCTTCCGGGGGCCGCGACGCTTTTTATAAAGGCGAAATCGCCGGGGCGATCTGCGACGGACTGGCGGAGGCCGGCGGCTATTTGCTCCGCGAGGACTTTGCCGACCACCGGGGCAACTGGTGTGAGCCGATCAGCACGGAATATCACGGCTACACCGTTCATCAGGCTCCGCCCAATTCGCAAGGCTTCGCCGCGCTGATGGCGCTGAATATATTGGAGAAGTATGATTTCAGCGGGATTTCGCACGGTTCTTATGAATATTATCACCTGCTCGTTGAAGCGATCAAGGCCAGCTTCCGCGACCGCGACGCGGTTCTTACCGATCCCGAATTCAGCGAGATTCCGCTGGAACGGCTGCTGGACAAGAATTATGCGGCACAGCTTGCGGCATCGATTTCTCTACGCAGCGCGGCCGCGCTGTCAAGCGAGCCTACCGGCCGGGACACCGCCTATGCGGCAGTTGTCGATGCGGAAGGCAATGCCGTCTCCTTCATCCAGAGCCTGTATTTCGAATTCGGCTCGGGGGCCGCTCCGGGCGGCACCGGCATTCTGCTGCAGAACCGGGGCTCCTTCTTTTCGCTGGACCCGGCGGCGGTCAACACGCTGGAGCCGCATAAGCGGACCTTCCATACGCTGATGCCGGCGATGGCCTGCCGGGACGGCAAGCCCGCCATCCTATACGGCACCCAAGGCGGTGAGGGCCAGCCTCAGACCCAGACGCTGCTGCTGACCCGGATGCTGCATTACGGAATGAATCCCCAGCAGGCGGTCGACGAGCCGCGGTTTGTCTGGGGCCGTACGTGGGGCGAACCGACTCAGGAGCTGACCGTGGAAAGCCGGGTGGGAGACGCTGTGCTCGAAGAGCTGGCGGCAGCCGGCCACAAGGTGCGGAAGGTGGCGGACTATGACGGACTGGCCGGGCATGCCCATGCCATCCGCATCGATGAGAACGGCTACCGCAGCGGCGGGACCGATCCGCGCTGCGACGGAGCGGCCATCGGCTGGTAACGGGAAGCCTCCGGAGCGGATGCAGGATGGGTCCACTCCCGCTCCCGCATCGAAAATGCCCGGATTTCACCTGTTTAGGCTTCATTCGAAGATGAGGATTGAACTTGTTGCCGGGAATTCACTGAGAAACATCTACCGGCAATGGTTCACTGGAAATCACGAATAGACAGGAATAACTCCCTTTTATTTGTCCGAAACAATGATATTTTTATCAACGAACGGGAAAATCTCCCGTTTAATGCCCGCTTTTTCTTTATTTTTGGCTGAAACGCCGGATTTAGCTGGAGATTTTCCAGCTTACGCCTGCAGAACCTCCTTTATTAAAGAATTAGGGGGAGAAATTCCGCTTCGTCTGTCATGCTGCTTATTTTGTTCGGCAGTTTGGGGCATTGCGGATACATTGGAAGGAGGAAAGGGCGGATGAGCTTGGACAACCGGTATGGAGCTTTTATCGATCCCGGACTTGAGGTCCAGCCGCTGGCGCGAGGAATTCTGGATGGAATGACGTTTGCGGTTAAAGATGTATTTGCAATCAAGGGCCATGCCTCGTCGGCCGGCAATCCGGACTGGCTGCGAAGCCATCCGGCGGCGGAGGAGCATGCCGGAGCGGTTCGCCGCCTGCTGATGGCGGGGGCCGCTCTGAGGGGGGCTGCCCACACAGATGAACTGATGTACAGCCTCGGCGGGGAAAATGTGCATTACGGCACGCCGGTGAATCCGCGCGGGGAGGGAAGAATTCCCGGCGGATCATCCAGCGGCTCGGCGGTTGCCGTCGCCGCAGGAAGCGTCGACTTCGCGCTCGGGACGGATACCGGCGGCTCGGTGCGCGTGCCTTCCTCGTACTGCGGCATTTACGGCTTCCGGCCGAGTCACGGTGCGGTGGACATGAGCGGCGTAATTCCGCTTGCTCCGCAGTTTGATACGGTCGGCTGGATGGCCGGGAGTCCCGGACTTCTGCTCCGGGTCGGTCAAGTGCTGCTCGGAGCCGGCAGCGAAGGAGAGAACGCGCCGGGGACAGCTGCCGTCAAGGACAAATCGGCAGACAACGAACCCCGTCCCGGTGTGAGCACCTTGTTCGTCGCCAAGGATGCCTGGAGGCTCGCGGAACCGGAAAGCGCCGGACCGCTGTCCGGTGCCTTGAAGCTGCTGCAGGCAGGCGCCGGACGGAGCGAGGAAACGGAAATCGCTCCGGAAGGGCTGAAGGCCTGGATGGATGTCTTCCGGGAGCTTCAGGGCAATGAGATATGGGAGACGCACGGAAGCTGGGTGCAAGAGGTGCAACCGGCGTTCGGGCCGGATATCGCCGCCCGCTTTGCGCTCGCGGAAAAGTTGTCCGGACAGGATCAAAACGCTGCCGCCTCCTTCAAGAAGGAAGTCGTAAATCGTCTGCGTAATTTGCTTGGAGAGGACGGGGCCCTTGTCATTCCGACGGTCCCCGGCGCGGCGCCGCTGTCCGGGGGCGACGCGGCTCGGCTGGAGTTTAACCGAAGCGGAGCAATGTCGCTCAGCTGCATTGCCGGCCTGGCCGGTCTTCCGCAAATCACGCTTCCGGTTGCCGGTCCCGGCGGCCTTCCGCTCGGACTGTCCGTGATCGGAGGCTTCGGCCAGGATCTGCGGCTGCTGGCATGGGCGAACCAAATTTGGAAGCCCGCGCTGGTTTGATCATACCGTTCTAATGAACTCAATAAAGTACTAATATACAGGGCTGTCCCGCGGCAATTTTTCGCGTTGGACGGCCCTTTTTTATCCGGCTGAGACAGCGGAGAAAAGCAATATGAAATATATGTAAAGTTACATAACATGGGGCGGAGTTTTTAAACTTTTATCTTTTCAAAGGGAGGCATATTCTTTATAATGTTACATAAAGTAACACCAAAAAACATAAAAGTTTTGCTTTTATTAATATAATGGAGGAGGGGCGTCATGCACCTTACGGTCGAAGAGGCGTTATCGATATATCCTTTATCGGAAGCAAAGCTGATTGCCGGTTCCAAAGGGACTCACAGAATCGTCAAGTCGATCAATGTGATGGATGCCCCGGACATTTCAGACTGGATCAAAGAGGGGGAGATGCTGTTAACAACGGCCTACCTCATCAAAGATAATCCCGAGCAGGCGTCGGCGCTGCTCCACAAGCTCAACCGGAGGGGCTCCTCGGGCCTTGGAATCAAGCTGGGGCGTTTCTGGGAGACGGTCCCCGAAGCGTTGATTGCCGAAGCGGAAGAACTGAATTTTCCGCTCATCGAGCTGCCGTTCCAGTTTACGTTCTCGGATCAGATGAACGGCCTGTTCCGCGCGGAGCTCGCCCGCAGCACAGGCGTGCTGCAAGCGGTTCTTGAGAAGCAGCGGAAGCTGATGCGCTTTGCCCTGCGCCCCGTGCGCAGCCGTTCGCTGCTGGAGTCGGTCTCCGAGTGTGTCGGCCACCCGTTGGCCGTCGTCGGCAGCCGAGGGGAGCTGCTCTTCAACAACTCCGCTCACAGTGAACGGGAGCTGCTGGGCGGATGGCCGTGGGGGAACAAGAACCGCAAGGTGCGCATCGGCGAGGAAGCGGGTTACCGACTTCCGCTCCTTCAGGGAGAGGAATGCACGGGCTATCTCGTCTTTTGTTCCATCGATCCCCTGATGCTTTCCATGGAAGAGAGCCTGTTCGTTCAGGGAGCCGAGCTAATTTCGTACCACATCCGGTCAGGCGTGGAGGATTATTTTGAACAGGATCTGCACAGGGAATTCGGCAGGCAGCTTCGCCGCTGTCTGAAGGGCGATCTGTCCTGCGCCGAGCTGGCGAAGGCGGCTGACGCTATGGACCCCGGACTGCTGCAAGGATCCTTTCAGTTTGTTCTTAGCGACGTAGCCGAAGCGGGCGAACTGCGGCAGCATGAGCTAACCCGCATAAAAGAAGAATATATACAGCATCCTGAACTTGGAAAGTTGAACGCTTTTCATCTTATTGTGGAGGAAGGTCTGCTGTCGATCTATTCAGGGGAAAGGCTGGCGCCGGAACGGTTCAGCGGCATGATTGAGGCTTGCTTCGACAAGCTGGAGATCAGTGAGGGTTGTTATCCCCGGGCTGCGGTCAGCTGCCGGAAGAGCAAGCCGGAGGAAATCCGGGAGGCTTTTGCCGAGGTGAAGGAAGCCATGCGCTTGACGGCATACTGGAACGCCGGACAGCAGGTTGCGCACTACCGTCAGCTTGAGCTGGCCATGGTACTGCAGCAGGTTCCTGCCGAAATGATGCAAAAATACTGCAGCCGCACCCTGGCCGGACTGCTCGGCCGCGAGCCCGATTACGTAAGGGAAATGCTGCATACATTGGAAGCTTTTCTCGAAAATGACGGCCACATCAACGAAACGGCCAAGAAGCTGTTCATTCACCGTAATACTGCCACTTACCGGATGGAGAAGCTGAGCGAGCTGCTGGATGTCGATTTTAAGAAAACAAATGATTTGCTGCGGCTGCAGCTGGCGTTCCTGTTCAGGAAAATGCTGGAGCGCGGCTGAATCCGATCAAGGAAGACGGCCGAAGGCTGACTGCCGAAGACTACAGGGGGGAGTTTCATGAGCGCTTATGATATTGCAACCCACATTAAGAGAAACGACCTTCCCGCTGTGCTGGCCACGCTGATTTCTGTGGAAGGCCACTCCTACCGAAAGCCCGGAGCGGCAATGCTGTTTCATGATGGCGGAACGATAGGAAGTATCAGCCCCGGGTGCCTGGAGAGCGATTTGCAGCTTCGGACCGGGGAAGTGTGGAAATGTGGGGTGCCGGAATTCGTAGAATATGATATGCTGTCTCCTGGTGATTTTTCCTGGGGAGAAGCGGTGGGCTGCGGGGGAAAGATTAAAGTCGTGCTGGAGCCCGTAAAAGGCGACCTGCGAAATTTGCTGGTTGAAGCCCATGACCGGATGTTGTCGGGACAAAGTGTGATTTTGCGGCGTACCCGCGAGGGCGCCGGCTATGCCTACTCGCTGGAGCCGATTACCGGAGAGCAGGAGGTTCGAACGGGGAGCGGCTATAGCGAAGCTTCATTTATAACGAAGCTTGTTCCCAAGCCTCGGCTGATTTTGTTCGGTCCCGGGCATGACAGCCATCCAATCGCCGATCTGGCGTTTCGAACCGGATTTCGGATCGCGGTTGCGGACTGGCGGGAAGCCCGCGTAAAGCATGGGCTCCCCGCTGAGGAAACAGCCATCTGTTCTCCAAGGGAGGCCGCGGAGCGGCTTCGGATCGGGAGCGGCGATTATGTCCTGATCTGCAGCCATCAATTCCAGCGGGACCGTATGTTCCTTGAAAGCGTGCTTGAGCATGAGCCGCATTATATCGGGATTATTGGCTCCACCGCAAGAATAGGCCTGCTGCTGGAGGGGCTAAGTGCGCCGGAGACTCTGCACGCGCCCGTCGGACTGCCGATTCGCGGAGAAGGGCCGGAAGAGATAGCCGTCAGTATTGTTGCAGAGATGATTCAGGTGAGAAGAGCGGATTCGCGCAAACAGCCGAAAGGAGCGGATGACGTTGAAAGTAGCCGGAATTTACCTGGCGGCGGGCCGGAGCAGCAGGATGGGCACCCCCAAAGTTTCTCTGAGGTTGTCGGAGGACGTGACCCTCGGGAGCGTCGCGCTCAGTGAACTGGAGCGCTGCGGCTTTAAGCCGCTGGTTGTGGTCGTAAGGGCCGATGACAAACTGGAATGGCTGCCGCCCGAGAGTGGAGTCCGGGGAACCAGGCGGACGGAAACCTGCCTGACTGCCCATTTGGGGCTGTCCTTCTCTCTTCGCTGCGGCCTCAATGCCGTGCTGCCGACCGAACCGGATGCGGTGGTGGTGGCCCTGGCTGACCAGCCGTTCATTACGGCGGGGCTGATCGGCCGCTTGATCGATACCTTCCGGCGTTCGCCGGATCTGGATTATGTGGCCAGCCGGGGGGATGGGACGGTCATGCCGCCGGCCTTGTTTTCCAAGTCGCTGTTCCCGGCGCTTCAGCAGCTTGACGGCGACCGCGGGGCGGCGAGCATCCTTCATTCCCCGGCCTATAAAGGCGCGGTGATCGAGGGAGAGTCCCCTTTTTTCATGGATGCCGATACCGAAGGGGATTTCATGGAGATCCGCCGCCAGTGGATGCTCATAAACGGGCAAAACCGGGACTCAGCCGGCATCTAAACCGCGGCAATGTTATGATTCCTTACAATTTTCAATATATCAAGGCTTGGGTTAGTGCAACCTGCACAAAATAATCCCTCCTTTTCATCTTTATGCACAAACGTATGTTATATAAATTTACGCATGGCTCCGGTCTCTTTATAGTTAGAGGTAGAAATTAACCGGAGCTAAAAATGAAGGAGCTTCGGCCGGAAACGGCCAGTTCATATTTGTGTAAGCTCTATGCTACACGACATTTTAGTGAGGAGGAAAACAATGAAACAAAGGGGTCGGGCATTCAAATTGAGCTTCATGCTGCTGTTTGTGCTTGCAATTGTGCTTGCAGGCTGCGGCGGCAACAATACGGGAGGTAACGCGGGAGCGTCCTCAGAGCCGGCAGCTACGGCGACGGCGGGAGCTTCTGCAGGCGCGTCGGCGCAGCCGTCCGGAGAGAAACCGAAGGTAGCATTCGTATACATCGGGCCTCCAGGCGACGGCGGTTATACTTATCAGCATGATCAAGGTCGCAAAGCCATGGAGCAAGAACTTGGCATTAAAGCCGATACTGTTGAAAATGTTCCTGAAGGACCTGACGCTGAGCGCATTATTACCGAGCTCGCGCAAAGTCATGACATTGTCTTCACAACAAGCTTTGGTTACATGGACCAAACGCTGAACGTAGCGAATAAATTCCCGAACGTCAAGTTCGACCATGCTTCCGGCTTCAAGACGGCCGGCAACATGGGCACTTACTTCGGCAAGAACTACCAGGCGAGCTATCTGACGGGTATTGCCGCAGGCAAAATGACCAAGAAAAACCATCTTGGCTATGTCGGCGCATTTCCGATCAGCGAGGTTATCTACAACCTTAATGCTTTTACGCTTGGCGCGCAAAGTGTAAATCCGGACATCAAGGTCGACGTCGTATGGACGAACACATGGTACGATCCGACGACCGAGCGCCAGGCGGCGATCAGCTTGCTGGATAAAGGCGCCGACGTGCTGCTTGCGTACCAGGATTCCCCTGCAACTCTGCAGGCTGCCGCGGAACGCGGAGCTTTTGCGGGCGGCAACGACTCCGATATGAAGAAGTTCGCACCGGACAACTATTTGACGAACCCGGTGTGGAACTGGGGACCTTACTACACGAAGACGGTTAAATCCGTTATGGATGGAACCTGGACAAATGAACAGTATTCCGGCGATATCGCTGACGGCATGGTAGATCTGGCTCCTTTCGGCAACAAGGTTCCCGAGGATGTTCAGAAGCTTGTTACGGATGCCAAAGCGAAGATCGTCAGCGGCGAGCTGAACGTCTTCACGGGCCCGATCAGCGACAACCAGGGCAATGAGAAGGTTCCTGCAGGAAAGAGTCTTACGCTTGAAGAAGTGCTGGGTATGAACTGGCTGGCGAAAGGCGTAGTAGGACCGCTTCCTAAATAAATCATGCTTTGACCTGTTTTAAGCTTAACCATTATTGCGGTGTCCATTTATAAGAGGAAGACCATATGGGTGGGGCGGGCTCTTGATCAAAGAACCTTCCCCACCCGTACTACAACTATGAGGAAGGAGGCGTTCCATATGCAGGAATATTCGGTGGAAATGCGCGGAATTGTCAAACGTTTTGGTTCGGTTACCGCGAGCGACCAAGTCGATTTTTCGGCAAACGCGGGCGAGATACACGCGCTGCTTGGTGAGAACGGGGCGGGAAAAAGCACGGTCATGAGCATGCTGTCGGGCGTGTACAGAGCGGATGAGGGAGAGATTCTGATTCACGGCAAACCAGCCAAGATTCGTTCTCCCAAAGACGCGGGCTTGCTCGGAGTAGGCATGGTGTTTCAGAACTTCAGACTGGTGCAGACCTTGACGGCGGCGGAAAATATCGTGCTTGGCGAAAAATCGTCTTTCTGGCGCGGGAGAAACTGGATTAAAAACAAACATAAAGAAATTGAGGAGCTGGCGGAACGCTTCGGGCTGAAATTTCCGGTGGACCGTCCTATATGGCAGCTTTCCGTCGGAGAACAGCAGCGGGTGGAGATCGTCAAGACGCTTTACCGCGGCGCCGACATTATCATCCTGGATGAGCCGACATCGGTGCTTACGCCCGGCGAGGTCGAAGGGCTGTTCAACACGCTGCGCCGGATGAAGCAGGAAGGAAAGACCGTGATCATGACCACGCATAAAATGAAGGAGGTCATGGCGTCCTCGGACCGCATTTCCGTTATGCGCAAAGGCAAAATGATCGCGACACTGGCCACCAAGGATACCGACGAGCGCGAGCTTGCCCGCCTGATGGTCGGCAGAGAAGTCGTGATCGAGCGGCAGGAGCGCGAAGCCACGCAGGGAGAAGACTTACTTGACGTGAGAAACTTAAGCGTCTACGCCGATCACGGCCGCAAAGCACTGGACGGCTTGTCCCTGTCGGTAAGAAAGGGAGAAATCGTCGGGGTAGCCGGAGTAGCAGGCAACGGCCAGAAGGAGTTGGCCGAGGTGCTGACGGGTCTTCGAATCTGGAGAGAAGGCGAGATTATCTTTGACGGAAGTCCGGTCAAGACGGCTTCCGTCCGCGGAGCGATTGATGCCGGTATTTCTCACGTGCCTGAGAACCGCATGAAGAGCGGATTGGCGGGACGTTTGGGTTCGGTTGACAATCTGTTGTTCAAGTCGTACCGTTCCGAGGAACATTCGAAGTTCGGCATTCTGAAAGCGGCCAAGAATCGCATATGGTCCGAAGAATTGGTACGGAAATTCGATGTGAGAACGCCGGAGCTGGATACGCCAGTCCAGCATTTGTCCGGGGGCAACCAGCAGAAGCTGTTGTTCGCGCGGGAAGTTACCCACCAGCCGAAGCTGATGGTGGCCGTTCATCCGACGCAGGGTCTTGATGTCGGAGCGACGGCGGGAGTGCATGAGCTGCTTATGGAGTTGCGCGCTTCCGGGAGCGGCGTACTGCTGATCTCGGAGGATCTGGATGAGCTGATGCAGCTGTCGGACCGGATATTGGTCATTTATAACGGAGCAATCATTGGCGAGGAAACCCATGAGACGGCGGACAGAGAAAGAATCGGCCTGATGATGGCGGGCATTCGCAGCAGAGAGGAGATCATGGTATGAGCCAGGAAAAGGCAAGCGGAAGGGCGCTTCCGGGACCTGTAAAACAGACTTCCGGAGGTAGGCTGCCCTGGCGGCTGGAATATGATTCATCCCGCATCCGCACGCCGTGGTGGACACCTTTTTTATCGGTGGCACTGGCGCTTTTGCTGTGCGCGGTCTTCATCTATGCCAACGGAATGAGTCCGGTAACCGTCTACTTGAAAATGTTTAAGGGGGCCTTCGGAACCTCCTTCGGCATCACCGAAACGCTCGTTAAAGCCATTCCTCTGCTGCTGTGCGGCCTCGGTATTGCCGTGGCCTACCGGATATCGGTCTGGAATATCGGAGCCGAGGGCCAGTTGACGGTCGGTGCGATGGCTGCTACTGCGGTTACCATTTATTTTCCAAATCTGCCCGGCTTTTGGTCGATTCTGCTGATGCTGATCTTCGGCGTTGCCGCCGGCGCTTTCTGGGGGCTGCTCACAGCCATTCCGAAGACGCATTTCGGGGTGAATGAGCTGATCACCTCGCTCATGCTCAACTATGTGGCATTGCTGGCCCTTGATTATGTCGTGTTCGGACCGTGGAAAGACCCTAAAGGCTTCAATATGCCGGGCTCTCCGATGTTCAGCGCCGCGCAATCGCTGCCTGTACTCGGATCGACCCGGCTGCATATCGGTTTAATTTTAGCGCTGGTTGCAGTTGTCATTTATTACTTGATGATCCGTTTTACGCGCTGGGGCTATGAGCTTCGTCTGATTGGAGCGAACCCGACCGCTGCCCGGTACGCCGGGATTCACATTTCACGCCATATTATCATCGTTATGCTGATCAGCGGAGGACTTGCCGGTCTTGCGGGGATGGCCGAAGTATCGGGGGTTAGCCATAAGCTGATGCAGGGCATTTCGCCGGGCTACGGCTATACCGCCATTATCGTGGCATGGCTCGCCAAGCTGAATCCGCTCGGGCTTGTTGTCACTTCGGTGCTGTTTGGCGGATTGATCGTCGGCGGCTTCAGCGTTCAGACCATCGGTCTGCCGTCGTCCATTTCGGAAATGCTGCAGGGCGCGATCCTGTTTTTCCTGATTGCCGGCGATATGGTTGCCCGCTTCCGCATTCGCCGGGGAGCGTAGCCCAAAGGAGGAGTCGAAAGAAATGGATTTTGTCACACAGTTATTGATCGCCGCCATTACCGCGGGCACGCCGCTGCTCTTGGCGACGCTTGGAGGCATATTAAACGAACGCGCAGGCATTATTCAGCTCGGAGCCGAGGGTCTGATGCTGATGGGAGCGGTCTCGACCTGCATTGTGTTTATTCGCACCGAAAATCTCGGACTCGCGCTGCTCGCTTCCGTTGGAGTAACAGCGCTGCTGGGCCTGGTTCATGCCTTCCTGAGCGTTACGCTCCGCGCCAACCAGACGATGTCGGGTCTTGCGATGACACTGTTTGGCAGCGGCTTTAGCGCCTATCTTGGCAAGTCGATCAGCGGCAACCCGCTGCCCGGCATTTTGCCGAGGGTGCATCTGGACTTTTTGAATCCGATTCCGGTGATTGGCCCTATTTTTGGTAATTTGGACGTTTTGACCTGGTTAAGCTTCGCGCTTGTTATTGTGCTGCATTTGCTCATTCACCGCACCTCCTTCGGGCTGCATCTGCGGGCGGTCGGAGACAGTCCGGCCACCGCGGATGTCATGGGCGTTCGCGTCCGGCTGATCCGTTACGGGTATGTTATCGTTGGAGCCATGCTGATTGGCCTTGCGGGAGCGGATATGGTTCTGACCGTCGCTCCGACCTGGAATGAAGGGCTGACGGCGGGCAGAGGCTGGATCGCGGTTGGGCTAGTAATTTTTGCCCGGTGGAATCCGGTAAGAGCGCTGCTGTGCGCCTACTTCTTCGGAGCGCTGGATTCGCTCGGTTTTCGCATGCAGCTGCTCGGCAGCGCCATTCCGCCGTATTTCCTGAAAATGATCCCGTACATCGTAACGATTCTTGTCCTGATGTATTTGGGATACCGCAATCGCAACAAGCCTTCCGGCACGCCGGAATCGCTGGGTGTTCCTTACGTTCGGGAGCAGCGGTTCTAGCGCCGCGAGGCGGTCTTGAGATAGCTGAAGAACTGTAAAAAGGGAGGGGAGCTTATGGAAGCTTTGCGTGACGAGCCGCTGTGGACGCCGGCTGTTCATCGGCCCCGCAGCCTGAATGAGGCATGGGAGCTGAAACGGGCGCTCGGCGCGGATGGCGTCTATGTCTCCGGAAGCACTCTGCTGCGGACGCAGTGGGAAGCCGGAACGGTCGCCATGCCGAAGGCGCTGATCGATTTGCGAGGGATTAGTGGTCTCTCGGATATTGATGAAGATGGCGGAAGGCTATCCATCGGCGCCCTTGCCGACTTGTCCCGGTGCCGGCGAAATGCCGCGCTGGGACAAACGGCGCCCGCCGTTCAGGAGGCGGTCCGCTGCATCGCCGCTCCGGCGGTGCGCAATCTGGCGACAATTGGCGGCAATATCGCAGCTGGCGTCGGCGATTGTCTTCCCGCGCTGCTTGTCTGCGATGCGGAGCTGGCCGTTTTTGACGGCAAGTTCCAGAGCCGCAGGCGGATGGAGGATTGGCTGGCCGACCGGTGGAGCGGAACGCTTCCGCCAGAGGAAATCCTGACGGGGCTATGGCTTGCGCCCCCGGCAGGTCCTTCGGGAAACAGGCGGATTGAGATCTTCCGCAAAGTCGGCCGAAGGGAAGCGTTCACGCCATCGCTGGTTACAGTGGCGATAGGGGGCTTTATTGGCAGTGAAGGGCGCCTCAGCAGCGTGAAGATCGCGGCTGGAGGAGGAAGCGGCCGCCCGCAGCGGCTTAGCCGAGCCGAAGCGCTGCTGGAAGGTGCCGATATCGTTCCGGAGCTGCTGACTTCGGTATACGAGGCGGTATTCTCGCAGTTTGAAACCTACAGTGATCCTTTTGTGACGGTGGAATACAAGAAAAAGACAGCAGGCAATCTTCTTGTTGCCGAGCTATGGAAGGCTTTGGAAGGAAACGCTGGAAAATAAAAGGCGGACATTCATGTAACACGGAGAGAGGGCGAGGATTACCGGAGCTATTGAAAGGGGAGAGGGAAAATGCTGCTAAGCAGAGAATCCAGCGGGGGCCGCTGGAGAACACGGCCCGACGGAATGGAAAAAGTCACCGGCACACTGCAGTATTTAACTGATATGAGCGCAGAAGGCATGCTGGTCGGCAGAGTTCTTCGCAGCCATCAGGCTCATGCCCGGATTCTGGCTCTTCGCACGGAGAAGGCGACCGCCGTACCGGGTGTGCATGCCGTAATCACGCATGAGGATGTTCCCGGCTTGAACGGCTTCGGCATCGCCCTTCCGCATCAGCCGGTATTCTGCGAAGACCGGGTCCGGTATACCGGCGATGCGATCGCCGCGGTAGCCGCAGACAGCGACGAAATTGCGGAATATGCGCTGTCACTGATCGAAGTGGATTACGAGCTGCTGCCTGTTATTACAGACCCTGAGGAAGCGATGAAAGAGGATGCTGTCCTGCTGCATCCCGAAGGCAATGTGCTGCATCATACCGAATACCGTAAAGGCAATGTGGCCGAAGCTTTTGCGGAGTGCGCCCATGTGACGGAGGAGACATATTTTACGCCCCGTCAAATGCATACGTATATGGAAACCGAAGGCGGACTCTTTATTCCTGAAGATAACGGACGCCTGACCGTATACTCGGCCACGCAGCACGGCCTGATGGACCGCAAGCAGCTGTCCCGGATTCTGGAGATGCCGGAGGAGAGCATCCGCGTCGTATCGAGTCCGATCGGTGGATCGTTCGGAGGCAAAGACGAGCTGAACGTTCAGCCTTATGGCGCTCTCTTGGCGCTTCGAACGGGCAAGCCGGTTCGGCTGCATAATTCCCGCGCCGAATCCGTCCGGGCGGGGCTCAAGCGCCACCCTATGAAGATCACCATGAAGACCGGCTGCGACAAGGATGGCCGGCTGTTGGCTCATCAGGTAAGGATCGTATCGGACACCGGGGCCTACGCCACGCTTGGAACCGAGGTGCTGAATTTCGCTACGGAGCATGTGATGGGTCCTTACCTGATTGAACATATGGACGTCGAAGGCTTCTGCATCTATACAAACAACGGCGTTTCCGGCGAATTCCGCGGATTTGGCGGGAATCAGGCCATCTTCGCCGTTGAAGGACAGATCGACCGGCTGGCCGAAGCTGCGGGCATCGATCCGTGGGAAATGCGTCTCCGGAATCTAAGGAGATACGGCGATCCTGGTCCGCTGGGACAGCCGATCGTCCAGACGCACGGAGCTATGCAGGTATGGGAGGCGCTGGCCGCCGCTTCACTGATGGCGGAGAGAAAGAACGGGCCGGGCCGGGACGCCAGGGACCCTTGGACGGTAACCGGCGTCGGTGCGGCCATCGCCATGCACGGTGCCGGGCTCGGCAAGGGGATTCCCGATCCGGCCGGAGGCAGGCTCTGTCTGGCGCTTGACGGCAAAATCGAGGCCGTATTCGGCTACGAGGAGTTCGGCCAAGGGCTAATCGCCACGATGGAGCAGATGCTCATCGAGCAGTACGGATTTGGCGCCGGCGATCTGCGGATCATTATTGGCGATACGGATGTGGTGCCCGACAGCGGTTCAAGCACGGCGTCCAGAGCGACCAGCATGATGTGGATGGCGCTGCGGAGACTGCATCCTGATTTTACCGCCCGGCTGGCGGAAGCGGCCGAATCGGCTTCCGGCGTAAGCGGCCTGACTGCGGGACCCGGAGGAATGTGGAAAGAAAGCAAGCTGATCCTATCCTACACTGATCTTGCCCGTACTCTAAGTGAACCTATTGTGTGCGAAACCGTGTTTCATTATCCAACAACGTCTCTTGAACGAGTTGGAGCCCATTTTCTCTATACGTACTCGGCGATTGCGGTTAAAGTTGAAGTTAATCTTCTGACAGGCTGTGCGCGGGTCGTTGACCAGTATCATGCGGTTGCCGCCGGGCCGGTTGCCAATCCGCAAGGCTATCTAGGGCAAATCGAGGGCGGCAGCAGCATGGCTGTCGGCTTCACGCTGACGGAGGATGCCTTGATGAACGAGGGTTCCTATGCTACGAAGAATCTGGATACGTACATTATTCCGACGATTGCCGATATGAGCGGCGTTCAGGTGGAGGCGATCGAGGATTTGCCGGAGCATGATACTTACGGCCCCCGCGGCGTAGGTGAAATCGGCTCGGTGAATCTGGCTCCCGCAGTCGCTTCCGCCATCTTCCAGGCGGTAGGCAAACGGGTGACCCGGCTGCCGATTGAGCCCGAATTTCTGCAGGAAACTCCGTTTATACCACAGAAGGCGGTGAATGCGAATGTTGGATAAACACGCAGCTAATCCGGGAAACCGGAATGAACATCTTCCGAAGCCGGCCCAGGATAACGAAGAGGATCGCTGTATGCCGAATGGCGCCGAGGCTGCACCGGGGATGTTGAACCACCCGAATTCCTCTGAAGCAGGCCGTTCGGGCGAAGACGGGGAGACGCTGATCAAGCTTACCTGCCGCATCAACGGTCAGCCGGTGACTGCCGAGGTTCCGCCTTCGCGGCGTCTTCTGACAGTACTGCGCGAAGAGCTCGGGCTGACCGGTACGAAGCGTTCCTGCGAGATTGGGCGCTGCGGCGCCTGTATGGTGCTGCTCGACGGCCGTCCGGTCAATTCCTGTCTGACGATGGCCTACCAATGCGAGGGAGCCGAGATCACGACGATTGAAGGCTTGAGCAGCGGCGGATTGCATCCGGTACAGCAGGCTTTTTTGGAGGAAGGCGGTTTTCAATGCGGTTATTGTACGCCAGGGATGGTGGTTTCGGTCGTCGCCCTGCTTGCGGAAAATCCGAAGCCGTCCCCGGAAGAGATTAAAGAGGCGCTGTCAGGCAATTTGTGCCGGTGCACCGGATATGGCGGCATTATACGGGCCGTAAACAAAGCAATTGAAAAAGGAGTAGGATAAACGATGGCAATCCCCGCTTCACCTCTTACGCTTTCAAAAATCAACGGAATGAACAACGAAGAGTTTGTGGAGACGCTTGGCGGTATTTTTGAGCATTCGCCGTGGGTTGCCGAATCGGCTTACGCTTGCCGTCCATTCGGATCGGTTGGCGAACTGCATGATGCGATGACGGAAGCTGTCCGAAGCGCGGGCCAAGAGAAGACGCTGTCGCTGCTGCGGGCTCACCCCGATCTTGCCACAAGACTTCAGGTAACGCCTCTTTCGGCAGCGGAGCAGAAAGGCGCAGGGCTTGACCGGCTAACCCCGGAGGAATTCGAATTATTAAGCGTTTTGAACAAGAAGTATACTGAAAAGTTTCAGTTTCCGTTCATTCTGGCCGTCCGCGGCAAAAATAAAGACGATATCATCCAATCCATCAGCGAGCGTGTTAACCTTCCCGCTGAGGAGGAATGGAACCGCGCGTTGTTTGAAATCGGCAAAATTACGAGATTCCGCCTTGATGATCTGCTGATGGAATAAACGAAAGTGAATAACCCTACAGCAACCATGCATTCTTAATTATCATTCAACTTTCAGACGGGGGCGTTCAGAGTTAAGGGGAACTCAAAAATCGGACAGTGTATCCCCAGCTTACTAATGAGTATTTTCACCAAAACTACCACGACACGCAATGATATATAGCACGTTCATAATCACGATTGTTCAAGGGAGGTGGCGGCATGAGCGGACGTTTGACCACACACGTGCTCGATCTGGTGCAGGGGATTCCTGCCTCCGGAGTCTTCTTGCAGTTAAGGCGGCTGGAGAACGGAGAGAGTCTTCTGCTCCGCGAAGCGGTTACGAATGCGGATGGAAGGCTGGATGCTCCTTTGCTGGAGGATGCGGAGATGAAGCCCGGCGAATATGAGCTGCTGTTCCACGCGGGAGATTATTTTCGGAAAAAGGATCAAGGCGCCAGCAGTTTTCTTGATTTAATCCCGATCCGTTTCCATATTGGAGGCGAAGGCGGCCACTATCATGTTCCGCTTCTGCTCGCTCCCGGAGGATACAGCACCTATCGCGGAAGCTGAATACCGGACTATTTGCCAAAGAATACTTGAAAAAATTGATGACGACGGGAGGGAACGGAACATGAGCGATTCTTATGAATTGATAATAAAAAATGGTCTGGCGGTCCTCCCCGGGGAGGTTGTGAAGCTCGATATTGGCATTTCCGGCGGTAAAATCGCGGCACTGGAAGCCGATATCGAAGCCGGACCGGATACGGCCGTCCTTGATGCCGAAGGACAGTATGTGCTCCCTGGCATGATCGATATGCATGTTCATTTTAACGAGCCGTCGTTCGGCCATTGGGAAGGCTTTCGGACCGGATCGGCGTCGCTGGCTGCCGGCGGCTGCACCACCTATGCGGATATGCCGCTGAACGGCAATCCGCCGACGGTGAATCTGTCCGCACTTCGCCTGAAAGCAGACATGGCCTCCGGCCATTCCGCAGTCGATTATGTGCTGTGGGGCGGGCTGGTTCCGGGCAATCTGGATAATCTGGAGGAGCTATGGTCGGCGGGCGTCACCGGCTTCAAAGCCTTTATTTCGAATCCGGGGGGCGAGGGCGAAGGACGCTTTCGCGAGGTGGACGATGAGACCCTGTACCAGGGGATGAAAAAGATCGCCGCGCTCGGCGGCATTCTGGCGCTGCATGCGGAGAGCGACGAGATGACGGCGGTCCTTGCGGCGGAAGCCGTTCGCGAGGGACGGACGGGAGCGCGTGATTTTGCGGCTTCCCGGCCGGCGCAGGCGGAGCTTGAGGCCGTAGCCCGCGCGCTGCTGTACGCGGAGCGGACGGGATGCCGGCTGCATTTTGTCCATATCAGCACTGCCGCTGCGCTCGAGATGATTCAGGAAGCTAAATTGCGGGGCCAGGATGTCTCGGCGGAAACCTGCCCGCATTATTTGATATTGACGGAAGACGACATGGAGAGCATGGGACCGGTCGCGAAATGCGCACCTCCGCTGCGGAGCGCCGAAGAGCGGGAGAAGCTGTGGAAGGCGCTGGCCGAAGGAAAGGTCGATCTCATCGCATCGGACCACTCGCCATGTCCTCCCGAGCTGAAGCTTGTCTCCGGGCTGTCCTTCTTTGAAGCCTGGGGCGGGATTTCCGGGGCGCAGAGCAGTATGGAACTGATGTTCCACGAAGGGGTGAACATGCGCAGGCTTCCGGTTACGCTGATTTCCCGCCTGCTCTCGGGATTTCCGGCGGAGCGCTTCGGATTGTCCGGCCGCAAAGGCGCCATTGCTCTCGGGATGGACGCCGATCTGGCGGTGCTGAACCCGGATATGTCTTATACTCTTGCCGCTTCGGATTTGCTGTACCGTCACCGGCACAGCCCGTATGCCGGCATGGATCTGTCCTGCAGAGTAACCTCCACCCTCTGCAGGGGCAAGATTGTGTACACCCTTAAGCAAGGCGTCATTTCCCCTGACGGCGGAGAGTGGATTCAAACCGGCGAAGGGCAGCCGGTCTTATGAACGAGTCCTTCATTCAATCTCCGGCCGCCGAAATGATCGAGCTGCTCGAGGAGCTCGCAGCGTTCAGCGCGCCGGGAGAAGGAGTCACCCGGCTGCTGTATACGCCTGCATGGAAGCAGGCGCAGCAGTTTCTGCTGAACCGGGCAGCGGAAGGCGGCCTGAAGGCCTATTCCGACAGTGCCGGCAACGTCTATGGCAGGCTTGACGGAACTAGCCCTGACGGCAAGGTCGTGCTGACCGGATCGCATATTGATACCGTCGTAAGGGGAGGGAAATACGACGGGGCTTACGGGGTAGCGGCAGCTCTTACGGCGCTGTGCTATCTGGGCCGGGTGTACGGCCCGCCGCTTCGGACGCTGGAGGCCGTTTCGTTCGCCGAGGAGGAAGGCAGCCGGTTTCCGCTGACCTTTTGGGGTTCGGGCAACGTGACCGGCCTGTACGACGGCAGCGAAGCAGAGAACTGCAGGGATGCCGAAGGGGTGACGCTGCGTGAAGCGATGGCAGGCAGCAGCTTGGACGGTGATAAGTCTCCCGCTCCAAGAGATGATATCTCCGCGTATGTTGAGCTTCATATCGAGCAGGGGATCGTCCTTGAGCGGACGGGGACGCAGATCGGCGTCGTGTCAGCGATTGCCGGACAGCGGCGGTTCGCCGTGTCGGTCAAGGGGACGGCCAACCACGCCGGGACTACGCCGATGGGGCTGCGCCATGACGCACTGGCTGCTGCGGCCGAGATGATCGTGCAGCTGGAGCGCTCTGCCGCGGAGGCTGGAGAGCCGCTGGTAGCCACCACCGGCAGGCTGGAGGTCTATCCCAATACGCCGAATGTCATTCCCGGCGAAGTGATGTTTACGCTGGACATCCGCCACAGCGACGGGAATGAACTGGAGGCGTTCTGCGCAGCGGCTGTGTCCGCGTTCGAAGAAATCGCGAAGCGCAGGGGTGTCACCGTGAACATAACGGCCCGGCTGAGCGCTTCTCCCGCGCCGATGGACAGAGGTCTCAGCGGAGAGCTTGAGTCCATCTGTACCCGGCAGGGCAGGACGTACCGGACGATGGTAAGCGGAGCGGGACATGACGCCCAGCTCTTTGCGCCCCTAACTAGAACGGCGATGATTTTTGTGCCGAGTCGCGCCGGCATCAGCCATTCCCCGGAGGAATATACACCGCCTGAAGAGCTGGCGGCCGGGCTGGATGTGCTGATCGCGCTATTATACAAGCTAGGATACGAGGATTTGAACGATAACGGTTTAACGCCGCATAACACGAAGGAGAGATGGACATGAAGCGGTTTGAGGACTTGTCGCCGTCGCTGCGATGCATCATGACTCCGGGACCGGTGGAAGTGGACCCGCGCGTACTGCGCGCCATGTCTTTTCCGGTGCTCGGCCAGTTTGATCCCGAATTTACGAATATTATGAATGAGACGATGGGCATGCTGCGGGAGCTGTTCGCTACAAGCAACCAATGGGCTTATCCGGTAGATGGAACCTCCCGCTCGGGAATCGAGGCGGCGATGGTCAGTCTGATTGCTCCGGGAGACCGGGTGCTGATCCCGATTTACGGGCGCTTCGGGCATCTGCTGCATGAAATCGCCGAACGCTGCGGCGCGGAGGTGCATACGATTGAGAAGCCGTGGGGAACGGTATTCGATAAGGAAGAGATCATTGCCGAGATGCGCAGAGTGAAGCCCGATGTGGTGGCGATGGTTCACGGCGAGACGTCGACCGGACGACTGCAGCCGCTCGAGGGAATCGGGCAGGCCTGCCGCGAAATGGACGCTCTGCTCATTGTCGATGCCGTAGCGACCATCGGCGGGGTGCCTGTCGAGACGGATGCCTGGCAGCTCGACGCCGTGATTGGCGGAACGCAGAAATGCCTGTCCGTCCCGTCGGGAATGGCTCCGATTACGTACAACAAGCGTGCCGAAGAGAAGCTGCTGAAGCGCAAGCGCGTGGAGCGGGGGCTTCGTACCGGCGATGACGGGGCGGACGAGATCACCGTAGTGAGAAGCAATTATTTCGATCTTGGAATGCTTCAGGACTATTGGAGCCCTCTGCGGCTTAATCACCATACTGAAATGACTTCCATGCTGTACGCCCTGCGCGAAGGGCTGCGGCTCGTATTGGAAGAAGGGTTGGAGGCGCGCTTCGCCAGACACCGTCTGCATGAACGGGCGCTTGTCGCCGGTCTGGAGGCGATGGGACTTGAGCTGTACGGAGACCCCGGCTGCAAAATGCCGATGGTCACCTGCGTGACCATTCCGGACGGTATTGACGGAGAATCGGTGCGCTCCATGCTGCTGGACCGTTTCGGCATCGAAATCGCCAGCTCCTTTGGTCCCCTTAAAGGAAAAATCTGGCGCATAGGCACCATGGGCTTCAGCTGCCGCGGCAACAATGTGCTCAGAGTGCTGGGCGCGCTGGAGGCTGCGCTGATCCGCCACGGCTTCACCCCTCCGGCCGGAAATGGCGTTCAGGCGGCGCTTGACGTCTACGAACAGGAATAAGATAATCGTAGGAAATATTGGATGCAAGGCGTTCGGGCGGTTACCCGTCCCGATGGAATTCGAAAAACGGCCACCGGTCCCTATGGGAAGGCAGAGCCGTTTTTTCTTAAAATTAATGAATGAAGGGAGCGTAAAAATATGGCCTTTACAAGAAAACCTCTTGCCGAATGCGTTCCCGCACTTGTCGCCACGGCGCGCGGCGAATTGCCGGCTACCCTGGTCATTACCGGGGGAAAGCTGGTTAACGTATGTTCCGGCGAAATTTTGGAAGGCATGTCCGTCGGCATTCAGGAAGGGCGTATCGCCTATGTCGGCAAGGACGTATCTCATATGATCGGGGAGAACACCAAGATTATTGATGCGGCGGGAAAATATATCGCTCCCGGTCTGCTCGACGGTCACTGCCACATCGAGAGCACGCAGCTGACCGTTACCGAATTTGCGCGCGCGGTTCTTCCGCTCGGAACGACCGGAGGCTTCTTCGACGCCCATGAAATCGCGAATGTATTCGGTCTTAAGGGCATCAGGCTGATGCTGGATGAAATGCGTACGACCCCGCTCGCCGCATATATGCAGGTGGCTTCCTGCGTTCCGTCGGCAGGTCCCGAATTTGAAACGACCGGAGCGGCAATCGGGCCGAAGGAAGTGGCGGAGGCGTTCACCTGGGGAGACGATGTCATTGCCCTCGGCGAGGTGATGAATTTCCCGGGTGTCGTCTACGGCGACGATAAGATGATCGGGGAAATTCAAGCGACCCTGCGCGCCGGAAAATACGTCGACGGGCATTTCACCTGGCCCGCGAGCGACTGGCGGCTCCCCGTGTACGCGGCGGCCGGCGTAACCGGCGATCACGAGTGCGTGACCGCCGAGGACGTGATCGAGCGCGTACGGCTGGGCATGTACGCCAAGATGCGCCGAGGCTCCGCATGGCATGACGTCGCCAAGACGATAACGGCGCATACCGAGCATGGCCTCGACCCGCGCCGGATGATGCTCGTCACGGACGACCGCAGCTCGGAATCGCTGCGCGATGAAGGGCATATGGACTTTGTGGTCCGGCATGCCATTGCTCAGGGGGTGAAGCCGGTGACCGCCTTCCAGATGGCAACGATCAATACCGCAGAACGCTTTGGCGTTGCCCGGGACATCGGCTCCATCACTCCCGGCTCGATCGCCGACATTATTCTGCTGGACGGCAATCTCGCCGACGTCAACGTCGTCATGACGATCGCCGCCGGGACCGTAGTGGCAGAGAATGGGGCGATGACGGTTTCCCTGCCTTCCTTTGCCTATCCTCAGGAAGTGCTGGCTTCTGTACATCTGCCGAAGCGCCCGGTGGCGGCGGATTTCGTTATTAAGGCGCCTGTCGAGTCCGGCACCATCGCCACCCGGGTGATCAAAGTGCTGGAAAATCATGTAGAGACGATGGAACGCATTCTGTCTCTGCCCGTATCGGACGGGAAACTTCAGGTAGGAGGCGGGTTGTGCAAAATCGCCGTTCTGGAGCGCCATAAAGGAACGGGAAATAAGTCGGTCGGCGTAGTGGAAGGAGTCGGCTTCCACGAGCCGGCGGCCATTGCCATGACCGTGGCTCATGACAGCCATAATGTGCTTGTAATCGGCAGCGATGACGAGCTGATGGCCCAGGCAGTAAATGCCGTCGCCGACGCCCAGGGCGGAGTTGCGGTCATTTCCGGCTCCGGCACGACCCTGTTCCCGCTCGCCATTGCCGGTCTGATGTCCGCCGAGCCGTTTGAGGTCGCCGCCGCCCAATCGGCCGCGATCAGCAAGGCGCTGTACGATGCAGGCTGTACCCTCAATTACGCCTTTATGACGCTGTCGCTGCTCGCGCTTGCGGTCATTCCGACGCTGCGCCTGTCGGATAAGGGCCTGGTGCGGATTACGCCGGAGGATGGCATTCAGCTTGTACCGCTGTTCTGCGAAGAGGGCGTTAACGCCCCGGTATAAAAATCCGTGGGACGGTTAGAGCCGCCGCCGCTAAAGTGCGTCAACCGTGCCTGTCGGCCGGGCTTCCCGCATCGCTTGTCCCGACCCTTTGGACCGGGGGCTATCGTGCGCAGGCTGCCGTCCGAAAGCGGGGCAGCCTGCTAGAGCGGCCGGATTCATCTCCCGAGCCCAGCTTCAACAACAAAACTCCGCTGCTCCATTTTGGGCAGCGGAGTTTTTATTGTCTAGATAGCCAATGAGGAAGGCACAGGACCGGACCGGACTGGTCCTGGTTATGACTCTGGCTATGCTCAACTCTCCAAATCTATTAAATCAAAGATGGGAATATCATTTTTCGACGCCAAATATGTATTAAATTTACATAAAATTTCTGAAAATTTGAATTTTAAATGAATTTTATGCGTTTAGGCATCAAAATCATTAACCAGAACGAATAGTTTTGAAACATTTTTCCCGAAAAGATGCTAATATAATATTAATTTAAGGCATCCCGAAGACGATATAACTAAAAATGAACAATAAATAGATTTGATTGATCCAATGCTCAAAGATTAGCGCTAAGCCTGAATTAAAAATTATGCGGATGGGGGAACACGAGATGATCAGATTGGAAACGAAGGATATCGTGAGTATCGCCAAGAAGCAAATTGCCAACATTTTTAAGATGGAGCCGCTTGAGCTGAGATTTGTTGATGACTTTCAAGGGGAGAAGAGCCTCTTGACAGATGACAAGCTTCATCTGACCAACCGTCATTATTGGGCTAAAGTAATGGATTGTATCTTTGAAAATCAGGTTCGGCCGGTCTTGATGTGTGAAGTGCTGTATTTTCTCCGCAACGAGTATTTGGAAAGTGAGATCGACCTGAAGTTTTCGTTCGATTTCTCCGAAGGATCCCTGGTTGATGTCGACGCCGTCGCAGAGGTTAACTTTAATGACAACCCGGATCTCGATAAGAATGAAATTGCCGAGCTGATCGATTTCGCGCTGGCGCTGCAGGACAAACAGTGGTTTGAAGAGCTTTCCCAAAAGTATAAAGAACTGAGCGCCTAAGTGACATGAAACAAATAGACATTCGCCGGATGACGCCGGCTAAAACGGGCCGCCTCTTTTGACAATGATTGGATTGTTCAGAAGAAGGCGGCTCCTTTGTGTTCACATCAAAAAACTGCCATATTAATAGAAGGAATTGAGATATAATTCCATAAAAAAAGAATTCGTGATTTTTATTATATAGGGTGTGATTTTACATACAGATTACGTTTTCAACGGTCTGCTATGATCAAGCCATTAGAAGCTGGGAAAAGTTACATCTGGTTTTGTGAAAATATTCACTATATAACGTGAAAATTTTCACTTCCTTTCCCGGACTTTATGAAAATGGCCGATCGATCATACAAAGAAGGTTCAGGCCTAGCGGGAAAGGGGGAAGGGCCATTCTTATGCAAGTTCCTGCAACTTACATAAGAAAGACTACGGTGCCAGCATCAGATGTACAAAGAGCTGTATAATACTGGGGATTTGGTAAAGGAGAATCGGGATTGAAAAAACTTATTTCACTAACTGTAAGCGCTATGATGCTGTTATCGCCTTTCGCCTTCGCAATTAATGCGCCGGCATTAAATTTAAAGGTTGACGCAGTTTCCGCCGCTTCCGAAGAACAACCGGCGGCAGCGACACCGAAACCGGCCGCAACGCCTAAACCAACCGCTAAACCGAAAGCAACTGCAAAACCAAAAGCGACAGCCAAGCCGAAAGCGACGGCTAAACCAAAAGCGACGGCTAAGCCGAAAGCAACGGCCAAACCGAAGGTAACTGTGAAGCCGAGCGCGAAACCAGTCGCGAAGCCTGCCGCAGCAGCCAAACCGGCCGCAACGGCCAAGCCCGCTCCTAAAGTGACGGCCAAACCGAAAGAAAGCGCCAAACCGGCAACCGTCAGTGCAAATGTATATCAAGACGGCGTGTACGTTGTTTATGGAAACGCTTATTCCAAAGGCACCGAAGGCGCCAAGGTTACAATCAAGAACGGCAAGATCGCCGATATCGAGCTGCTCAGAACGAGCCCCAAGCTGATTGACAGAGACGCCCGCAACAACTACAGCGGTGTGTGGGTTGCCTATGAGCTGATGAAAGAAAGACTTCTGGGCAAGACAAAAGAAGGCGCTGCCAAGGTCGATGCGGTATCCGGCGCCACGCGTTCGAGCAACGGCTGGAAGCTGTCGGTGGACAGAGCGTTTGTAAGAGCGCTGCAAGTGAAGCCGAAGGGTGTTGTATACTTTGCCGGCGAACACATGGGTGTCGATCCGGAAGGCAAATACGCCGTATTCTCCACTTATGACTCTGCCAAACTGACGGGAGTCAAAGTCTACCCGCTGAACAGCGTGGGCGACATCATTGAAGAAAAAGCGTTTACGCCGGAACAGGCGGCAGCGGTTGCAGCCATTACTCCGGCTCTGCTGGCGAAGGGAACGGCTGCACAGCCTGCCGCCGGACTGGAAGCGGATTTTAAAGCGGCAGTCAATGCTTTCTGGGACGCCGAGCAGAACGCACTCATCAATAATACAAGCAAGTACATTGACGGTTTCTATTCCTCTTACGGCACGGCAAGAAGCGTAGGCGTGGAAAGAGCCGACATTATCATCCGCAACGGCAAACTGGTCGATGTGAAGCTGTACCGTCTGGGAAGCAACCTGCTGGACAGAGGAAAGACGGCTTATGCCAAAGTCGTGGAAGCCAATGCTCCGATGACCGCGAAGCTGCTGGCTAACGGTTCATACATTGCGAACTACGACGAGAAGGTTGACGGCATTTCCGGCGCAACCGAAAGCAGCCACGGCTGGAACCAGTCTGTGGAAAGAGCGTTCGAGAAAGCGCTGAAAGTTCCGGCGAAGGGTCAATATTTTGACGGCAAATTTGCCGGTGTAGACAATCAGTCGAAAGTGCTGCTGCTGGTTGATATCGCTTCGGATAAGGTTACAGGTGTTACCGTAAGCTTGTTCGGTGCTGACAAAAAGCTGATCGCCGCCGACAAGCTGGCCGATGAGCAGAAAGCTCTTGTTGCCCAATTGACTAGCGGCCTGCTGGATAAAGGCGTACAATTCGCCGATATTGCCGGACAGGAAGCCCTTTCCGCCGCGGCCAAAGCGGCTTTGGCCGATGCCTTGGCGAACGCGTCCAAGACGCAGGGAGTCTATAAAGACGGCACCTTTATCGCTTACGGCGACGCTTACGACAAAGGAACCAACCAGGCTAAAGTTACGCTGCGCAACGGCAAAATCGTTGACCTGGCTCTGTACCGCCTGGGCATGAACATGGTTGACCGCGGCGAAGCCGCATATAAAGAAGTGGTTAAGGCCATTCCTCAGCTTACCTCTGAGTTTTTGGCGGCAGGCACAAGAGAAGGCGTTCAAGAGGTTGATGCCGTCTCCGGCGCGACAAGCAGCAGCAATGCTCTGAAAGCCGCCGTTGACCGGGCATACGGCAAAGCGGAAATTACGGAAGCTTACAAAGCGGCCTATTTCAACGGCATCTACATCGGGGTGAGCGCTGATAAATCCGTGAATGTCATGGTAACTGTCAAATACAACGTTCCGGTGAAGATGGTTGTCTACTATCTGGACGAAAAAGGCAGTGTAAAAGCGAACGATAAACTCACAAATGACGAGAAGGCCGTAAAGAGCGAAATCGAAACGCCTTCGTATGACAGCTTGCACAAGTACGGCTACAGAGCTGCGGCATTCGGCGTGAACGATGCCCAGAAGGCAATATCCGCCAAAGCGGTGGAAGCGATCAAGGCCGCGCTCGAGAGTGCAGGCAAATAACGGGCGCAAGCCCTAAGTTGAAGGAGCTGTTCCCGGGACCATACCAATGGACCGGGAACGGCTCCTTTTGTCTTTATTGCCGCCGTTTGAAGGGATTGCAGCCTCCGATGTCAAAGTTAATGGGGATCGAAGAAGGTTTAACTTAGGTAGGAGGCTCACCATGAAACAAATTAACCAACTGGCGCCACAGGACGAATTCATCGGCTTTTATCTGTTGCGGGAATTGACGGTCAAGCAGACGAACGGCAATCCTCCCAAAGATTATTTTGATATTGTGCTATGTGATTCCAGCGGTCAGCTGTCCGCGAAGTACTGGGATGTATCGACTGCGGATAAAGAGACTTTTTTTCCAATGGGACTGGTTAAAATTCAGGGCATTGCCCATTTATACCGGGAGAAGCTGCAGGTCAAGATCATTAAAATGAGACTCGCGACGGAGGAGGATGGGGTGTCGCTGACCGAATTTATCCGCTCCGCGCCCATCCGGCCGGTCGATTTGATTCATGCGATCAAGCAGGCGATGAATGCCATAAGTGATTCGGAAATTCGGACGATTGTTGCGTATTGTGTGGGCAAGGTGGAGGAGAAGCTGATGCATTATCCGGCGGCCAAGACCCACCATCATGCTTATTTTGCCGGGCTGGCCTACCATATGACGAGAATGCTGGAGATTGGCGATTTTCTTTGTAAACAGAGGCCCTTTCTTAACCCCGATCTGCTCAGGGCGGGCATTATTTTGCATGATATCGCCAAGCCGGAGGAAATGATCGCCGAGCTCGGCATCGTCTCGGATTACAGTGTCCAGGGCAAGCTGCTGGGCCATATCGCGATGGCCTCGAACTGGATTACGGAGGCGGCGATCCGCTCCAATATCGATCTGCAGTCCGCGAAGGTTCTGGCGCTTCAGCATCTGGTACTGTCACATCACAATCTCGGAGAATGGGGAAGCCCGGTACAGCCGCAGACAGCCGAGGCGGTGGCGCTGCACCATATCGACGCGATGGACGCCAAGCTTCAGATGGTAGAGGATGCGCTGGATACAACGCCGGAGACCGAAGAGTGGACGCCGATGATCCGCGGGCTGGAGAATAAGGCCGTATACCGGATGAAGCTGTAGCCCGGGACGGCAAAATAGGCCGGGGCAAACGCCAGACAGGAATTAGTCCCCGGAAGCAGGGAAAATCTCCGGCTGGACCAGTCACGCAGATAAAAGTTATCCAGTGGAATTCTTAGCAGCCGGACTTGGAAGCCGGGAGCCGATCATGAATCGGCTCTTGGATCAGAGTCCGGTTTTAGTTGTGGAGACACTCGGAAGCAAGAAAAAAGCATAGCAATCCATAAGCATCACTAAACATGGAATATAAAGTAACACTTACTTGACGCAAATTTGTTGGAATCTCGTGCAAAAGAGACGTGAATTGATAAGAAAATAAAAAAATCAATGATTTTGGTATACAAAATACCGAAAAACTATTCATCAACTATGAAAGTTGTGTTACAATCCTTTCGAAAGTAAGTTAAATCCACAGAAGAAGAGGGATGCTGATGATCACAATGTCGCATGTAGTGTATGGTTTAGTGACTTTGAGTGTCATTCTGGTCATGCTGTTTAAACGGGGAGTTGTCATTCCGACTCTGATCGGTACCTTCCTCATCGGCTGGATTTACACGGGCAGCTCGATCAGCGGTTTCAAGACGGTGTTCAACGCGAATTTGACGGCGGCCAGAGAACTGTTCGTCATCTTTCTGATCATCACGTTCATGGTAGCGCTGCTTGGATCGATGCGGGACATCGGCGCTGACCGCCGCATGCTTCAGCCAATTCAGAAATGGATGGTTAACGGTCACATGGCTTATTTTCTCCTCGCCGCCATCACCTTCATCATTTCCCTGTTCTTCTGGCCGACACCGGCTGTTCCTCTTATCGGTGCTCTGCTGTTCCCGGCGGCGATTCGCGCCGGACTCCCCCCAATGGGCGCGGCAATGGCCGTGGCGCTTGCCGGCCAAGGCATGGCCTTATCCTCCGATTATGTGATGCAGACTGCTCCCAAAATGAGCGCCACAGCGGCGGGAGTAGCCGTCTCCTCGGTCGCCGACAAGGCGTTAGTGCTGTCACTCATTACCGGTGTAATTGCCATTGGCGGGTCCTATTTGATGATTCGAAAATCCATCAGGAAGAAATCTTTCGAAACAGCAGATTCATCGCTGGTCTTTGGAGAAGCCGGCAGAACGCAGTATCCGGCACAGGGCGTTCCAGCCGCCGCTATTACATCGGACGAGCCTGCAGCCAAGGTTCTCTCCGTGAATGCTTCCGCTTCAGGTTCCGTCAGATTGGAAGATTCGGAGCTGTCGGCCGCCTATGCGGAAGCAGCGGCGGCAGTCGACACGCTGGATCCTTCCATGATGAAATGGTCCAAGCTGTTCGCCGTCCTTGTCCCGCTTGCCATGTTCGGCGTCATGGCAGTCATGGTTGTGAGCAAGTTCTCAGGCAGCGGCGGAGCGCTGATTGGCGGCGACGGCGCGGCATTTATCGGCGGCGTAGCCGTGATGCTGCTCATTATCTGCAGTACGGCATTCCACAAAGTTAAGGCGCTGGACAGCATCGGTGACCACTTGGTTGAAGGCTTCGTATTCGCTTTTAAAGCGATGGGGCCGGTTATTCCTATTGCCGGATTCTTCATGCTCGGCAGCGCGGATTTCTCGGGAGGCATTCTGTCGCTTGGGGAAGGCGCGACTCCTCCGGCTTTCCTGTTCGATATGGTATCTGCTATGCAGCAGTATATTCCTTCCAGCACCATCCTGACCGCGTTCAGCATCCTGCTCATCGGCATCCTTACGGGTCTCGACGGATCGGGCTTCTCGGGACTGCCTCTTACGGGCTCGCTCTCCGGAGCACTTGCCGAGCATGTGAATGCCGATCCTTCCACGCTCGCGGCGATCGGTCAGATGGGAGCCATCTGGGCGGGCGGTGGCACGCTAATCGCCTGGTCGTCACTGGTTGCCGTTGCGGGATTTGCGGGCGTATCGGCCATTGAGCTGGCGCGCAAAAACTTTCTTCCGGTTGTTGTCGGATTAATTGTCGCTACAGTGGCCGGTGTTCTGCTCTGGTAGCTTGGAAAGAGGATTTCGATCGTGGAATAGATCATCCAGTATCCTGGCAGGGATCGTCCGAAGAAGAAGCCGGACGATCCCGGAGGCCGGATCACATCCAGGAGGATAAGCGGTTGTTCGCTTTCGCATCCGCAGCCTGGCGGCCGGCCTGCGCAGCGATTCGAGGCAGCAGCTGTTCAGCGGACTTGCTGATTACATCCGCAATGGTCACGGCCATGTCGGCGACGAAGGTAAGGCTGGTATGCTCCAGCACCTTGTGGTTCAGATCGGGATCAAAGTTATTAACGATTCCCTTTAAATGAATATTTCCGATTTCGGGCAACTGCTTGTCCAGGCTTGCTCCGGGCTGCAGGGCTCCTTCCACCAGTTGTATGGTGCCTACCTTGTAATACCGGCCCAGGCAGGAATCTACGGCAATGATATAAGGGCGCTTATGTTCCTTGTTGATCCGTGACACCAGCTTGGCGAGATTGAGAGAGTGTACGGGCTTCTCCAAAGTGCCGTAAATGGCAATGCCGGGAGTGCTGCCGAACCGTTTCTCCAGCCGGCTTCCGACCAGCGGCCCCAGCGTATCTCCGGAATAGCGGCAGGTTCCGATCCCGACCACGACAAGCTCATCGTATTCCGGGCCCTTCAAGAAGTGCCTGAGCAGCGCTTTGGACAAGTAAGCTGTCGTTCTTTTTTCAAGATAATGACTGTTTGTTACCATGATGATCAGCTACTTTCTTGTTAACAGGTTTTAGAAAGCTTCTATTATATAATCGTATCGGCAAAAAAAGACCGGAATGCATGCTTTCATTGTATGGATAAATTCGGCAAATAGCCAGACCCGAAAGTCAGGTTAACCGGTTGCCTAACCGGTCTTGAGACTCAAGTGTCCGGAGCTCGGAAGGCTAAAAGAAACTGCTCCTTCTTTTTTCGCCATTTGGTATACAATATACCATAGAAATTTGAACATGGAAAGGAGTGCCGTTCATGCCGGTTACCTATTTATTAACCCAGATGACGTGGCCTGAAGTGGAGGAGGCGCTAAAAACGGTAAAAATAGCCATTATTCCGTTAGGAGCCCATGAACAGCATGGCCCGCATATGGCAGAGAGCTGTGATGCCGTGTTGGCCGAAGAGATGGGGAAGCGGCTGACCGAGGCGCTGCACCCGCTCGCTCTGATGACTCCCGTCATCAATATGGGGGTGTCTCCGCATCATTTGCATTTTCCGGGAACGATCAGTCTGGAGCCTGCAACACTAATCGCCATTCTCCGGGATATGGTGTCATCGCTCCGGAACTATGGCATCCGGAATTTTCTCGTACTGAACTCTCATGGCGGCAACCAGTCCACACTTGGGGTCGCTGCCGGAATACTGTCCACGGAGCTGGATGTACGGTTCATGTATGCCAAGACGACCGCTTCGGCCAAGGATGTGATGGACCGGCTGATCGATTCCAGGCTGTACGGCCACAGCTGCGAGCGGGAAGTGTCCGAGGCCTTGTACTTGGCCCCCTGGCTCGTGCGACAAGATAAGCTTGCATCCGGTGATATCCGTGAGGGAGATTGGCGGAAGCTTCGGCCGGGAAATCCCATACAAGGTTTTTATTATTATGAAGAAATGACCCGAAATGGCTGTATCGGAAATGCCCCGGCAGGCAGTCCCGAAATCGGGGAGGAGATTGTGGAGACGGCGGTTTCGCGTCTGGCCGCCGCCGCCCGCGAGCTCATAGAGCCATGATGAAGGCGGTCCGGCTGCTGATGGCTGGGGCGATGGCGGGCTATATCTGGAATGAGCTCGCGCCGGGCCGGGCGGCAGGGATTGTGCTCTCCGTATGCAGTCTGGGTGCCGCGGCGCTGCTGCCCGGCATCGTCAAGGGCATACCGCGTCTGCTCGGCCTGCTGTTTACAACTGCCGGAGTAGTCATGTATGCCCGGCACGGAACGGCCTGGCAGGAAGCGATAAACGGCTTTGGCCGCATGCTGAATGTCATCACGCTGCTCACGATCGTTCCGATCGTCTCGCTTCCGATTGAGCTTGGCGGCTATGCGCGCCGCATTCAGACTGTCATTCGCAGCAATATTAGGCATACAGGGCCACTCTATATCGTGACATCGCTTCTGTCCTTTGTACTGAGCGCGTTTATGAGTCTGGCCACGCTGCCCATGGTGTACCGGGTAATCCGGCCGTCGGTCGATTTATACCCCGTTGAACATAAGGAGAGATTTATGAGCCGCGCCATCACGCATGGCTACAGTATGCCTTTCCTATGGACGCCGGTGGCTCCGATTGTGGGTGTTGTTGTAGAGATGACCGGAGTGAGCTGGGGCCGGATGCTTCCGCTCGTCATACCGTTCAGTCTGCTTGGCCTTGTTCTGGATTGCGGGATGGGCCTCGCAATCGCTGGTCGTCACAGACGACGAATGGCTGCACCGGTTCTGGCGGTGCCGGCTTCCGGCTTCCGTTCCGCGGATATTCAAAGGGCATCCGGGCTGAAGAACGATGTCTGGCTGCGCGGCATCGGCGCGGGAGACGGGCCGGCTGTGTCCGATGGGGAGCTCCGGACGGCTCACAGCCGGCCTAAACAGCCTTGGAGTTCGGATGCTGAGGACCCAGACGCCGCTGCAAGTATCGTTGCTGCAGCTGAGGCCCCTGAGAATCCGTCATCACCGGATCTCTCAAGCCCGCAGCGGGGGAGAAATCCATTTCAGATACTGCTGGCAATGGCTGTCTTCGGGCTCTCGCTGCCGCTTCTTCAGGCCGTCACCGGGCTCGGATTTTTGCTCTTGGTAACGCTGTTCACGATCCCATTTGCACTCATGTGGGCGGTTTTCATTTCGGAAGGACGAACGTTTGTCGTCAACATCCGGGAGCTTCTTCCTATGCAGCTGCTGCGCATGAAGGATCAGTTTCTTGTGCTGATATGCGCCGGATTCATGATTTCCGCGATTGAGAGTACAGGAGCCGGTCTGACGGTTAACGCCGGAATTTCCCTGCTTGGCGGTTTGGTTGGCGAGCATCTGTTTCTGGCTCTGATTCCCATGATCCCCTTGGCTCTGTCTATGGCGGGTGTGCATCCGGTCGTGGGAACCGCGCTGACTGCCGGCGCGTTGAATCCGGCACTTTTGCATGTACCGGTGGAGCTGACGGCGATGGCTATGCTTGTTGGCGCTTCCTGCTCCTATATGCTGGGACCCTATAACGCTACGGCCGGATTGATGTCTTCACTGTCCGGGGAGACACCGCAGCGGATCTCAAACTGGAATGCGCCGTTTACCGCCGTCTTTCTGCTGACGGCTATGGTGTTTCTGTATGTTAGTTCGATGTAACCAATAAAGACAGCTGCATAAAAATACTTAAAAATTTCAATTTTTAGATTGACAACACTAAAGGATGTAAGCAATAATAACGGCATAACCCAATTTGGTATACAATATACCAAATAGAAGTTAAGAAATCCGACATGGATTTTCCGGACAACCCGTCCGGTCTGCCGGCAAGATGACAGAAGCATTTTGCCGACAGCCAGCCCTGAGACTAAACCATCAGGCTGCGTAACCGTTTCGAGTGAACCCCCTTTAAAAATGGAGAGGAGAGATTTCAATGGCTCAAACGATCAGCAAACCCCGCTTTCTGAACAAAGAGGAATTCCGGCATGCGCTGGAGCAGGCAATTGAAGGCAACGCGGTTGCCAAGGCTCCCTTTACGACCATGTGGGCGAACGGCGAACTCACCAAGGATATCTTTGCCAGATGGGTGGAACAGCATTATGCCTATGTCGGTCCTTTCGCCGATTATCTGGCTTATATTTATGCGAACTGTCCGCATGAGGACGCCAAGGATTTTCTGCTTCAGAACATGTGGGAGGAAGAGCTTGGCGGAGACCGGCACACCGATCTGCTGATCCGCTTCGGCGAAGCCTGCGGGACTAGCCGGGAGAAGGTCGAAGCGATGGAGAACCTTCTGCCCGAGACGATCGGACTTCAATCCTGGTGCTACCGGATGGCGTTCCGCGAGAATTTCCTGTACGCAACGGCAGCGCTCGTCGTTGGCCTGGAATCTCAGGTGCCCGCCATTTACCGCCGCCAAACGCCGACGCTTCGCGAGAAGTATGGTTTCACGGATGAAGAGGTTGAATTCTTCGATCTGCACATCGTATCCGACGAAATTCATGGCGAACGGGGATATCAGATTGTGCTTGAATACGCCAGAACAGCGGAAGAGCAGCAGCGGTGCATTGAAATCGTTGAGGAAGCGACAAAAATGCGCAGAATGTATCTGGCCGGCATTTCCCGTGAGTTCTGCGGCAAGTAACTTGGCAGGATGACCGCTTGTAACCGATATTGGTACAGAAAGGAGCGCCTGACATGACAGTCAAAGCGAGGCTGGCAGTGGAAACATACAGAAATCTGGTAAATGGTGAATGGACCGAATCGCTGGGCGGTGAAACCTTCGACAGTGTTAACCCGGCGGATACGGAAGATGTCGTCGGACGCTTTCAAGCCTCTGTTCCTGAAGATGTAGAGCGTGCAGTCGCCGCGGCAGAGCGCGCCTTCCGCACCTGGAAGGACGTTCCGCCTTCCCGGAAGGCGGCGCTGATGTTCAAAGCCGCGGACCTGCTGGAAGCCCGGCTGGAGACGCTGGCGGCGGAACTGACACGCGAAGAGGGCAAGACGCTCTTAAACAGCATGGCGGAGGTGAAGCGATCCGTACAGACGTTGCGGTATTACGCCTCGGAGGGTATGAACGTTGCCGGCGCGACACTTCCCTCGGACGATCCTGCGACATTTGTCTATACGAAGAAGGAGCCGCTCGGCGTTGTCGCCGTGATTACGCCTTGGAATTTCCCGCTGTCCATCCCGGTCCGCAAAATCGCTCCGGCACTGGTGACGGGCAACACAGTCGTCTTCAAACCGGCATCCGATACGCCGCTTGTCGCCTACCGGCTGGCGGAGGCGATTCACGAGGCAGGGTTTCCGCCCGGCGTCTTCAACCTCGTAACCGGCTCCGCCTCACAGGCAGGCAAGCCGCTGACCTCCCATCAGGCCGTCAAGGCGGTAACGTTCACCGGCTCGACCGCCGCGGGAGAGCAGATTCAGCGGACGGTCTCTCTTTCGACCCGGACCCAGTTTGAGCTTGGGGGCAAAAATCCGTTGATCGTCCTTGACGACGCGGACATCGACTTTGCGGTTGAGTTGGCCGTGAAAGGCGGCTTCGAGCTGACCGGTCAGGCCTGTACCGGGACAAGCAGGGTAATCGTCATGGAAGCTGTGCACGACGCTTTTGTCGAGAAACTGATAGAACGGACGCGCACTTTGACGGTAGGAAGCGGCTTCGACAGCGCTTCTGAAATCGGGCCCCTCGCCAACCGCAGCCAGCTTGACAATGTGCTGTCCTATATCCGGATAGGCCAGGACGAAGGAGCGGATCTGGCGGCAGGCGGAGAACGCCTGACCGGAGGGGATTATGACAGGGGCTATTATGTCCGCCCCGCAGTCTTCACCGGCGTCAATCCCAAGATGCGGATCGCGCAGGAGGAAATTTTCGGACCGGTCATTTCCGTCATCAAGGTCAAGTGCTTTAACAAGGCGCTGAAGGTGGCGAACGGGGTACAATACGGATTGTCAGCATCGATCTGTACGGCAAGTCCGGAGCGCATCCAATATTTTATCGACCATATGGATTCCGGACTGGTGAAGGTCAATGCGCCAACAACCGGCAATGCGGTCAATGCGCCGTTTGGCGGACTGAAAATGTCGGGAACCGGCACTTACCGCGAAGCGGGAAGGGCGGCGCTTGATTTCTACCTTCGGGAGAAGACGGTATACCAGCAGGCGCGTCCTATCAAATTCTGCTGTTCGCTGTAGGATTAGCGAAGGAACAGTAATTCCGGATTCGTCTGCCAACAAATGCTGCTCTGGACAGAAGATTATGATTCCAAAAATAGACGGAGGATAGTGCGATGAGATCGGTACTGAAGCTGGAACTGGAGGAAGCCAGGGTGATGATCGAGGCGGCGAAGGAAGCCTCCCGGCGGGTCAATGCCCTTGAATCGATCTGTGTGGTCGATGACGGCGGGTATGTGGTCGCGCTGGAGCGGATGAACGGCGGACGCATCACAGGTCCTGAAATCGCGATTGCCAAAGCGTTCACGGCAGCCGGCCACAAGCGGTCGACGCATCTGTTCAATCAGCCGGGCGGTCCCGCAAGTCCGACAGGCGAGGCTTTCGGCATCCATGTGATGCTGCCGGGCAAATTCGCCATCTTCGTCGGCGGCTTTCCGGTTGTTGTCAACGGGGAGGTGGTTGGCGGCATCGGCATCAGCGGAGGCAATGGCGAACAGGACACTGCAGTCGGAACGGCTGCGCTTGCCGCGCTGCAGGAGCACCTCGGCTCCGCTTATGAGGTGCTGACCGATGCGGATATCAAGAAGTAGCCGCTTCGCTGAAGGAGGAGAATGGAAGAGTCTGGCAGCAGGGTTGAAAACCGAGTCTGTAATCTATAATATTATAGGAAAATCTACTCGGGGGTATACCATATGCCAGTCGTTTGGAACAGTGCAGAAATCACGCCGATCCGTGACAAAGTTTATGAATATATCAAACAGGCGATCGTGCAGGGCCAATACAAATCCGGCGATCGTATCATCGAACGGGAGCTGGCCGATCAGCTAAATGTCAGCCGGACACCGATTCGCGAAGCGCTCTTTCGGCTCGAATCCCAGGGTTTCGTCAAGACGCTTCCTCGTAAAGGCGTAATCGTTTCCAAGCTGACGCCGGAGGAAGTAGTCGAGATCTTTATGATTCTATCGGCGCTGGAAGGACTGGCGATGAATCTGGCCGCCGAGAAAGCAAGCCCTGAAGAACACGCTGAGTTAACGGAGATTATCAAGAAGATGGAGACTGTACTCGCCGAGCAGGATGGCTCGGATGAGCGCTGGAAGTTCCATTTTGAAATCAACGATGTGATCTTCCGCGCGGCGCAGAGTCCACGTCTTACCCAGATGCTGGACGGCTTGTCCGATTATATCCGGGCTTTCGTGGAGCTCGGATATGAACTTCCGGGACGTGGACGCCAGGCAACGGAAGAACATCTGGAGATTGCCAAAGCGGTCCGTGACGGCGAGGCTGAATTGGCCAGTCGCCTGACACGGATTCATCTGGAGAATGCCAAACAAGCTTATCTGCAAGCTTTAAACCATCAATAACACAGCAGCCTGTCTTCCTGACATTCCTGGGGCATGGCTGCGGGAATAGGGAGGACGATCGCTTATGCCCATCGTGAAGCTTCATCAGAACGGCCGGCTGCTTCAGCAGGAGGTGGCGCCGGGGAGTAATCTGGTTGTACTCGCCGGAACGAGGAAGTTCGACGGTCTGTCCTATGGCTGCGGAATGGGGAAATGCACACGCTGCATGGTGAAGGTGCTGAGCGGCGGGGAAACGCTGCCCGAGCCCAACTGGAAAGAGAACAAAATGCTTGGGGACAAAATCCGGGACGGCTACCGGCTGGCCTGCCAAATCTATGTTCACGAGGATCTTGAGCTTGCGCAGGAGAGTGCTGTCCGTTCCCGGGCTGGGAGCTCTTAAAGAGAGCCGAACTTTTAAGGCAATTGGTTAAACGGATAAGACTTAAATAAGGAAGAGGAACGGAGGAACCGGAAATGAGCCAATATGTGATGCTGTCGACGACAGAACGCTACCGGACGGTAACGGACAACCCGAATCTGGAAATGATGGCGAATTACGATTACTACTTTTTCGGGAAGAAGAAGACGACGTTCTCCATCTGCAAAATCAAAAGTCAGGATACCCGCATACTTATTCAAGGGGTTGGTGAAGTTTTTCCGGATAACAGCATTCCGCTGAAGGTGTTCCCCAAGTTCGAAACGACCGAAGAAATCGAGAAGGAAATCTACGAGCTCGATATCGATAAGGACAGCCGGGTTGTCAAAACGGAAGCCCAGGCGCAGCCGGTTTGATCGGGGTTTATTGAAAAAAGCGCAGAGGAGAAGTCCTCTGTGTTTTTTTCATTCTTTGGGCTTTATGTCTGTCCTTAGGCATTCTGTTTGCCGGCCAGCTTCGGAACAGGCGGATCGGATCAGGGCAGAGATATAGGGCCAAACGGTTATACAGGAAGGGCATAACGGACAAAAGGCGCCTTTCGCTGTATGCGGTAGGCACCTTCTGTTTTTTTATTGAAGAAAGGTTATTCCTGGAACTCTTTAGGAGCTGGCTGCGTTAATCCGGCGTTTGGCGATCTTGTCGAGACGTTCAAGGTCCTTGTCTCCCCAAGCGATCGTTACATCTCCGGTAATGAAGGTTTGACATGCCAGCCGGTAGCCCTGATCGATATTATCCTGGCCGAGTCTGTCGATTTCTTTTTTCATCACTTTACTGAGATGCTCCTGCCCGTCGACGACCCTCACCCGGCATGTTCCGCACAGACCTCCGCCGCATTTGTAGGGGACCGAGCCTTCGTAACGAATCGAGGTCCGCAGCAGATTGGCGTTCTCAGCCACTTCAATCGTTTTTCCAGAGGTATCATATTTAATTACCGGCATGTCAGCATCCCTCCCTGTGATAGTAAGACAAGTATACCATAAATATTTGGTATATGGTATACCAAATACCGTTTTTTTGTTATGATGAATAGCAAGAAAATAAAGTCTTTATTTGTACAGGATGCCGAAAGATTAGAAGACAGGAGGAACGGATTTGAGAGTCGGAATTATCGGGTACGGAACGATTGGAACGGACGTGGCAGGCTTCATACAGCGGGGTGAAGCGGGAGAAGCTTCTCTGGCAGCTGTGCTGGTTCGCAAGGGTCTAACCTGCGAAAGTGGCCCTGCGGGTAAAAGCGGCAAGCCGCTGTTCACCGCAAGCTTTAACGAATTTATGGAGCAGGCGCCTGATCTTGTTGTAGAATGCGCCGGACATTCGGCCGTAGCCGCTTATGGAGAACGGGTGCTGCGGACTGCGGATTTCATGGTAGTCAGCGCCGGGGCATTGGCGGATGAAGATCTTCATGGCCGGCTCATGAAGACGGCCCGCGAGAACGGACATCGGCTGGTCGTGCCTTCGGCCGCCATTGCCGGACTTGACCGGATCGCGGCCGCAAGCGTCGGTTACATGGAAGAGGTCTCGCTCATCACGCGCAAACCGCCGAAGGCCTGGATCGGCACGTTCGTTGAGGACAAGCTTAATCTGGAGGGACTGACGGAGCCGGTGTGCGTCTTCGAGGGGCCGGCCAGGGAGTCGGCGAAGCTGTTCCCGGAAAGCGTCAACGTCTCAGCGGCGCTCAGTCTGGCCGGAATCGGCTTCGATCGAACCACCGTTAAAGTGTTCGTGGATCCAGGCATTACGTCCAACCGGCATCAGGTCGTGGCACGCGGCAAATTCGGAGAGCTTCAGCTGGAGGTAGGCAATACGCCCTCGGCGGCTAACCCGAAGACGGGCTACATAGTAGCGATGAGCGTGATCCATAACCTGCGGAAGCTGAGCGGGCCGTTTATGATCGGGTTGTAATCTATAGATTATATGAAGCGGGAGCGCAGCGGGCGAAGACCGGCCATGAAATGGGGAGGCATATCCTGAAAAGGAGCATGCCTCCTCTTCTTATTCTCTGCCCGGCGCCTCGCTGGAGGCTGCCGTTTCGTTATGCTGGAGAAGGGCTTGGGCGGATTCGGATTCCGCAGGGACGGACGCCGATTTGATCCCGGGCCTCTTCCCGGCAGCTTTCGTCTTCTTGCCGGACGGCTTGCGTGCCGGGATCGAGAACGGCGTATAGCCTCCGGAATGCAGCGAGCCGATCCGGCAGCCCAAATCTTCCGCCAGCGCCGCAAGGCCGGAGTGCCCCGCCTGCTCCGACAGCTTCAGCAGGATGACCGCCGCGGCGCGGGCATCCTCCAGCGCGTCATGATGCCGCAGGGGAATGCCGAAATATTCGGCAAGGATATGAAGACGGTAAGAGCCGAGGCCGGCCAGCATTTTTTTGGCGAGCAAATAAGTGCACCAATATTGAAAGGACGGATAGGGCAGAGCGCTCTGATCCAGTCCGTAGCGAAGCACGCTCATATCGAAGGAAGCATTATGCGCAACTACATTTTTCTCATGGATAAGCGGTTCAATGAAGGGCCACAGCTCGCGGAATGTCGGCTGCCCGGCGACCATTTCTGGCGTTATTCCGTGGATGGCGATATTTCGGCGGTCGAATGACTGCTCCGGATTAATCAGCCAGGCCTGCTCGGACACGATCCTCCCAGCCTTCACTTCCACCAGTCCCAATGCGCATGCGCTGGCCCGGCCGGCATTCGCCGTCTCAAAATCGATTGCCACAAAATCCATCATGCAAGCTCCTGTCTTTCTTTATTGGCAGATTCAAAGTTTCCCTTTCTATAAGTATAGCAGACGCGGCTCTGAAAATAGAGCGAGTTACTTCTGCTCTCCCGGAATATCGACGACTTCTTGATTCATGATGACATCTTGGGTGCCGAGCTCCGTCGCCGTTCCGTCCGGGTCGATAAAGCCGTAAGAGGCGGCGCCGATATGGGGCATGACATGAAAGTAGGCGAGACGGTTAGTCAATATGGGTCGGACGCCGCTCTCTTCGGACGCCTTGGTTTCCTTGTAGAACAGAACGCTGTCCGTCTTTGCGCCGCCAACCAATCTTGCCGTCCAAATCAGCTGACTCCGTTCGTTCACCACTTCATAATAAGAGACAACGTCCCCGCTTATGGTCAAGAACCGCCCATATTCGCCTTCCGGAAAATAATAGGTGAAGTTCTGGCCCTCCAGAGAGGATGGCGCCGGTTTCAGGTTCCTGATCTTGCTCACGCGGGGCAGCTGCAGGGCCGCTCTCCGCGCTTCGGTCAGATTGCCGGACGCCAGGCGTTCCTTCAATCTGCTGTCGGCCTTTGCCACATACACCGTACGGGAATGGGAATTCCAGGTCACATAAGCATCCGACGCTTCGGCGATAAAACGCAGCGGAACCATGATGCGCCCCTTTAGCAGGGTGGCCGGCTTGGAAAGCGCGATTTTACTGGAACCGGTGTAGGCCGACTTCCGTCCGGCAACCAAAACAAATGCTTCACTGCCGCTGATAACCTTTACCGTCTTGGTCTGGTTATCCCAGCTTACCGATATTCCCGGAATCTGCCGCACAACGTTTAAGGGGACCATAGTCGTTTCGTTCGTCAGATAGGCGGAGGTTTTCTGCCCGGCAGTACGGTTGTTCACGATGACTTCGATTTCGCCAGCCGCTGACGCTGTTCCTCCCGATATCAATGCCAGGACAAGGACTCCGGCGCAGCCCAAACTTATCAGCTTTTTCATTGCACGAATACCTCCGGTAAAAAGATTCTTTACATCTTAGACGCAGCCCGGTCCAATAAGTTACAGAATCTTACAATAAAAAGCACTCTCCCTGCCAGCAAGGAGAGTGCCCGTATAGTTCCGTAACCGCCGCTCGGTATTGGAAAGCTGTTCTTCGTCTTCGTATTATTCCGAATCTTTCTGCCCGGCGCTCTTCATCCGTCCGCGCAGGCGTTCCAGCTCGGCTGCCGCCTGTTCTTTAACGCGGGCGTCGGCGCGGCCGCCTTCAGTGTCAACAGCCGGAGAAACATTCCGGACCGGAAAATCCCGTCTCGCTTCCCACTCCTGGATTTTTTCTTCCATCCGCTCAAAGCCCCGCGCGGCGGCATGAGTATTCAGGCCGGAGAATGCAGTGCGGCGGGGAGCGGGAATGGAAGTGGAAGCGGGGCCGTCCGGCGCTTTGTGGAGACGCTCGGTGCGTTCGGCAAGCTCGGCTCTCTTGGCTTTCAGCCGGACCCGTTCTTCCTTGGCGGCGGCAATCTCATAGCCGAGCCCCGCCAGAACCTGCCGGGTCTCTTCCAGCCCGGCGGCGCATTCCCGCTCGTTCTCCTTGTACGCCAGCTTCGCCTCAATGGCCTGCTTGGCCTGTTCTTCGTCGCCTCGCTCCAGCGCCTTCAAGGCGTCGCCTTCGCTAAGCTCAGCCAGCATCGCGTATTCTTTCAGCCGCCGCTCCAGGAGCTTGGCTGCTGCCTGCAAATCGCGGCTTTGCTGCTCGGCTTCCTCAATCCGGTCATCCAGATCGCGTAAATATTGCCCGGTCATAATGACCGGGTTCTCCAGACGGTTCAACCCTTCGTGCATGGCGGCTTTCGTCAACGTTGCAATTCTTTCCAAAATACTCATCGGTATCTCTCCCTTTTTTGTATTCAGCATTTTACAAGTCTCTAACTTAGTAATATTGGTGTCCGTCCATGAAGCTTCCTGTCGGTTCGCTCGGAACAATCAGGCTGGCGATCAGATAAAAAAGAATGAACGACCCGAAGCTGCCCAAAGCGACGATTACGGCAACCAGGCGAATAATCGTGGAGTCGATGCCCAGCCACTGGGCCAAGCCCCCGCACAAGCCGCTGAATTTCTTGTCTCTTTCGGAACGGTAAAGTTTTTTCATAATTCATCTCTTCCCTTCGTCATATCCGTTATCTATGCTTTTATTCTAGTGTCTTTAAGGCCGCCGCAAAACGGGCCGGAGACGGTTTTGCGATCTCGACCTTAGACGGGGGAAGGTTCGGCAATTGGACGGGGAAATGAATGGGGAACGTACAAAGCTCTGCAAAACAGAGCTTTTAGTCTGTCGGAAAAGTCTTGATAAGCATTAAGTATTTTTATTTAGCCATAAGCAATTGGTATTTTAAAAGTTATACACTATGCTGTATAGTATAGAATCACAATATGATATTTATCAGATATATGCGGATTTCGGGAGGAACCTATGATCAATGACCTACTTCAACGCCCGCTCAAAGATTTGAGAATTTCCGTCACGGATCGTTGCAATTTTCGCTGCGTGTATTGTATGCCTAAGGAAATTTTCGGGCCTGATTATCCCTTCCTTCCCAAATGGGAATTGCTCAATTTTGAAGAAATAACGAGACTTGCGCAAATATTTGCGGCTCTAGGTGTGACCAAGATACGTCTCACTGGCGGCGAACCGCTGCTCAGAATCGATCTTCCGCTGTTATTAGACAAGCTTGCTTCCATAGAGAGTATTAAGGACATAGCGCTGACAACAAACGGCGTGTTGCTCCCTAAATATGCCGCGAGCTTGCAGGCTGCGGGACTGAAACGCGTATCGGTAAGCCTCGACTCGTTATCGGACGAGCGATTCGGTCATATTAACGGCAGAGGGGTCGGAGTCGAACCGGTTCTTAAGGGAATTGAAGCGGCTTCACGGGCCGGGTTGAAAGTGAAGATCAACATGGTTGTTCAAAAAGGCGCCAACGATCAGGATATTGTTCCGATGGCGAAGTATTTCAAGGACGCTGGACATACGATCCGCTTCATCGAATATATGGACGTGGGAAACACCAACGGATGGAATCTTGACAAGGTCGTAACCAAGCAAGAGATCATTGACAGGATTGACCGTCATGTGATGCCGCTTGAGGCTGTTCCCGGCCAATACTTCGGAGAAGTGGCTTCCCGTTACCGGTATAAAGGAACGGAGCAGGAAATTGGTATTATTTCGGCGGTTTCGGATGCCTTTTGCGGAACATGCACAAGAGCAAGGATTTCAGCGAACGGCTCCTTGTATACGTGTCTCTTTGCCACTGAAGGTACCGATCTCAGGGAACTTTTGCGGTCTGGCCTGTCGGATGAAGAACTGGCGGCCAGGATAGCGTCCGTCTGGAATAACAGGGACAATCAGTACAGCGCGAAGCGGGGGCAGGATACGCATGAAGCAAGCGGCAAACAGAAGATTGAAATGTCTTATATCGGAGGATAGATACTTATAAATCCCGGGCTTTTACGAGAAAACCAGAATCTGCTATCATATAGGCAGGATGTTTCAATGATCGTCTTATATTCGCGCAGAAGCTGACACGGCTCATATGAATAAGGGCGGGTGAAGCTGTTCTTATTGCCTGGAGGGAAGACTCTGATGGACTTAGCTGATAAGCTTATTAAAGAAACGACGACCATGGCTGTATACAGACGGTTGTATGATCTGGTGCTGAGCGGGAGATTTCCGCCGGGTGAATGGATCAGGGAACGCGAACTGAAGGAGATGCTCGGCGTAAGCAGTACACCGATTCGTGAAGCGATGCGCATGCTGGTGCAGGAGCGCATTCTGGAATCTGTTCCCCATCACGGTGTTCGAGTCAAGGAGTTATCGCTGAAAGAGCTGAAGGATTTGTATGAGCTTCGCGCCGAACTGGAGGGAATGGCGGCCAGGCTTGCCGCCGAGCGGGGGAACAGCTCGCATTTCAAGCAGATGGAGAATCTCTTAAATCTGGAGCATGCACATCGCGAGAGTACCGGCCACGCCGTAGATGCCATTGAATTAAATAATCGGTTTCATGATCTTGTTGTGGAGGCCGGCGGGAATCTGGCGCTGAAGAACACCCTGCATCATTTGCGCGCGGGAATTAACTGGATACAGGTAATGGCATGGAATCGGAATAAAGAACGCCATGCGCTTACCGACTACCAGCACCGCGGGATTTGGGAGGCGCTGGTTAATAGGGACCCCCAGCTAGCCCATGCCAGAATGCACGAGCATGTATGGGATACGATCAGCTTAATGCTAAATTCCCGGCAAGAAGAAGCAAGCGAGCAAGCGGGAGAATCGGATCAAGCCGATTGAACAGATTTAGACATGTACCAAGACCAGAAGTTTAGACTTATGGTCCTTGTGTACATGTTTTTTTGTTATGGACATTCATATTGTTTATCTGGAGATAAGTAATTGATATTTAACATTATATATAATATATTTTAAAATTTAAATAAGTATACGATGACAATTCATCGTTGCAAAAAGAAGGTATACCGAGACGAATCGGGTTCCTAACCAACGAGGAGGAATGACATGGGAACAACCATAATCAAACCGGTGGCTAAAAAGAAACTGTTGTTCGTTGCAGGACTTGGCTGGCTCTTTGATGCGATGGATGTGGGCATTATTGCATTCATTGGTGCAGCTCTAATGAAAGATTGGAATCTGTTGCCCCAGCAGATAGGGTGGATCGGGAGCATCAATTCTCTAGGAATGATGGTTGGCGCTCTGTTAGCAGGAATATTTGCCGATCGTGTTGGGCGTAAGCCGATATTATTGGCTACTGTATTATTGTTTTCTCTTGCCAGTGGCTTCTCCGCGTTAGCAACAACATTCACGGTATTTCTTATTCTCCGTTTTTTAATCGGTTTAGGACTAGGCGGAGAGCTTCCCGTATCAAGCACGTTAGTATCCGAAAGCATTCCCGAGAAGCATTCCGGCCGAACCATCGTTTTGTTAGATACCTTTTGGGTTGCCGGATGGATTTTGTCGGCGGTCATATCCTATTTTGTAATACCTAAATTTGGGTGGCAGTCGGCTTTGCTGATTTGCGCGCTGCCAGCCCTCTATACCGTATATTTAAGGCGGGAAATTCCGGATTCACCATCGTTTCGACAACCAAGGCAGAAGAAGCCTTCCATTAAAGAAAATATGAAAGCCATCTGGTCGAGTAAATATGCCAAATCCACGATCATGCTTTGGCTCTTATGGTTCTGTGTTTTCTTTGCCTATTATGGCATGTTTCTCTGGCTGCCGTCGGTGATGGTTCTCAAAGGATTTGCTCTGGTCAAAAGCTTTGGATACGTTCTTGTTATGACACTGGCTCAATTACCCGGCTTACTAAGCGCTGCCTGGTTGATTGATAAAGTGGGACGCAAGTTCGTTATTAGCACCTACTTAATCATGGCGGCCATTTTCGGCTATTTCTTCGGCACTGCGGATTCGCTGTCTATGCTTATGGTATGCGGCATTCTCCTTTCCTTCTTCAATGTAGGAGCAATAGGTACCATTTGGGCCTATACCCCGGAGCAATATGAGTCTAAAATTCGCTCAACCGGTACTGGAACAGCGTCGGCAATTGGACGTATAGGAGGGATTTTAGGACCGTTGCTGCTTGGGTATCTTGTAGCGGCAGAGGTTACCTTCGGTATTATCTTTGCTATATTTTGCGGGTTTATTGTCATCGGTGCTCTCAGTGTACTTCTTCTGGGCAAAGAGACTCGCCCTGATGCATTGGACATGGACGAAGGAGAGACATCTCTAGATCATGCGTTATAAGCTTCCACACAAAAGGGAGCTGTCCCATAAGTAGATTTTCAAAGTCAGAGACAGTTCTTCTTCATTCTAGAAAACGCAAAAAGTCAGCAAAACAGCGATTCTCCGGTTATTGGAGAATCGCTGTTTTGCGTTTTTGGTCCACTGCGGCTTGTTTTAGTACATTATGGGCAAGGGAAAGCCACCCGACCTCAAGCGTCACTTTCTCCATGCCGCGAAGCAGAAATCGCCGGAAGCCCCGGTTGTTTTTCAGTTGTCCAAATACACTTTCGGGCTCTGTCATTCGACGTACGGCCAAGGCGTAACCTTCCTCACTTCGCAGAATTTCCCGAGGCTTTACTTTTCTCTTTATGGTAGCTGCCGTATTTCACCACAGCTTGAATCTTTTTCTTTTCCAGGTAGGCGTAGTTTTCTTCACTGCCGTAGCCTGCATCTGCAATGACCGTCTGTGGGAATTTCCCAAGCATCTGCCTTGCCTTTTCCATATGCGGCTGTAAGCAGCGAGTGTCTGTCGGTCTTTGGTGGAGACTGTAGGCCAAAATAAACTGATTTTCGGTCCCAATCTGTACATTGTAGCCGGGTTTGAGTTGACCATTCCGCATGTGGTCTTCCTTCATCCGCATGAAAGTTGCATCCGGATCTGTCTTGCTGAAGCTATTCCGGTCGCCAAGTAGTGTTTGGTACCGTTCGTACTTCAGCAGCCTTGGCAGCAAATCCTTTCGAAGCTTCCGAACGGCTTTTTTCAGAGGCTTGTCTTTGGGTTTCTCCAATAGCTGGGCTTCAAGTTTCTGCGCTACTTGTTCTAGTTTCTCGCTGCTCATCTCGGAAGACTCGCCAAGTTCAGCAAGGTCTCTTCCCTGGTATTCGTGTTCTTCTTGGTTCTCTGCCGCTTCGATGTCAGCGAACAGGGCATGTACGTTCTCTTGCAGTTTGGCCTTGTGTTTGCTGACAGCTTTGCCCCATACAAAAGTGTAGCGATCGGCGTTCGCCTCGATTTTGGTTCCGTCCACAAAGTAATGCTCCAGAGAAACGTATTTTTCGTCAGCCAGAAACTGAAGCACGGCGGTAAATACCTTTTCGAGGACGTTCTTTATTCGCTGGGCGTAGGCATAGATAATGACTTTGGTAAGCATTTTAGGGTGGTAGCTGTCGCGGCCACCGCCGGGATAGGCAGCGTCAAAGATGGCGTCGTCGAGCCGATTCACGGCTGCGTTAACGACACGAACGAGGTGATGTTCTGGAATGTCTTCTTCCAGATCCATTGGCAAGCAAAGTTGGTCCATTACCAAAAGAGCGATTTCTTTTTTTGCGTTTTTAAGAAACTGTTCCCGCTTAAAGCAGCGGAGAGGACGGAACGATTGTGGAAAAGCGGCAGCGGTCGCCTTTGTGTCCGGATTTTCACCGCCCAGGAGAATGAAAAAAATCTGGACACAACAGCGATTGGAACAACGGTCCGTTCGCGGAGCGTCCACACCAAGCACTCACGTCGATCCTGCTCTAAACAGGGGTGCCCCAAGCAGCCATTTCATGGCTTTTGGGACACCCCCTTTTATAATACCACTCGTTAAGTATATCTTAACAGCTAGACAACCTCTTCGAAGGTCCAGTTATCCTGATTCAAACGAATTCCTTTTTTCAACAGATTCTCTTTATTGCAGGTTAAATAGTAGTTGATTTTATTCAGTTGAATATTCTCCGATAACGGAATGCTGACCATTTCGTTATTTTTTATTTCCTTCTCAAGAATCATAGGGGGAAGAAAGCAGACTCCGTGCTGTTCATGGATCAGGCTTTTGATCACTTCGACCTGGTTGGAATAAAGCTTCTTTTTAAAATCCAGATCCGTTAAATCCGCAATGTTGTTCTTGTAGGGTTCATAGAAGATGATATTCTCTTCTTTCATGCATGTGAAGTTCTCCAGCAAGGGCTGATTCGATAACGGGTGCTCGGTGGGGAGGATCAGGTTGAACTCCTCAGAGCCAAGCGGATAGCTCTGATAGCAGGTGTTCATCATTAAATCGGTTGTAAAGGCGACGTCCACTACATTATCAACCAGTGCTTTCAAAATGCTGGAAGATTCCAGGAAGATCAAATGGATATTCAAATGCTCGTTCAGATTGGAAAGATCCTGAATGACATTATAGATGAGAGGGTGGCTGAGGGGAACCGAGCTTCCGATCGACAACGAGGTGGTATGGGTAATTTCCTGCTTGGCCATCTTGAGCGTATCAATGACGGATTGGGCATGAGGCAGGAATCTTTCTCCCGCACGCGTAAGCTGAACATTTCGCTTTCCTGACTTTCCTCTGGCAAAAAGCTCTTGACCGAGCTCATCCTCCAACTGATTGATGCGGTTGGTTACGGTTGGTTGAGGAACGTAAAGATGTTTGGCCGCCTCTGTAAAATTACCGTATTTACACACGATGATGAAAGTCTCCAGATGCACGATGTTCATGGTCAAGAATTCCCCCCTGATAACACAATGTGGAAATATTAGTAATATGAGTTACAACCTGCAAATCCTTCACGACAACCTCGAAACCTTCTTCTATGTAACAATATATATCATATATAATATTTAGTCCACGGTTTATTAACAATTCAGCCTGATAAAATAGTTATTGTGTAATATAAAGTGACATTTATCATAGCGGTTTAGACGAAAAACACATATAACATGCTTTATTTTTATTTGGAAATAAGGGATTCATATTTAACATTATATATAATGCATTTTATAATCCGACTATACTAACTTTTCAAAACTTAATTTCACAAGTGCAGAAGGGGGATGGGCAAGGAATTTGAATTACCAAAAAAAGAAGAATGAGTATGCGGAACTGCTATCGCTTGTCAAAGAACAATCAGTGACGCAATTTAAAGACGGGTACGACTTTATTGTTAAAAAAATTCCGGATTCGGATAATGACGGCGAACTTGATCCGAGAGTGTTAAGTGTCCTTCAGCAGCATCAGAGTGAAATTTCGGACGATGAGCGTAAATCGGAGCCTTCAGACGGTAGGGCATTTGAGAAGATTGCCCTCCGGATGAGAGCCGGCATGCTCGGTTCGGGCAGCGAGGATATTACGGACACGGAAGTTGTAACCTCCAAGCTTGTCATTAACGGAACGAACGGCACTATCCCAATTCGTATATATAGACCCGGAAACGGAGAGAAACTGCCTGTAGTTGTATTTTTTCATGGAGGGGCATTTATCGGCGGAACGGTGGATGGCGCGGAGAATGTATGTAAAGCTTTATCAGAGAAGGCTGACGCCGTTGTTATCTCCGTGGATTACAGGCTTGCTCCCGAGCACCCTTTTCCGGCCGGATTTGTCGATTGTCTCGATGTGGTGAATTGGACCTGGCGGAGTGCCGAACAACTTGGCATCAACAGGAATCAAATTACGGTTGCGGGCGACAGCGCCGGCGCAAACCTAGCAGCAGCCTGCGCCCTGAAAGATAAGGAATTGGGGACGGGAATGATCAAGTATCAGGCATTGATTTATCCCGTCGTCAATAATGCCGAAGCCGTCACGGACGATTTCAGCTGGAGCATTGACGAGTATATCATTAACAGAAATCACGAGTTTATAATGCCGGGTATTCAGGAAATAAAGGGCAACCTTGAAATCATCAGGCAGGTATACGCGAAAAATTTAGAAGCATCCATACCCTATATCTCTCCATTATTAGCTGAACAGCTAAACGATCTGCCGGAAGCTCTGATCCTGACAGCCGAATACGATTATTTAAGATTGGAAGCTGAAGCCTATGCCAGAAAGCTGTCAAGATGCGGAGTCAAAACCAGGCTGATCCAGTACAACGGCACGAATCACGGTTTTCTGGATAAGCTCGGACTGTACCCTCAAGCGGAAGATTGTCTTGATGAAATTTCCGAAGGAATTCGAAGAATGCTTTGAGTCGAAGTTTAACCACATTCATCATCCCATAATTACTCCGAGATAAGAGAATTGTAAAGATTATGTAATCAATCGAATCGCTTTAGTTCATCGAACATAGGAAGAAGCGGCACCATCGGCCTGAAGACCGGTTATGCAAATGATTTATATAACTCTACTAACAGTTAGGAGCAGTGATGGGAATGACGAAGAAAATTGGATTGGTAGTATTGTCCTTCATGCTGATGTTTGCTTTGGCCGCATGTGGCGGAAACTCCGCAAACTCCACGAATTCCGCTCAACAATCCGAAACCCCGAATTCCAGCAGTGCTCCGGCGGAAGCGTCAACGGACGAGCTTACCCCCGAGCCCGGCGCCAAGCTTGTATTCTGGCACCCCAAGACTCCATTCTCTGAATATGCGGTACAGGAATTCGAGAAAAAATTCAACATTCCCGTAACGCTGCAAGATGTCGGTTACGACGCGATCCTGAATAAATATAAAGCCGATGGCCCGGCCGGAAAAGGAGCCGACGTCTTTGTCCTTGGCAGCCTTGATTTGGGGGATGCCGTGAAATCGGGCAGTGTGCTGCCCAACGATTATTTTGAAGAAGACACCAAAAATATGATGCTTGAAGAGGCGATCAAGTCTTTCACGTGGGACGGTATTCTCTACGGTTACCCTAGCTATGCCTATTTGCCCGCCATATTCATCAACAAGGATTTAGTGAAGGATGCCAAATTCGAAACCTGGGATGACATTAAAGCTTTTGCGAAACAGTTTAACGATGTCAAAAACAATAAATTCGGATTTTTCTTTGAGGCTAACTCCAAAGACAGCGCTTATCCGTTTATGGCTGCAGAGGGCGGTTATTATTTCGGCAAAGACGGAACGGACGCAAACGATATTGGCATCAATAACGAGGGCGCGGTTAAAGGGTTGGAATATTTCCAAAGCCTGAAAGAAATATTGCCTTTAAAGGCAGCTGATGCGTCTGTTGGCGTTAAGACCAGCCTCTGGGAAGAAGGCAAAGTCGCCATGATTATGGATGGAACGTGGAACAGCGGAAGATTCAAGCAGCTTCCTTTCAAAGTAGAGTCCATGCCGCTGCCCAACCTGCCGGACGGAAAAATGGCTCCGGTAATGACCGGCGTCGGCGGATTCTTCGTCGGGTCGTATACGCAATATCCGAACGCCGCCAAGCTGTTCGCCAACTTCTTGATGTCGGAAGAAATGCAGATGAAGATCAATGAAGTTACCGGGTTCCTTCCTTTGGCCAAAAACCTGCAAAATGAAGAGCTGTACAAGGATGATCCGGTTACCCTGGGCTTCATTCGCCAATTGAAGCAATCGCATTTTTACCCGATTATTCCTGAAATGAAGGTTCTGGCGTACAACGATACCATATTCACGCCGGCCATTGAACAAATATGGGACGGCGCCGACGTCAAAACATCATTGGATAAAGCCGCACAGAGCTTGAAAGATTCGATTGCCGGAAGTCAGTAACGATACGAATGGCCTAAACGCTTGGTTAGCAGTAAATTCCCCCCGGCAGAACATAGCCGGGGGTATCCATTACGAATTATTAAAGGAGTTGGCTACATGTACGAGCATCGCAAGACGCTGGAAGGGGTATATCAGCCTCACAAGGTTGTCGAACATCGTAAGGTTGCGGCAGTCTTGTCTGTTCTTCTCATGGGTCTTGGCCAATTGTACAACCGTCAGTACGGGAAAGGGATTGTACTCCTGATCTTCTCCTGTCTGGGAATCTATACGGCGGTTACCCGGCTTCCGCATGCTATTTGGGGCATTGTCACTCTGGGCGAAAAAGAAAGGCATCTGGAAAAGGTAGGTAAAATATACAAGCAAGTTATGGGCGATCATTCCATCTTCCTTCTGGTCGAGGGTCTGATTACCATATTTTTGTTGATTGTGTTTGTTTGGATGTATTTTTTGAACATTAAAGATGCGTACCGTACCGGAAAAGTAAGAGAAGAAGGCGGAGCAACGAACACGTTCAAGCAAAGCCTGCAATACGTTGCCGATTACCGGTTCCCGCAGATCGCAATCTCCATCCCTATGCTCGGCATTCTGTTTTTCACCATTATGCCTATTATATTCATGATATTGCTGGCTTTTACGAATTACACGATCAACAATCAGCCGCCCGCACATTTGATCGATTGGCAGGGCTTCAAGACCTTTAAGGATATTTTCGTGATCAAATCGTGGAGCTATACCTTATATTCTGTGGCGCTATGGACATTTGTATGGGCGCTGCTTACGACGCTGACCAGTTTTATCGGCGGATTTGCCGTTGCTCTTGTGGTGCAGCGCAAAGAGGTGCGTTTGAAATCATTCTGGAGAACGCTTTTCATTCTGCCCTACGCCATTCCGGCGTTTGTTTCGACCTTGATTCTGAAGAACATTTTTAACGGTCAGTTCGGTCCGATCAATCAATATTTGAAAATGTTGGGACTTCCCATCGTACCCTGGCTTTCCGACCCGACGATGGCGAAAATAACGCTGGTGATCGTCAACTTTTGGCTAAGCTTCCCGGTGATGATGCTGATGATTATCGGAATCCTGTCCACCATTCCGAGCGATATGTATGAAGCGGCCGATATCGATGGAGCAAGCGGCTTCCAAAAGCTTCGGCTAATTACGTATCCGGCTGTTATGTTCTCGATGGCGCCGCTGCTCGTCATGCAGTTCGTCGGCAACATTAACAATTTCAACCTGATCTTTCTGCTCACGGGAGGAAAGCCTGGAAGCTCGGATTTCAGATTCGCCGGCCATACCGATATTTTGATTACCTGGATCTATAAACTGACCATTGATCAGGGCCAATACAATTTTGCCTCGGTTATTGGAATTTTTATCTTCATTATATTGTCGTTCTTTGCCGTCTGGAGTATACGCAACACGAAAGCGTTCAAGGAAGAGGAGGTTAAATAAATGGGTGGTGTAAAACCGAAAAAAATCGTCAGCATCACATCTGTTTATTCCTTTCTGATCATCGTTGGTGTCATCTCCATCTATCCCGCCATATGGGTCATCATGTCCTCATTGCGCGTCGGAGGCTCGCTATTCAGTGAGTCGCTTATTCCACGGCAGGTTACCTTCATTCACTACAAGGAACTGTTTGCCAAATATGATTTCGGGCTCTGGTATTTGAATTCGCTCAAAATTTCAGTAATCAGCACGATTTTTATGACGATTCTGATTTTGCTGACCGGATATATATTCTCCACCTTCCGTTTTGGCGGCCGTAAAACCTTGATGAGCACCTTGCTGGTTCTCGGGCTGTTTCCCTCTTTTATGAGCATGATCGCCGTTTACATTTTGCTGAACATGATGAATCTGCTGGACACGCATCTGGCTGTCATCATCGTCTATGTAGCAGGCTCGCCGGTGTTCTTCCTGTTTGCCAAAAGCTACTTCGATACGATTCCTAAAGGGCTGGTTGAAGCTGCCCGGATCGACGGAGCGAATCATCTGGGCGTTTTTTTTCGAATCGTCGCACCGCTGTCCACGCCTATGATCGTGTATATGGCGCTTCTCAGTTTTACAGGCACGTTCACGGATTTTATTTTCGCGAGACTGGTATTAAGCTCAACCGAGACGAAGACGCTTGCTGTCGGGCTGTACGATATGATCACCACCAATTTTTCGAACGACTTTACGGTGTTTGCTGCCGGATGCGTACTGATCGCCATACCGATCACGCTCTTGTTTATGATCATGCAGCGTTTTCTGGTGGACGGCTTGACTGCGGGCGGCGAAAAGGGCTGAACCGCCGGAGTCCCGGTATATCTAACATTCATCAACTTTATCGGAACATAAGCAATTGATATTTAACAATATATATTATATATAATATAGTTTTTTTAGGGACAGGAAACCGAACCCGGACAGGCAAGGAGTGAGTACAAATGACGCAGCAGCCCGACAGGCTAGTTAAAGAAACAACAACCATGGCCGTCTATAAAAGATTGTTTGACTACGTAATGAGCGGCCAGTTTGAACCGGGCATATGGATCAGGGAGCGCCAGCTCAAGGAGATGCTTGGTGTCAGCAGCACACCGATCAGGGAAGCGCTGAGAATGCTTGTACAGGAGCAGGTGCTTGAATTGGTCCCCCATCACGGCGTCCGTATCAAAGAATACTCTACTAAAGAAATCCAGGATTATTACGAGCTTCGCGCCGAGCTCGAAGGCCTGGCTGCGGAGCTCGCAGCCGAGCGGGGAAGTAGGCTTATGTTCGACAAGATGGAAGAGATTCTACGCCTACACCGGACATTTGAGACGGAACGCTCCGATAAAGCGATTGAGCTAAATAACCAGTTCCATGATCTCATCGTGGAGACCAGCGGAAATCTCTCATTAAAAAATACGCTCCAGCATTTAAGAGTGGGTATTAACTGGATTCAAGTCATGGCATGGAGCCGCAATAAGGATCGGCATTTCAGCACCTTCCATCAGCACCAGGGCATTCTGGATGCATTGATGGCCCGGAACCCGAAGCTGGCCCGTTCCCGGATGCAGGAGCATGTATGGGATTCCATTAAACTCATCATAGAGTCGCCAGGCACGCTGCAAATGGCAGGAGAACTTCGAAAAAGTTAAACGGATGGTACGGAAGGGAGAGGTGACGCATCTATGGAGACGCCCAAGAACGAAGTGAAGACAGACGTATGCATCGTTGGAGCCGGCCCTGCCGGAATGCTGCTCGGCTTGTTGCTTGCTAAACAGGGAATTAACGTGATCGTACTGGAGAAGAATGCAGACTTTCACAGGGAATATCGCGGAGAAATTACCCAGCCGCGTTTTGTCCAGATGATGAAGCAGCTCAACCTGCTTGACTATATCGAAAGCCAAGACCATGTAAAGATCAATGAAGTGGTTGTATTCCATGATCATAAGGAAATTATGCAGCTCGCATTTAATACGTTAATTGACGAGGAGAGCTATTGTGCCAGACTGACCCAGCCGACGATGCTGGCAGCCCTCCTGGAGAAAGCCCGCCATTATCCGAATTTTAAGTTGCTGTTCAATACGAAAGTGAAAGACCTGATTAAAGACGGCGACACAATCATCGGCGTTCATGCGCTGAGAACAGCAGGGGATTCTACAAACGCGGAGGAGCTGGCGGAGGAAGGGGATTTCGATATTCGCGCGGCGGTAACGGTAGCCGTGGACGGCCGGAATTCAACGATGGAAAAACTTGCCGGTTTCGAACTGGACCTCGACTATTATGTGAATGACCTGCTGTGGTTCTCTTTTGAGAAACCGGAGTCATGGGATTACAACATCTACCACTTCTACTTCCAGAAAAACTACAATTATCTCTTCCTGCCCAAGCTGGGCGGACTCATCCAATGCGGAATTTCGCTCACAAGGGGCGAGTTTCAGAAAATCAAGGAGGAAGGCATCGAAGCCTTCAAAAGCCGGATTCTCGAAGACCTGCCCATTCTTAAACCTTATGTGGAGCCGATGGAAGACTTCAAGTCCTTTGTTCTGTTGTTATGCAAAATGCGGTATGTCAAGGATTGGGCCAAAGACGGCTGCCTGCTGATCGGCGATGCCGCCCACTGCGTCACGCCCTGGGGAGCGGTTGGCAGCACACTAGCGATGGGGACTGCAATTATTGCGGCGGATGTTATTTATAAAGGGTTCCGTACCGGCGATCTGTCGCTTGAAACGCTGAAGCAGGTTCAGGCCAGACGCAAGGATGAGGTGAAGATGATCCAGAATCTTCAGGTAACCCTGGAAAGATTCCTGACCCGGGAGCCTGTCAAGAAGGATCTGGCCCCTCATATTTTCAGCATTTGCACGAAGCTCCCGGACATCACGGATACGTACAAGCGTCTTTATACGAGAGAGAAGCCGCTTGACATTGACCCATCATTTGTTTTTGCCGACTAACCGCCGGAGGGAGAGTCTATTTATGTTTATTATAAAAAATGACGGCAACCTGCACATTGTTAATCAATACGACCACTCCGTTCAGGCCGGGCAGGTTGCGCGCCGCTGGGGAAATGGGCAGTTCCGGCGTCCGGATCATTTTGAGTCGATGTGTCTGGCCGTAGAGAAGCATGATATCGGCTGGGTCGAGTCGGACATGAAGGTGCTGTTCAACCCGGAAACGGGACAACCCGTTCCGTTCTTAAGCGTCAATCTGCTCCAGCATGTCGAGTTCTACGGCAAGGGATATGAGCAGGTCAGGGATGAAGACCCGTATGCCGGACTGCTCGTAGGCATGCACTGGATCGGTCTGTACACCAACCGGTTCGGGTATGATCCGTCGTTTACATTCAAAATTCCAGGCGAACTGGCTCCGTTTATTGACGAGAATACGATCAAACAGCAGAAGGAATGGGTCGATCTGAAGATGGCCCTGTGGAACCGCGCGGAGCGAAGAAGCCTGTTTGAAGATAACCTGTGGATGAACTATGAATTGGTCCAGATGATGGACCGCTTGTCCCAGTACGTATCTATGCTGACTCAGGACACGAAGGAGAAGTGGGTTCTTGGTCCGGTTCGCCGGACGCTTGGTTCTGAGGGTGAAATGATTACAGTTCAGGGGCTGGGGGACGGCAGCGTTGCCGTCGATCCGTTCCCGTTCGATTCGGTGGTAGAAACGACCGTGCTGCGGCGCAAAATTCCCGATACCCGCTACGCTTCGCATGAGGAGCTTTATGAAGTGATGGAGAAGGCCGAGACCGAGGAGATTGTCTGGAAGCTGGTTCCGGCAAAAGGTTGATCATCATTGAAACCGACAAGGAGGGAAATGGCATGGCCAAAATTTTAATTCATCTCACACATGGACCTGAAGCGCCGACTCAGGCCGACCGCGCGTTTCTTATCGCCAAAACTGCCATTCAGGAAGGGCATTTCGTCTCCATGTTTCTTGCGGGGAGCGCCGTACAGCTTCTGCGCGACGACATTCTGGACAGCGTGATCGGAGTGGGAGACGGCGTAACGACAGTCCGTGAATCCTATGATGCGATTGTGGGAGGCGGAGGGGCTATTTATCTCTCCCGGATATCCTGCGGCGCGCGGGGAATGACGGAGAAGGAACTAAGCGGCAAGCAGGCCCGGCTTGCGGAACCGAACGTGCTGGTGCGTCTGACGGTTGATCATGACCGAGTTATTACCTACGGATAAGGAGGATTGCTCGTGGGGCGAATCTGGGACAACTATCTGGATGAACGGGACAAGAGGGTTTACGCGAAGGCAGGTCTTGGCCATGCAATGGGCATCGGCAGCCGTCCGGCCCTGATTATTGTAGATGTGCAGTACGGATTCACAGGCGATTCACCGGAGAGTATCGAGGAATCCATTCAGAAATATCCGACAAGCTGCGGGGAAAGCAGTTGGGCAGCGATTGCCCATATCAAGGAACTGCTGACGGCCGCAAGACTGGCCGGAATTCCGGTGTTCTTCACGATTATTGAGGGCAGCAAGTCAGCTCCGAATGACCGGATTGCCATTAAGGGCAACATTTTCGATCACCCCGAGCTTCTTGAAGGCGCAAAGGGAGCGCAAGTGGTCAAGGAGCTTGAACCGCAATACGGCGAAATCGTCATCTCCAAAAAGAAGCCGAGCGCGTTCTTCGGAACGCCGCTGATGTCGTATTTGACGGCGCGCCATGTCGATTCAGTCATTGTGACAGGTTGTACAACAAGCGGCTGTGTGCGTGCTTCCGTCATTGATGCGTTCTCTTACAATTTTAAAGTCATTGTGCCGGAGGAATGCGTGTTTGACCGCGGCATTGCCTCCCATGCGATCAATCTTTTCGATATGCAGCAGAAATATGCGGATGTCGTGCCGGTAGCCGAAGTAATCGCGGAACTTAAACCATTAAACGTTTAATAAGACAAGCAGCCGTTAATCAACACACTTGGGCAGCAGAAATGGAGGATACTTATGGAGGTTCAGGGTGAAGTAAAGGTAAAGGCCGGTAAAGAAGCGGTGTGGAAAGCTCTTAACGATCCGGATGTTCTGAAAAAGGCCACACCGGGCTGCAATTCGATTACTGAGACGGAGCCGGATACGTACAAGGCCGATATTACGATCGGAATTGCGGCGGTGCGCGGCAGTTATGAAGCGGAGATTAAAATTCTCGACAAGGATGAGCCGGAGAATTACCGCCTTGTTATGAAGGCGAACAGTCCGGCCGGATTCATTGAAGGCGACGCCCGCGTTGAGCTTCAGGCCGAGAGCGATTCGGTAACGATTATCAAATATGACGGAACGGCCCAGGTGGGCGGTCTGATTGCAGGAGTGGGCCAGCGCATTCTGTCCGGGATCGGCAAGTTGATTGTGAAAGACTTCTTCAAGAAGCTTGCGAAGGAAGTGTAGGGAAGGTAAGGGAGGAGCCGCACACAATGAAACCTGCAGCGTTCGATTATTATAAACCGGAAACATTGGATGAAGCCTTATCGCTACTGGATGAGTTCGGATATGACGCCAAAATTTTGGCGGGAGGCCAAAGCCTGATTCCGATGATGAATATGCGGCTGGCCAGGCCGCCGGTTCTGATTGATATTAACGGCGTTCCGGGCATGACCGGAATTGAAATCGGCGACAGCGAGATTGTCATCGGGGGGCTGACCCGTCATTACATGGTGGAGCACTCTCCCGAGATTCAGAATAGCTGTCCGATGCTCGCGGAAGGCATTAAGCTGATCGGGCATTCGCAGATTCGTTCCCGCGGAACGATTGGCGGCAGCATCGTGCACGCGGACCCTACGGCGGAGCTTCCGGTTATGCTGACGGCGCTCGGCGGGAAAGTGACCGTTGTGTCGAGCGAAGATGAGCGGGAATTGACTCCGGAGGAACTGTTCCTGACGTATATGACGACGACGATTGAACCGAATGAAATTGTCAAATCCGTACATTTTCCCGTCATTGCGGAACGGACAGGCCATGCGATTGAAGAGTTTACCCTGCGCAGCGGCGACTTCGCCATCATTATCGCCGCGGCTTCCGTTACGCTGGATGAGGAAGGCCTTATCGAGAGCGCTGCGCTCTGCATCGGCGGAGTGGACGGCATTCCGGTCAAGCTGGAGGATGTCACCGACGAATTGATCGGCGAGGCCCCGAGTGAAGAAATATTCGCGGAGAAATGCGCGCAGATCGTGGATCTGGTCGACCCGGAGAAAGACATTCACGCCAGCGCGGAGTACCGCAAGGATTTGTGCGTGGCATTAAGCCGCCGTGTGTTGAAGAAAGCTGCGGACCGGGCGAAACAGGCCTGACAGGAAGAAAGGGAGGATGAGCGTCCATGACGGAAAAAACCGCGGAATCGAGCCGGTTGAAGACGATAACGTTGAAGGTCAACCATAAGGAATATACGGTCGACGTGGAGCCTCGCATGCTGTTGTCCGATGTCCTGCGTGACGAACTAAGGCTGACGGGAACGCATGTGGGCTGTGAGCACGGCGTATGCGGAGCCTGTACAATTATGATAGATGGCCGACCCGTCCGTTCCTGTCTCGTATTTGGCGTTCAGGCGGATCAGGCGAACTTATTGACGGTTGAAGGCCTGGAGAGCGAGGACGGGGAGCTTCATCCGCTGCAGAAGGGATTCTGGGAGAAGCACGGACTGCAATGCGGATTTTGCACGCCGGGTATGCTGATGACAGCTTGTCACCTGCTTGAGCACAATCCGCACCCTAGCCGTGAAGAAATCCGCGAAGCGATCTCCGGCAACTTGTGCCGCTGCACAGGATACCAGGGGATTGTCGATGCGGTGGAATACGCGGCTAAAGAAATGAGGGAAAGGGCGGAGTGACATGTCGATTGGCGCAAGTCTGAAACGGCTGGAGGATTACAATCTCTTAACGGGAAGAGGACAATATGTCGGAGATCTGCAATTTCCGGATCAGTGCGAAGCCGTGATCATCCGATCTCCGCATGCGCATGCGATCATCCGTTCCATCGACGTGGAAGAAGCCCGGCGTTTTGACGGGGTGCTCCTGATTCTCACGGCATCCGACCTGCCGGGTGACCTGCGGCCGATTCCGATGCGGCTGTCTCCGGACCCGATACTCGAAAAGGCTCTGCAATATCCTTTGGCGAAAGACCGCGTCCGTTACGTGGGGGACCCAGTGGCGGTGATTGTCGCAAAGGATCGTTATATGGCCGAGGACGCCGCGGATTTCATCAAGATTGAATATGATGTGCTGCCTCCGGTGACGGATGCGGTTCAATCGTTACAACCGGATGCGCCGCTCCTTCATCCTGATGCGGGTACGAACGAGATGTATCTGATCCACGGTAAGAAAGGGGACGCGGCAGAGCGGCTGAAGACATGCGAGCATGTGCTGAAAGAGGAACTGTACGTACAGCGCCATTCCGGCATCCCGATGGAAACGAGGGGACTTCTTGCGCTGTGCGACGAGGACGAGCGGCTGACGGTATACGGCGCTGCAAAGGTTGTCCATTTCAATCATCAACTGATGGCCCGTCTCCTCAATAAGAATATAGAAGAAATCCGGTTAATCGAAACCGATTGCGGCGGCGGATTCGGGCCTCGGGGCGAGTTCTATCCGGAAGACTATTTAATTCCGTTCGCCGCCATGCGACTGAAGCGTCCGGTCAGATGGATCGAGGACCGCCTGGAGCACTTCAAAGCGACGAACCACTCCAGAGAACAGAAGCATCAGGTAACGGTCGGCTTTGACGGCGACGGACGGATTTATGCGCTGCGGGATGAAATCTTCTTTGATCAGGGCGGGTATATCCGCACGCATGGTACGACCGTGCCGTCTCTGACCCAGGCCATGTTCCCTGGGCCTTATGATTTCAGCGATATTGAAATCGTGACGCATCTGGCATTGACCAACAAGACACCGGTTGGAACGTACCGCGGGCCGGGACGGTTCGAGGGGACGTTTGTCCGCGAGCGGGTGATTGATATGGTCGCCGCACATTTGAAGCTGGACCCTACCGTTGTCAGGGAACGAAATTACATTCGTCCTGAACAGATGCCCTACAGCAACGGGCTGTCCGCTCTCGGCCAGGTGATTGAATATGACAGCGGCAACTATGCCGAAACGCTTGACTACGCCCGGAAGTTCATGGGCTGGGAACAGTTTGCCGGGAAGCAGGCCAGGGCCAGGGAGGAAGGGCGCTTTATTGGTCTAGGCTTTGCTTCCTTTGTGGAAAAGTCGGGCTTTGGCCCATGGGAATTTGCCGAGGTGGAGATGCGACCGGACGGCCGGGTGATTTGCAAGACCGGACTGACGGAAGTCGGTCAGGGGATTACAACGACGCTGGCGCAAATTTGCAGCGATCAGCTTGGCATTCCTTACGAATATGTCAGTGTTGTTCATGGCGATACCGATCTTGTGGAGAAGGGCAACGGTTCATTCGCGACCCGCGGAGCTGTTGTCGGCGGTTCGGCCGCCTGGCATGCCGCCGGATTGCTGAAGGAGAAGCTGCTAGAGGTTGCGGCCGGGCAGCTTGCGGTGCCGGTGGACATGCTCGCCCTCAAGCACGGGAGCGTGGTGTATGCCGAAGCGGAGCAGGTCGCCATGCCGCTGGATGAATTACTGCAAATTTGCTCGGATCGCGGCATTTCGCTGTGTGAGAAATATACGTTTCATATTGAACATATGACTTACCCTTACGGCTGCCACGCGGCCGAGGTGGAGCTTGATCCCGGCACGGGGGCGCTGCATATATTGAACTACTATATTGCCTATGATCTCGGAAAGGCGATCAATCCGATGCTCGTGGAAGGCCAGCTCATTGGCGGAATGGCCCAGGGACTGGGAGGCGCCATTTACGAGGAACTGAAGTATGACGAAATCGGACAGCTTGTGTCCGGCAGCTTCATGGATTATCTGATTCCAACCTCGATGGAAGTTCCGGAGGTTCGTGCCGAGATTTTGGAGAACTATCCTTCACCGCTCAATCCGCTCGGAGTCAAAGGCGCGGGAGAAGGCGGAACGGTAGCCGTAGCTCCCGCGATTGCCAATGCCATCGTGAACGCGCTGCAGGAATACGCCATTCCGATAACCTCTCTCCCCCTTCGCCCCGAACGCATTCGCAAGGCGTTGAAACAAATGAAGCCAAGGACGGAACGGCGGAGCGCTGGTCCGACCGGATGATGGAAGAGCTATTCGGTCTATAGACTGTGGAGGTGAAGGTATGAAGTATATAGGTCAGCCCATGAAACGGAAAATTGATCCCCGATTGATCAGGGGACAGGGACGATATGTCGCCGATATTCACATGGACGGAGCGCTCAGCGCCGCTTTTCTGCGCAGCACGCACGCACATGCCAATATTACGGAAATTGACCTGGAGCAGGCGAGAAAACTGCCGGGCGTGGTAGCGGTATTCGGCCCCGATGAGGCGGCGGAGCTTCCCTGCTTGCCTGTTGTGTTTCCCAATCCCAACCTGATATCCGTTACCCAGCGGCCGCTTGACAGAACCGTTCACCATGTAGGCGAGCCGGTTGCCATGGTAATCGCAACCTCCAGATATATAGCCGAAGACGCAGTCGATCTGATCAAAATCAAATATGAGAAGCTCCCTGCCGTTTCCTTTCTGGAAGACGCCGCGCGTCCCGGAGCGCCGCTGGCTCACAGGCATTTGGAATCCAATGTGGCGATGAGCATCAGTCAGTCGATCGGCAACGCCCATGAGAGAATGAAGGAGGCCGATGTCGTCGTCAGCCACCGGTTTGAAATCGGCCGGGTGAGCTGTCTGCCGATTGAGACGCGCGGACTGCTCGCGAAGTGGAGCCATCACCAACCCGAACCTATGCTGGAAGTGTATGCCGCGACTCAGAGTCAGCATGAAATGCGCAAAATTCTGTCGGAAACGTTCCGGATCTCGGAACATCAAGTTCGGGTCATTGCCCCGGATGTCGGAGGCGCTTTTGGCGCCAAAGCTCCGTTCTACGTGGAGGACATGCTTGTTCCCTGGGCGTCGCTTCAGGTGGGCGCGCCGGTAAGCTGGATCGAAGACCGGATGGAGCATATGATGAGCTGCATTCATGAGCGCGAACAGATTCATGAGGCTACGCTCGGAGTGACCCGGGAAGGCAAGATTGTGGCGGTAATCGATAAAGGCCTGGCGAGCACGGGCGCATACGTGCCCTGGGGCGTTATCGTTCCCATCATTACATCTTCATTAATCCCCGGCCCGTACCGCGTGACCGACTATGCCTGCGATATCGACGTCTTCTATACGAATACGGTGCCGCTCGCGCCATACCGGGGAGCGGGAAGACCGCAGGCGGCCATGATTCTGAACCGGTTGCTGGATGAGGCGGCCCATGAACTGAATATGGACCCGCTTGAAATTAAACGAAGCAATCTGATTCAGGCTGATGAATTTCCTTACCGCACCGGTCTTTTGTCAAGAGATGGGAAGCCGCAGATTTACGATAGCGGCAATTTCCCCAAGCTTGTGGAAACCGTTAAGTCGGAAGGGGAGTATGAGCATTGGCGCGAGCTTCAGGAAGAGTACCGGAAGCAGGGCAGAAATATCGGAATCGGCACGGTCGTCTGTATCGAGAACACCGGCTTCGGCAATTATGAAGGGGCGACCGTCCGCGTGGAAGATACGGGCGAAGTGACGGTGTTCACAGGCGCCGCTACCCAGGGGCAGGGACATGAAACGTCTCTAGCCCAGGTTGCGGCTGAAGTGCTGGATGTCCCGCTTGAGAAGGTGATCGTCCGGGAAGGCGACACAAGCCTCTTTCCGTATGGCACCGGTACATTCGCCAGCAGGATTGCGACCATTGCGGGCAACGCGGTGTACAAGGCTGCCCAGAAAGTCAAACAGCATGCGCTCCGGCTCGCTGCGCATGAGCTGAATGTTCCGGAAAGCGCACTTGAATTGGCTGGCGGATATGTCCGCAAAAAAGACGAGCCCGGTATGCACATTTCACTGGGAGCCTTGTCCCATGCGGCGAAGGGGGGCGCTCCAGGTAAAACCTACGATCTTCCAACCGATCCGATGCTGGAGGCAACCGATTATTTTGCTCCCGAAGGTGCGGCCATTACATCGATGTCCGATATGGCAGTCGTCGAGGTGGAACCCGAGACGCTGCAAATCAAGGTTTTGCATTACTTATCTGTCCACGACAGCGGCAAGCTGCTTAATCCGCTGATTGTAACCGGGCAGTATCAGGGCGGCATATCGAACGGAATCGGCAACGCCCTATATGAAGAAATTGTCTACGACCGGGAAGGGCAGCTTCTTACGAGCAGCCTGATGGATTACCTCGTCCCTTCTTCCACGGAAATTCCGGAAATGACGATTCATCATATTGAAACGCCATCCCCGCTCAATCCGCTTGGCGTCAAGGGAGCGGGTGAAAGCGGGTCGATACCGGTTCTCGCCGTTATTCAATCGGCCGTTCAGGATGCGCTTCGGCACACCGGCGTCAAAATTCATAAAATTCCTGTTAAGCCTTTGTATCTGAAGGAGCAATTAAGCAAAGCGGCGTTAGAAGAAGACGAAGTTGCGATTCAATAATTCATAAAAACAGCAAGCTTCCGTGCCGCCGGAAGCTTGCTGTTTTGCCGATTGGGGAATGTCCAGAGTTATTTCCGTAATTCTCAGTTCGTGCTTTCGCGGATCGCCAGGTAATGGGTGACGTTCGAGTGCTGCGGAATATCCGAGGCGCCTCTGATCATTTTGATGAGATTTCGGGTGGCTGTCATGCCGATCTCGGATGCGGAATACTCCACCGTCGAGAGCTTGGGGCGGATGACCGACGACAGATAGCTGCCGTCAAAGCCGAATACGGCCACATCCTCGGGGATGCGCATACCGTGATCCAGCAAATAATTTATCGCTCCGAGCGCCATCCAGTCCGTTGAGCAGAATACGGCGCTTGGCATGTCTCCGGTCTCCGCAAGTCTCTGCATGGCGTTCATTCCGTCATCCACGGACAGATTGCTTTCCACAACCCAGTCTTCCCTGACCGGGAGGCCCGCATCGCTCATCGCCTGCTTATAGCCCTTGAAACGGTCGCTTCCGATGCCCGAATCGCCGGTTCCGCGGATCATCGCGATTCGGCTGTGCCCTTTATGAATGAGATGGGTCACGGCTTCGTAAGAGGCGGTGACGTTATCTACATGGACGGAAGGGATGGATGGGGTATTGGAGACTTGTCCAATCACTACACAGGGGATTTCCGCCGCTTCTATTGTTTCAATATGCCTGCGTTCCAGAATGGAGCCGACAAAAATGATCCCCTGCGACTGGATATTCCCGAATCTTTTGAGATGATCCAGCTCGCTTTCAACCGTTCCGTCGGTCAGCCCGATCAGCAGCTCGTAGCCGTACAGCCGGGCAACCGACCCGATTCCCGCCACCATATCGTTAAGCACGGTGTGGCTGAACTGCGGCGCAATGACTCCGATGAGCTGGGATTCGGTTCTGGCGCTGTCGTCTATGATGGAGCCGGAACGATAATTGGTGCGTTTGATGGCTTCCATGACCCGCATCCGGACTTCCTCTTTAACCGGTTTGCTGTTGTTGATAACCCGGGAGACGGTCGAGATTGAAACTCCGGCCATTTTGGCAATATCGTTAATCGTTACTTTCATGAGCATCACAACTCCGAATATTTAAATGGATGGAACGGGAAAATATTTTCCTGATTCATATCATATCATGCCGAAATCCGCCTGCCAATTCCACTTGACTAGGAAAAAAGAGTTGTTTTATACTCCGAATAAGGAAAAGATTTTCCTACCTAGCTGGAGGAGCTGACGGAATTGGAAAGAGTATGGTGGAAAGAAGCGGTGGCCTATCAAATATACCCCCGCAGCTTTATGGATGGCAACGGAGACGGAATCGGCGATTTGCGCGGGGTTATCGACAAGCTGGATTACCTGAAAAATTTGGGCATCGACGTGATCTGGATCTGCCCGATCTACAAGTCGCCCAATGACGATAACGGTTACGATATTTCCGATTATCATGACATTATGGACGAGTTCGGCACGATGGAGGATTTCGATGAGCTCCTGAAAGAGGTTCATAACCGGGAGATGAAGCTGATCATGGATCTGGTCATCAACCACACCTCGGATGAGCATCCCTGGTTCATCGAATCCCGCTCAAGTAAAGACAACCCGAAACGGGACTACTATATATGGGCCGATCCAAAAGACGGCGCGGAGCCGAATAACTGGGACAGCATCTTCGGCGGGTCCATCTGGGAATACGACATGGTCACGGACCAGTATTTTATGCACGTATTCTCCAAGAGACAGCCGGACCTGAACTGGGAGAACGCGGATGTGCGCCAGGATTTGTACGATATGGTTAACTGGTGGCTGGATAAAGGAATCGACGGCTTCCGGATCGACGCGATCTCGCATATCAAGAAGCTGGCCGGATTTCCCGACCTGCCGAACCCGGAAGGCTTACGCTATGTGAGTGCTTTTGAAGGACATATGAACCGGGAAGGGATTCATGATTTCCTTGAGGAACTGAAGCGCGAAACGTTCGACAAGTACGATATTATGACCGTCGGGGAAGCGAGCGGGGTAACGTCTAAGGATGCGGATCTATGGGTCAGCAAGGAAAAAGGCAAGTTCAACATGGTGTTCCAATTCAATCATATGCATCTTTGGGACCTAAGCCTGGATCAGGGCTTTGACATTCCAAAGTTCAAGAAGGTGCTGACCGAGTGGCAAAAAGGGCTGGAGGGCACCGGCTGGAACGCTCTGTTCATGGAGAACCACGATAAACCCCGCTCGGTGTCCACTTACGGCAATGATGGACCGCTGCGGGTGCAATCGGCCAAGGCGCTGGCAACGATGTATTTTCTGATGCAGGGAACTCCCTTCATCTATCAAGGACAGGAAATCGGCATGACGAACGTCCAGTTTCCGTCGATTGATGATTACGACGATGTGCATATGAAGAACTGGTACCGGCTGGAAAGAGAAGAAGGCAAGGAACATGAGGATCTGATGCCGGTGATCTGGAGAACGGGACGGGACAATTCGCGAACGCCGATGCAGTGGAACGCCGGGGAACAGGCCGGATTTACGACGGGAACGCCGTGGATGAAGGTGAACCCGAACTGCAAGGAAATCAATGTGGAAAGCGAGCTTGCGAATCCCGATTCGGTCTACCATTATTACAAAGAGATGATCCGGCTTCGCAAGAGCAATCCGGTCGCCATCTACGGCGTCTACGATCTGATTTTGCCAAAGAACAAGCAAATCTACGCGTATACCCGAACGCTGGAGGATGACCAATGGCTGATCATCACCAATCTGACCGCGGACGAGGCGCTGTTCCATCTGCCTAAAGGCATTCGTTACAGCACCGCCGAGCTGCTGCTTTCCAACTATGAGGCCCCTGCGGGGGGCAGCATCCGGACGATTAACCTGAAGCCGTTCGAGGCCAGGGTATACCGGCTGCATGGTAAGTCATTGTAAGCCAACTGCAAATTTGACCTGAATAAAAAAGCGAGAAAGAGGGACGGAGACATCCGTTTCTCTTTTTTTGCTGCCGTAGAAGGAGTCTTTGGATCGTTCCGCAATGTGATTATATCTCACACGTACATCCTTGAAAACTGTATGGGTTTCATAAAATGGAGTGAATTGCATTCAAATAAAAGAGTAATCCTCCATTTTACAAATAAAAAAAGTGTTTACTTTTATTTTGAGATCGAATATGATAGGAACAAGTTAATCAAGGGGGGATTTGGATGAAAGGTTTATTAACTCGTTGTGTTGCTTTGGCATTGTCTTTGACCGTCATTTTGGCGGGCTGCGGCTCGAACCAGAGCGGTTCCGCCGATGCGGGCGGCACTTCCGGCGGAAACGGACAATCGGGAACTTCCAAGGTATCCATGGTGTACTGGCCGGGACCGGAGAGCGACGCCATGCAGAAAGTGGTGGATGCCTATAACAGCGGGCAGGGCAAGACCGACGGCGTGAATGTCGAGATGGTGCTGCTGAGCCGCGACGGAACTTACGAGAAGGAAGCGGCGATGATGAGCTCCAAATCGGATGAAGTAGATATGTACTTTACAGCAAGCTATATTATCGGCCAGCATGCGTCGAGTCTGGACGCTCTGGACGGCAAGGTGAACACGGACGGTTATCTGAAATCCTCGGTCGATTCCCTGCGAATGAACAACGAAACCCTGGCGATTCCGATGGACGTCAGCAACCATTTCCTCCTGTACCGGAAGGATTTGATCGATCAGTTGCTGAGCGACTCCACCTGGAAGAGCAAATATGGCGAAGTCAGCCAAAAGGTGCTGGGCCAAGTCCTTCAGCCCAAAGATCCGAAGGACTGGACATGGGATGACTTTATCGCGGCCGCGGCGTTCTTCAGCCAGGAGTACAATCCGGATTCCCCGACGAAATACGGCACCGCGCTGCAAATGAAGAACCTGATTTTCAACGTCATGATTTGGGACGACTTCTTGTGGTCAAATGGCGGCTCTTGGCTGGATGAGAGCGGTAAGCCGCAGCTCAATTCCGAAGCGGCCAAGAAAGCGATGGGTATTTACTCGACGATTTATGGCGGCAAAATGACATCCCCGAACTCGACCGTTGCGGAGTACCCCGAAACCCAGGCGGCTCTACAATCCGGCAACGCGGCCTTTGCCGTTCAATGGGGAGCAGCGTATGACGAGCTGAACGATCCGCAGCGTTCTCCGAATATTGCTGGCAAAATAGCGGTTGCGCCGATTCCGGGCGAGCACAAGACGCATGTTCACGCCCTTGGGGTGGGACTGAACAAATACGCCAAGAACAAGGAAGCCGCGCTGAAATGGATGAATTATTTGACGACGAAAGATGCCATGCAGATCTATGCTGATGGCGGCGGGATTCCTCCGATTGCGGAAGTGCTGAACGGTCTGGGCGAGAAAAAGCCGGTGCTGCCGCTGATCGCGGAGCATGTGGACAAGTACGGTTATTCCACACCGATTATTGCCGAAACCCAGCCGATCATGCTGAAGCTGGCAGAAGATTTGAGCGGAGCGTGGGCAGGAAAGGTCGATATCGGAAAAGCGCTTGAAAAAGCGCAAAGCGATGTAAGCGAGACGCTGTCTAAGTAAGCCGCAGCCGGTAAAGGGGGGATTTCTCCCCTTTATCCTATCTTTTAAAAAGAGGTGTTGAAATGGGCTATTCGGAAAAGGCGGCAAAGTGGGTCCTGTCTTTCCCCCTGCTGTTATTCTGGGTTGTCATGGTTGTATTCCCGGCGGGATATGCGATTTACTTGAGCTTACACGATGTATCCATGGGCCAGGGAATGTCCTCTTTTTCCGGGTTTGGCAATTATCTGGAAATTTTGCGGGATGCCGACTTCTGGCACTCCATCGGCTTTACCCTGAAGTTCGCTCTGATTACGACGGTTATTGAACTGGTGCTCGGATTTTTGCTTGCACTGCTGTTTAACCGGTCATTTCCCGGGAAACGGCCGCTTCTGAGCATGGTGCTGCTGCCGATTATGGTCGCGCCTTCGCTTATGGGCATTATGTTCCGCCTGATTTTGAATGAGAACAACGGCGTCGCAACCTATTTTCTATCCCTGCTGCATATCCAAGTCAACCTGTTCGATCCCGATCTCGTCGTGCCATTGATGATCGTACTTGACATTATCCAGTGGGTGCCGTTCACGTTTCTGATCATTTATTCCGGGCTGCAGGGTGTCGATCCGGGACTTTATGAGGCGGCTTCGGTGGACGGGGCTTCATATTGGAGAACCGTTGTGCAGATCATTCTTCCCGTGATTGCTCCGATCTTTTTTATCGCGGCGTTTCTGCGGGGGATCGATGCGTTCCGCACGTTCGACGTCATTTATGTCCTGACGAATGGCGGACCGGGCAATGTCACGAAGACGGCAAGCATTTACATCTATGAAGCGGCGTTCAAATCCGGCCAAATCGGGCAGGCGGCCTCGGCCTCCGTCATTGTCGCTGTGTTCCTGCTGCTGCTCATTCCATTCTTCGTGAAGAGATTATCCAAATAAAGAGCAAGGGAGGGTCGTCCTCTTATGAAAGCAAGAAAGCCGTGGCTTACAACGATCGCCGTCAGTGTCATCGCTGTGTTTCTGCTCCTTCCATTGCTCAACACACTGATGACCAGCTTGAAAACGACGGGCGATATCAATTCCTTCCCTCCGAAATTTACGTTCGCTCCGACGCTGGAGCATTACCGGAATGTGATGTTCGCGGCGGGGTATGATTTCACCGGATATTTCAGGAATAGCATCCTGCTGTCCGTGTTTACCAGTCTATTTGTCATCTTGATCGCGTTGCCGTCCGCCTATTCCGTCATCCGGCTGGGCTTCAGCTCCGGGAGGCTGCTGACTTTTTCGATGGCGCTGAGACTGTTTCCGCCGATTGTATTTGCCATTCCCTACTATTTAATGTTTCAATATTTGGGACTGCTTGATACGGTTGCCGGACTGATTCTTATTAATATTTTCCTGAATATTCCGCTTGGGCTGATTTTAATGGTAGGTTTTTTGCAGGAGCTGCCCTATGAGATTGAGGAATCGGCCAAAATCGACGGCTGCAACGTGTACCAGATTTTGTGGAAGATCATCCTTCCGCTGATGGCGCCAGGCATCGCTTCCGTGGCCATCCTTGCGTTCATTTTTTCATGGAACGATTATTTGTTTGCCGTTATTATATCTCTTAACAAGGCTACTCCCGTTACCCTAGGTTCGACGATGTTCATTACAAGCTGGGGAATCAAATGGGGAGATATTTCAGCCGCCACCGTATTGTCGATACTGCCGCCGCTTCTGTTCACCTTTTTCGCCCAGCGTTATCTGGTCAGCGGATTGTCGATGGGTGCGGTTAAAGGCTGAGCAGATGCAATGAGGAGGAACTGCCGGGATGGAAAAAATAAATATACCCACCGGAAATGTAATCGCGTTTATCCGAAGCGTTTATCCAACACTGACCAAGGCCGAGAAGAAAGTGGCCGACGTCGTTCTGAGTGAAGTCAAAAATATTATCTTCGACTCGCTCACCGATCTTGCGGAAAAAGCCGGGGTTGGGGATACCTCCGTCCTCCGGTTCTGCCGGCATATCGGGTACAAGGGATTCCAGGAGTTCAAATTGGCACTTGCCCAGGAGCTGGATTCCGGCCAAGAGCAGCTGGGAGATTCGATCGGGGACGGCATTACCGAACAGGTCAGACAAAAAAATCTTCATATTATTAATGAAACGACCGCCCTTCTGAAAGAGGAGCAGATTCGGGAGGCGGTGAATATGCTGCTGCGCGCAAGGCAGATTGTGTTCTTCGGCGTGGGCTCCTCGGGATTTACGGCGGAAATCGCCAAATACCGGTTTATCCGCACAGGTCTGCCTGTCGAAGCGGTGACGGACGGGCATCTCGGGCCTGTTAAGGCGACCTTGATGACGGAAAGCGATGTCGCCGTATTGCTGTCGGTGTCGGGCAGCACGGTAGATATGGTGGACATTGCCCGAATTGCCAAAGAAGAAGGAAAGGCGGGCGTCGTGTGCATCACGAGCCACATCAAATCGCCGGTCACCAAATACGCCGATGTCGTTTTGCTCAGTTCATCGCGGGAGAAGCCGACGGAAGGCAGCGCCTTTACGTCAACAATTCCGCAGCTATATATTCTGGATATTATTTTTGCGCATGTGATGCAGGAGCTTGGCGAGACCGCCGAGGGAACGATCCGGAAAACGGCAAGGGCCACCAGTAAAAACTTATACTAAAAGGAGTGGCAAAATCAGTGGATAACAGCATGAAGCACGGACTCGTGGTATCCTGCCAGGCGCATTTTGACCATCCGTTGAATCATTCGCTTCACATCGCGGCTTTGGCGAAATGCGCGGAGCTCGGGGGGGCGGTCGGAATCCGGGCCGACAGCCCCGAGCATATCAGAGAAATCAAGAAGAATGTAAACGTTCCCGTAATCGGGATCAATAAAGTACTGCAGCACGGACACCGCTTCTTTATTACACCGACGTTCGAGCACGCCAAGGACATCGTCGAAGCCGGAGCGGATATCGTTGCGCTGGAAGCGACCTTCCAGAATCAGCCGGACACGGAAGCGCTGAAAGAACTGATCCGAGAGATCAAAGAAGAGCTGAATACGCCGGTTATGGCGGATATTTCCACATTTGAAGAAGGCGTGAGAGCCTGGGAGCTCGGGGCCGATTATGTAGGGACCACGCTCTCGGGTTATACGGATATCAGCAAGAACCGCCAGACGCCGGATATCGAGCTGGTTAAGGCGCTGGCGGATGCCGGGATACGGACGATTTGCGAAGGGCATGTCTCTTCGCCGGAGCAGGCGCTTGCGGCGGTTGAAGCCGGCGCTTACTTCGTTGTCGTCGGAACGGCAATAACCGATACGGTAGCTATTACCAAAGGCTATACGGGAATTTTGCAAAATCACGGCGCAGGAAGTGATGGCGATGCTAATTATATGCGTTGACGGAGGACAGACGAAGACCTCGATTGATCTGTTCGACGGGAACGCCGGGTTAATCCGGAACTGGAAGGCCGAGCCGGTTATCCATTATGCCCGGCCGGGCGGTCTGGACAGCTACTACCGAATCGCGGCGGGGCTGTGCGAGGAACTGAACGGGATGAAGCTGGCCGAACCGGTCTCCGTATGCTTCAGCCTGAGCGGCTACCACGGAGACGTATCCATTATTCCCGAGACGATTGAGCGCGGGATGAGCGGCCGGAGCTTTACCCTGGCCGGGCTGCTGGTGGTGCCCGACTACTTGGGCAACTGGCGGGCCGTAACGGGCGGGAAGCCGGGGATCGTCGTCATCAGCGGCGGCGGCACGGTGGCCTACGGCAGGAATGCGGCGGGAAGTTCGGCCCGTCTAGGCGGCTGGGGACACCATCTGGGAGACGAGGGCAGTGGCTACTGGATCGGTCTGGAAGCGGTCAAGGAAGTGCTTAAAGCACGGGCCGGCATTTCGGCCGGGACGGCTTTGGAGCAGGCGGCTATGTCCGTGCTGGATTGGAAAGAGGAAAGCTGGCTTCTGGCCGGTTTCTACTCGGGTGAAATCACCGACAAGGATCTCGCCTTGCTCGTTCCGGCGGTTAATGAACTGGCCGAGCGGGGCGACCCAGCCGCACGCCGGATTATGGAGGAGGCGGCGGGGCATCTGTTTCGCTTGGCTTCCGCCGCGCTTAGGCGGCTCGGCGAAGAGCTTCCCGTCTATTTGTCCGGCGGGGTCTTCAATGCTTCGTTTCTTCGGACAAGCCTGGGGGGCCTCTTCGAAGCGGCCGGGATTTCCCGGCTCGTATCGATCTGCGAGGGGAATCCCGCGCAAGGCATCTACAGCCTGGCCAGGGAGAATGCAGCTTTATAAGCGGGCTTAAAGCCTGGCCATTCGTTATTGCCCAACGCAAAAGGGAGGACCGGTAAACGGCCCTCCCTTTTGCGTTGGGGTCCGGAGAGGAGTTCAGCGTCCATTTTTTTGACTCTTCCGGCAAGCTTCCGTTTCGTTGTATACTTGACCAAAGTTATTTTGACCTTGGAAGGATGAAGCAGGATGGCCATCAAGTGTAAGCATCGTTGGATTGTTTATGTGTTACTGTTGTCCCTGTGTCTGCCCGTGATCGCCGGCTGCGCCCGGAATACAGCGCTCGGCGGCGCCTCCGCCACCTCAAGCCCGGCAGCCGGGTCGTCAGCCGGACAGACGGAGCTGCTGGTATCGGCGGCCGCAAGCCTTAAAGATGTTTTAAACGAACTGGTCCCGAAATTTCATGCCGCGCATCCGGGTATTGCCGTGCGCCTGAACCTGGCGTCTTCGGGATCGCTTCAGCAGCAGATCGAGCAGGGCGCTCCGGCAGACGTGTTCATTTCGGCGGGCGCCAAACAAATGAACGCCCTTGCGGACAAGCAGCTGACGAATCCCGATTTGACCGGAACCCTGCTCACCAATGACCTGGTGCTGGTCGTTCCCGCAGATTCGGCGGCTGCAGACGTTAAGGCCGAAGATTTAACCGGCCTCGGGTTCGCGAAAATTGCGGTCGGACAGCCTGAATCAGTACCGGCGGGCATGTACGCGCAGCAGTTCCTGCAACAAGCGGGCCTTTGGGATACGCTGCTGCCCAAAATCGTCTTTGCCAAGGATGTCCGTCAGGTTCTGACCTACGTGGCGTCCGGCAATGTGGAAGCGGGCTTAGTGTACGGCAGTGACGCAGCTGGGGAACCGAAGGTGAAAGTCGCCATGAAGGTTGATCCGTCCACCCACGATCCGATTAGCTATCCGGCCGCCGTTCTGGCGGAAAGCGCACATCCGGAACAAGCGAAAGTCTTCTACGATTACCTGTTTACGAAGGAAGCCGGTGATGTATTCCTCAAATACGGCTTCAAGCTGGCCGGAAAATAAAGCTTTATTTTCGCATAAGCCGTTCCTGTTGCAAGGCGATCTGTTCCGGTATATCCGGGCAGGTCGCTTTCAAATTTTATCCTTGATTATAGATGATGCATCATCTATAATAGGATCAAATGATGTATCATCTACTTCTATAACAAATGAATCAAAGGTGATTTTTAGATGGATAGAAATAAGTATTCCAAAGCAGAAACCTTTCGCTACGAAATACTGGCCGTACAGCGGCAGGGAAACAGGCTGCTCAATAACTTACTGAAGGAAATCGGGTTAACAGCATCGCAAGCAGAAGTGCTACGAATATTGGATGAGTGGAAGAACCTTTCTCTGAAAGATCTTGGGCATTTATTGATCTGTGAGTCCGGCAGTCCTTCACGGCTTCTGGAACGAATGTGTGCCGACGGTCTTGTTGAAAAAGTAGTTGATCCGAAAGATTCGCGGTATGTAATTCTTCAACTCACAACTCAGGGATTGGAGAAAGCCAAATTAGTCGAAGGCATCGAGCAGGGGCTATACGAACAGCTCATGCAGCTCTATTCCGAGAAGGAGCTTGAGACCATTAATTCTTTGTTGTTTCGTTTTTTAAAGGGGCAGGCTTTGGCGGACACGCTCAAACGGCGCGGATACGAACCTTAATCAGTCATAATTTTTTTACCCTATTAAATGACATGTCATTTATTTTCTGATACGAAGGAGAGTTTTAAATGAACGTACTGATCATCTATGCGCACCCCAATCCGGCAAGCTTCAATCATGCCACCCTGGAAAAAGTAAAGCAAGGTCTGAAAGAAAAAGGCCATACATTCACTGTTATCGATTTGTATCAAGAACAATTTGATCCCGTTCTGAAGTTCGGCGAGACCTCCAAGAGAAGGAATTTAAAGAATGATCCGGAAACGGAACGTTATCGTACTCTTGTGAAACAGGCAGATCATTTTATCTTTGTATATCCTGTCTGGTGGTACGGTACGCCTGCGATATTAAAAGGTTTTTTTGACAGAGTGTTCGTATCCGGCTTTGCCTACATATATGAAGGATTGATGCCTAAGGGATTATTGGCGGGAAAATCCGCATGGGTCATTTATACGATCGACTCCCCTTCCTGGTTTGTGAGGCTTTTAAGAGGAAGCGCCGAATGGAAAGTAATCAAGACATCCATCCTGAAATTTTGCGGCATTCGGTCTGTGAAGAGAATGATGTTTGCGGGAATGAAAGGCAGCAGTATCCAGCGAAGAGAGAAGTGGCTGCAAAATGTCTACCGTCAAGCGCGTCAACTTTAAAGCTTAGCAAATACCTAAAATAATAAAAGAAAGCGGTGCTGTTCATGAAGGTGCTGGATACATTGATTCGTGTATTTGTTGAAAGAGATGCCCTGGATCAAACCATTCGCTTCTATGAAGATTTGTATCAGGAAAAGTGTAAAGCTCGCGTGTTTTATGAGGAATTAAACTTGGAATTGGCGATGATTGCCCGTACGGTCATCATTGCAGGAGATGCGGAGTCCAGACGGCTATATGAGTCAGCAAGTGCAACCATTTTAGTTGATTCCATTCAAGAAGCGGCCGTATATTTGCAGCAGCATGGAGCAGTCTGTTTAACGGAAGCGAAGCGGACTCCCGAAAGCTGGATTATGCTTGTCAAACACCCGGACGGCTTGATTGCGGAATATGTGCAAGTCGTTCCGGTATGATACAGGTTTTTCTGCTCCCCTTCTTAAGCGGTCTGTTCCGGCGATCCGGACAGGACGCTTTTTTTTATTGAATTAAATGCTTAAAAACACTTAACAATTTGCTTAATAATGCTTATAATAAGGGTGAGAAGGGAGGAGTTTTCCATTTATCAGGAGGAACGGCTGCTCAAAATTTTGGATCAATTGAAGACCCGTACCCAGCTATCGAATGCGGACATTTGCGAGCTGCTGGACATCTCGAGGGATACGGCGAGAAGGGATATTATCAAGCTGGTGGAGGAAGGCGCTGCCATAAGGACGCATGGCGGAATTGCTTTGCCATTTTTCAAGGAAGAAATTAAAGCCTACAAGGAGCGCGCGGCCGCCGCTTCCGCACAGAAGCTTGAAATTGCCCGGACAGCCAACGCCTACATTGGCAAAGGGGAGGTCATCTTCATGGATGTCTCCACGACGATCCGGGAGCTGTGCGCGGAAATTCGGGAAAAGATTACGGTCTATACCCACTCGCTCGACAACGCGGAGGTTCTGGCGGGTAATACGGACGTGGAGCTTCAACTGCTCGGCGGAAAGTTTAACTACGACAACCGGTTTTTTTATAACGAATCTCAAGCGGAGCAGCTCAGCGAAATTTACTTTGACAAGGCCTTTCTGGGGGCGGCAGCGATTATGGAGGACGGCATTTATTTTGCGAACCGGGAAGATGCACTGGTCAAAAAGCTTGTAGCGGGGCGGGCCGGAAAAGTATTTGTGCTGACGGACAGCCAAAAGTTCAATCTTACCGCTTCATTCAGGGGCATGGAGTTCTCCGATATCGACATTTTGATTACCGACGAAAGCCCGCCGGAGCATCTGCTGCCTGTCCTGCGCGAAAGCGGGATCGAACTGATCCGGACGGCCGTGGAAGAGTAAGCCAAAAATTGTCAAGGAGCGATGCGATATGATCAAAGCGATTTTTAGCGATATTGACGGTACCCTGCTGAATTCGCGGCACCAGATTACGCCGGGCACCAAAACCGTTATTCAGGAGGTAAAGGAACGCGAGATTCCGTTTGTCCTAGTCTCGGCCCGGATGCCGAGAGGCATACTTCCCCTCCAGCAGGAGCTTGAAATCGATGCGCCCGTCATTTGTTACAGCGGAGCTCTCGTTCTTGGCGGAAGCGATGGCGGCGGCAGGGAAACGCTTCACAGCATCGGACTGAACCATAACAGCGTGAAGGCTATCCTCGACATCGTGAGTACGAGCTTTCCGGACACCAGCATCAGTCTGTACAGTCACGACCAGTGGATTGTTGCCGACCGCTTCGACCCGTGGGTCATTCAGGAGCAGGAGATTGTTAATGTTGAACCGGCCGAGCGCGAGCTATCCGCTTATCTTGACGAAGATCCCGAGATTCACAAAATATTATGCATGGGACATCCGGAGGAGATTAACCGGCTTACGCGAACCCTGCAAACGATAGTACCAGGCATCAGCCTGTACAAATCCAAAGATACTTATCTGGAAATCATGGACGAAATGGTGTCCAAATCGTATGCGATCCGCGAGCTGGAAGAGGTGTTTCACATCTCCAACCAAGAACTGATGGCGATCGGCGACAATTACAACGACATCGACATGATCCTGTACGCGGGACTGGGGATTGCGATGGGGAACGCGCCGGACGAAGTAAAACAAATAGCCGACAAGGTTACGCTCAGCAATGACGAGGACGGTTTGAAGGACGGGATTGAGCGGTTTGTTCTATTCCCCGGCTCGCAGTAAGTCAGGAGTTTCACCGGTTCACTCTCTAGTTAATATGCCCTTAACATAAGTTACTTATAGTAGAATCAAGACTTCATGACTTATAAAAGGGTGGCTGAACCGATGGGAATCCATGCATATTTCCGGTCTCTGGGCGGACTTGAACGGATTATCCGCTGTCCGGGGAAGTTCAAATTCGAGGAACACAGTGTGGCGGCCCACTCCTGGAAAGTGGTGCAGTACGCCAAGACGCTGGCAGATATCGAAGAGCAGCACGGCGTGAAGATCGATTGGAAGAAGCTTTACGAGATTACGAGCAGCCATGATTACGGCGAAATTTTTATTGGCGACATCAAAACGCCGGTCAAGCATTCCTCCCCGCAGCTTCGGGCGCTGATCCAGCAGGTGGAGGAGGGGATGGTGCACCATTTTATCGAAGAAAACATCCCGTCCGAATTCAAAAGCATCTTCTACAACCAGCTTCGCGAAGGCAAGGATCAATCAGTGGAAGGGCGCATTCTTGAAGTCGCCGATAAGCTGGACCAGGTGTACGAGGCGTTCGCCGAGCTGCAAAAGGGCAATACGGAGAAGGAATTTATCACGATGTACCGCAGCGCCCTGATGAAGATCAAGGACATCCCGCTGCACTGTGTCGGTTATTTTCTTAAATACATCCTGCCCGATCTCGTAAACGAAGAGACGATTTCCCCGGTCGACATCAGACGGATCACGGAGGAAGTACTGGCTAATTAGTATCAGATGAAACCGGTAATTATAAGCAGAGAGGGCCTAACGCGTGGTTGGGCTCTTTTTCTGTGTTTAAAGCATTTTCTCCATAATCATCACGTCGATCGGCTTATAATAAGGGTAAGGATAATCGCATGATATCCTCTGGCCGCGAACAGCTGCAGTTTGAGTTTATAATTAAAATTCAGAATACGCCGAGCGGTAAAGGTTTGTCCCTCGAAATGAGGGTGGGGGGTCAAGCGCCTTTACGTAGTTTCCAAAATCAAACAGTTCCTTGAGTGCATAGAGCAGCGGAAATCCATGTATTTTACGAGCCAACGGAAGGCTCAATCGAGGAGAAGATTCTGGAGCTGCAGCAGCGCAAGAAAGATTTAATCGAGGAAGTCATTGAAGCAGGAGAGAACTCCGTCAGCAGATTGTCCGAACAGGATATCCGTGAAATGCTAAGGATGTGAGCAGCTTGATGAAGGAACTGAAGCTATCCGAGGGACAAATGAAAGAGCTTGTTGAAACTTATGATCTGTATATGGACGGGATTGACTTTTTTCTGAATATTGAAACAGGTGAGATCGTAACCCTAAATTCCTTTGACCCGGATGATGAGGATAAGGAATTGAGTGAGATTATTGATGAGGGTTTTAACGAAGTATATTTTCGTGTTCCGAGCAGGGAGTCGCATGCAGGATACAGGGATATGTCCGATTTTGCTGAAACTGTCGATAATGAGAAATTAAGAACTAAACTGGTTCATGTTTTGGACGGGAGCGAGAAGATATTTCGAAAATTCAAGGATACCTTGGCATCGGATGAACAAGAGTTGGAACGCTATTATCAGTTTGTAGAAGTCCGCAATCGTCAGCGCGTTATCCAATGGCTGGAGTCCAAAGGTTTCCGATTGGAAGTGAAATGACTATTAAACTGTGATGTTGACGGAGACACCGGCCGGTATTTGGGCTGCTATGGACAATCGGTTGAAACGCCGGCGATTGACACTTTGACTGGGGAAGCATCTATTCCATGTGAAATTTAATTTGGAAAAATTGTAATTTTGCTTTATATTAGATTAAGATATGTATTGAAAGGAGCGTTTAAACCATATTCAAACTTTATAGAAATAACGTTCGTTTTTTCATTGGGGTAAGCTTATTTATCATTCTGTTTGACCTTGTTGTTATTAAATCTGTACTGTCTAAACAGAATGATCCACTCCTGACCATTGGTGTTTCGTTAGATTTTGTTGTTGTAATCCCTTTATTGCTTTACTTTCTTATTTACCGGAAATTAAACAAAAAAATTGTATCGATTCTTCCTTTCGCTCTTTTAGGTTACATAGCTTTAATGTGGATTGTACCCGATACAGGTCAAGGAACACTTGACGACATAAAATATATTCTTATGCCAGTGGAACTTATGTTCATTAGTTATGAGATTTACAAAGTCTATCAAATCATCTCTAATTTTAGACGCAATAGGGCAGTTGATTCCCACCCGATAGACACACTTCGAAAAAGTCTTGAAGAGTCATTGAGCAATTCTAAAATAGCATCTTTACTTGTTCATGATGCATCTGTCTTTTACTACGCTTTATTCTCTTGGAGAAAAAAGCCTTATTTACAAACGGGCGCTGCTTCATTTAGTTATCATAAAAATTCAAACTGGCTCATAACCATATTAATCTTATCTAAGATACTGCTGATTGAAGGTATATGTATTCATATTCTCCTTATGCAATGGTCCCCTATTGCTGCATGGGTACTTTCATTAGGAAATCTGTATATCATTATCTTATTAATTGCTGATTACCGGGCTATGTGTTTAAATCCAATTTTAGTTTCCAAACAAGAGATAAGAGTTCAGTATGGCATTCAGATGTTATCGAAAATTGATATAGATAATATTGAGTCTGTCTCTATGATTAAGTTTATGAAATTAACCAAGAATGATTTAAAAACATCATTTACTCCCCTTGTTATCGAACCCAATATACTTATTCGTTTGAAAAGTAAAATCCCCGTTATCCGTCTGTTTGGAAAGCGGCAAATGGTTGATCAAGTTTATTTATCCTTGGATAAACCTCATGAATTCCAAGTTGAATGTCATAAATTAATGGATAGACCAAATAATATTTAATCGTAAAACCAAAAGGACAGCCAATTCAACGCTGTCTTTTTGGTTATTTGTTGTTCATTTCCGAGGAGTCAAGTTAAGTCGTGCGGATACCAAAGATTTTTATTTTTGCAAGCATCAGGGTGACTGCAAGCGCCAGAAACATTAAGCCGCCCCAGATGATCTGGTGTGTGCCCATATGCAATAAGAACTGACCTCCTGAAGCGGTGCCGATCGCGATGCCCAAATTCGAGAAAGAGACGAACAGGCTGTTGGCGAATTCAGGCGCTTCAGATGCTTCGGAGGCCAACCAGTTCTGATTGATAATAAAGCCCCCGGTATGAATGAATCCCCATACGACCACGATGATCATCATTGGAATGAAGTAACTTCCGCCCCAGAATACGATCAGATACGTGACGGCCAATACAGCAGGATACAGAAGGGTCGTTTTGATCACATGCTTGCTAAGCAATCGTCCTGCCTGCAAATTTCCCAGAACACCGCTCGCTCCAAACAGAATCAGCATGGTGCTTATTAATTTTCCGCTCATCTTCGTAATCTGTCCAAGATATTCCGCAAAATAGCTGAATACGGCAAACATCGCCGAAATGGTTAAGCAGACGGTGGCAATATTCAGCCATAGCTGGGGTTTAGCTAAGACCCCGAGCTGCTTTTTATAAGATAATTTAGCCGTTACCGGCATGCTTGGAACCCAGATGAGCAGACCGATTAACGCGATCAAGTTCAGAGCGGCGGAGAACAGGAAGGAGGCCTCAAGCGAAAATTGATCCGCGATAAAAGAGGTGATCGGCACGCCCAGAACCATTCCCACCGTACCTCCGGTAAATACATAGGCGGTTGCTTTATTCTTTTGTCCACTCGGGAAAAAACTTGCCGCGGCTACGAAAGCCAGCGAGAAGTAGACCGGATGAAGAAAAGCGGGCAGGATGCGGACAATCAGCAGAACCGAAAAGTTTGGAGCGGCTGCCGACAGAAGATTGGCGACGGCAAAAAGGCCAAGCACGGAGGCCATGATCCGTTTTTTGTCAAACCCTGAGAACGGCAGCGTCATGAACGGGCCAAAAATCGCAATTGTGAGCGCAAACAAACTGACAAGCATACCGGTCTGCGAAGCGCTGATTTGATACTTCTCGCTAATTTGAATAAATGTGCCGATGACGCCAAATTCGGTGTTGACGATGCTGAACAGTCCGAACGCGATAATGGCAGAATAGATATAAGCTCTCATCTGACTTTATGCCTCATTTCAGCCAGCCAGTTAACCGCATCTTCCCTATGCTGAAAAAACTTCAACTCGTACGGAAACTCGTCGATGGTGCCGACAATCCGGTTTAAGCTTGATTTGGCGACGACTTTCTCCGGCGCAATTACGGCGCAATACTGGATATCTGAAGCCCGTTTCACCCAGTTTTGGGAAACCCAGGCTTGATCCTCTTGACCAATGACCGACATTTTGCGGTTGTCATACAGCACTTTGCTGCCATTCATTTTTCCGGCCAATTCCACTACCTTATCCATAGCGGTACGAAACTGTACACCTTGGGCGAAAGCCTTCCATCTCAGCTCAACGATCTGCTGCGCTTCATTCCAGGAAATCTCCACTTGAGGGGATTCATAATAAATCATATCTCTCACGCTCCATCGCTCATTTTTTAATATGTAAACTTCGGCAGCAAGGGTGTCCAGGGAGCCTCGGGTCACCAGCCATACCGCATGACCTGTGTTCCTTGGACACCGCCCCCTGACGAGACTTAAGGCAATTTGATCAGGTTAAGTGTAGGGAGGGGGCCTCCCGGAAATTGATGCAATTTGCCGCCGTCAGCGAGACCGCCCAAATCAATGGTGGCGAATCCGATTTTATCGTTAATCCGGGTGACTTCAGCCTTGGCCGCGGCATCGTCGCCGGATATGAAGATGACGCGGCGTCCGACAATTTGCGGATCGGAGCCGAGCACAGCGGGAGTAAGCGTATTGAATCCTTTAACTACCCTTGCGCCGGGAACAAGATCCGCAACCACCTCGCTCGAAGTTTTTCCTCCAAGATCGGCCACGATGAATTCAGGAGTAATAATCGGGTTCATGGCGTCGATTACGATACGTCCGTTCCAGTCGGACAGACCGGACACCGTATCTTTCAGATGCTTCCAGGGTAGGGAAATGAACACAATATCGGCGGTAGCGGCTTCCCGGACGGTAACGGCTCGGCTCTTCCCTCCAAGTTTGGCAACGAGCGGAGCAAGCGATTCCGGTCCACGGCTGTTGCTCAGGAGCACCTCATAACCTGCTTTCACGACATGTTTGGCAAATGCTTGCCCGATTTCACCTGCGCCAATAATTCCAATAGACATATAAATTCTCCTCTCAAATTTGGGTTTTGGTTTCAAGTTTGGATGCGAATCAAACAGTGGTTCCACCGTCCACGTTAATGGTTGCGCCGGTCACGAAAGCGGCACCGGGTGTAGCCAGATAAGCTACCATGTCGGCGATTTCTGCGCCTGTACCGTATCGGCCGACCGGAATCATGCCGGAGACAACCGGCGCGTAAGGACCGTCCGCCGGGTTCATATCGGTGTCGGTTGGTCCGGGCTGCACGTTGTTGACGGTAATACCGAGCGGAGCCAGGTCGCGGGCCAAGCCCCGGGTGAGTCCGGCGACAGCAGCCTTCGACATAACATAGAGGCTGTTTCCTGGGAACGGATTGAAGTCGGCGTTGATGCTGCCGATATTAACGATGCGTCCGCCTTCGCCCATTTGAGGCGCAGCCGCCTGCACCGCCGCGAACACGGCACGCACGTTGACGGCAACCATGCGATCAAATTCTTCGATGGCGAATTGATCATAGGGCTTCAGGTTTGCCAGTCCGGCATTGTTCACGAGAATGTGAATGCCGCCGAAGGCTTTTACCGTTTCGGCAACAGCGCCTTTCACCGCATCGGCGTCTCCGCTGTCAGCGCGAAGTGCCAGCGCGCGCCCGCCGGACGCTTCAATTTCTTTCACCAATTCTTCCGCTTTTTGCTGCGCGCTTGCGTAGGTGAAAGCTACTGCCGCGCCGTCATTTGCAAGCCGTTTTACGATGGCGGCCCCAATGCCTCGGGATCCTCCGGTTACCAGTGCCACTTTTCCAGAAAGAATATTTGTTGTTGTCATAATAAAAACCTCCTCAAGTTTTTCGTTTTGAAACGATCGGTTCAAAACTATGTGCTAACTATAACCTTGGGGAAAATGAATTGTCAAGAGGGAAATTAAAAAAAGTGAAAAAATAAAAAAACATTCATCAAGGGATCATGCATACCCATCGATGTTCGATAGGAGCATGTTCCGATGATGAATGTCGCGTTGTAGATATAAGCGGGGAAGAAGGGGGCGTCTTACGATGGCCAAGCCTGCATTGTAAGTTCAATCACATCCTGCAATTCGTCGCGGGTTGAGCCGTCCGCAGCCCGGATGGACATGCCTTCGGTGACGGTCATGATATAGCGGGCAAGCGCCGCCGGATTAGAGCCAGCCGGCAGGTCACCGGCGGACTTCGCTTGTTCAAAGCGATGGCGCAAGGTCATTTCCGTCTCCACCCGGAGCGATGTAAGCACTTGGCGAATCACTTCCGCGTCTTCTCCGCAAGCAATGGCTCCGCGAATGGTCAGACAACCCTTCGGGTTAGAAGGATTTGTAACGGAATCGGCCGTGACATTCAAGAACCTTTCGACAACGGCGCGGGCTGTCGGCTCGTTAAAAGCCGCGCTTGTCAGCTTCGGTGGACCTTCAAAGTAAAGATCAAGCGCCTGGTTAAATAATTGTTCCTTGCTGCCAAAAGTGGCATAGAGACTTGACCGGTTAATCTTCATCGCTTCGGTTAAATCCGAAAGGGAGGCGCCTTCATACCCTTTTTCCCAAAACACCTGAAGCGCACTCTTTAACGCCTCGGTATTATCGAAGGTGCGCGGCCGTCCTGTCGCCATATGAATTCCTCCTATGTGTATGCAGATCAAACACCCCTCCTTCGATTGGATGGGGATTGATTCCGCTTATTATTTTGAAACGTTCGGTACATATATGAAAAATATCACGCGGCAGGATGGATGTCAAGTATTCCCGCCAGAGCGGACTGTGTGTATGTAATGGCTGGCAAATGCCATGCAATTGCTCGGCAAATGCCCGCGAAGAAATGCCGGTTTTTTTGTTCAGAGACGGAACTTGCCGTGGAATATTGGATGAGTCGAAAGGTCAGACGGTATTTTTTACATATAGGATACTGAGGATAAAGCGGTTTGATCTATGTTATGATTAAAAACGGCAGTCTGGTGGTAGTTCATTCCGGACTGCCGTTTGTTATCAAGCGGCAAGGACAATCCTACCGCTGAATTACGGAAGGAGAGCAATTAGTATGAACCTGCAACCTGCGCAAGCTGCGTTCGCTCAACTCCTTATATCCGGGACGCTCGTGCATGAAGGAAGTTTCGAAGAGATACGCCAGGTGCTGGGTTTACAGGTGAACCCGGACCTCGTCATTGTGGTTTCCATTGATCGGTATCCGGAAATTGCCGTAGGCAAGCCGGAGGAATGGAAAATCAACATTGGCAGTAAGTTGGTGGAAGCCGTCCATAAGGCGATCTCAAACCCTTTTCTGTGGGTCTGGAAGGAGGAAGGTATTCTCGCCGTCCTATTGGATACTCGGGCAGCCCATCCCCATTCACAAAAATATTTACTTTCCGTTATTCGGCAGATACAGAAATCTATCGATGCGCAAGGTTTTTCCGTGTCTGTCGGTATCGGTACTTCTTATGACAGCCCTTACTTGCTGCATCTCTCTTTTGAAGAAGCAAATGAATCGATGGTCGATCGGTTTTTTCAAGGAAACCGCATCGTTTACCAATATGATAAAGAGAAAAGAGTAGCCAAAGAATTGAAGAAACCGATTACAAATGAAGAAAAAATGGAACTGCTGGCGCGTGTGCGAATCGGTGATGAGGAAGGGTCCGTTAATTATCTGAAAATTTTATTGGATAGAATCGCCCATTCCTACAAATTCCATGTCGATATGTTTAAATCCGAAGCTGTCGATTTGATCATGTCCTTGTCCCGGATGGTTCTTGATAGGGGAGGAGACGGTTCTGTCATCTTATCTGAAAATGCGAGGATGATTCAAGTTTTGATCGGCACGGTCAGGTATGACAACTTTATTAACAAAATGTGTGATTATTGGAGAGAAATTGCGAAACAAGCTAGGCAAGCAGATGAAATAGAAGCATCTCCGATCGTGCGTTCTGCTATAAAATATATAAAAGAAAATCACCAGCAAAAAATAACATTGGAAAAAATAGCACAATATTGTTATATAAGCAATTATCATCTCGCTCATGTATTCAAAAAGGAAGTAGGCGTAGGATGTGTCGACTTTCTAAATCAAGTTCGTATTGAAAAAGCCGTTTTCTTACTAGAAACGACAGATTTAAGCGTTAATCAGATCGCAGGCCATGTCGGATTTCAAGATGCTAACTATTTTACCCGTAAATTTAAAAGGTACATGAACTGCAGTCCAACTGAGTATCGCGCAGCAAGATTGTGCTAATGATTCGCAATTTCACCTAGTTGTCCCTAACTGATTATTAAGGTATGATTTTAGCATGTTAGGTTTCAGGACATGGAGTACAAGAGTTCGACACATTGAACGTTATAAGTTGGTTTTTATCACGTTCAATGTAAGTTTAACTAACCATTTCGATTAAGAAGGAGGAGAGAAACGTGAAATATCTAGTGTCAAATTGGGAACGGGTTGTGGAATTGTTCTTTCAGCATCTCTTCCTTATCTCGGTTTCATTAGTAATCGCACTAGCCATTTCGATACCTATTGGCGTGATCATATCCAAAGTAAAAGTGTTATACAATCCGGTTGTTGGGTTACTCGGTATCATTTATACGATTCCCAGCATGGCGCTTTTCGCCCTATTGATACCCCTTGTCGGATTGGGAACCCGGTCTGCCATTTTTGCGCTTGTCATGTATGCTCAAATGATACTGGTTCGCAACGTAGTTGCTGCGCTTGAAGGGATTAGCCCGGCTATATTTGAAGCGGCTAAAGGAATGGGCATGGGAAGGTGGCGCATATTTTGGAAAATTGAAATGCCTCTAGCCATGCCGGTGATCATTGCGGGGATTCGGATTACGGTTGTTTCACTGATTGGGATTGGAGCTATTGCTGCCTATATTAATGCAGGTGGACTGGGATTACTAATTTTTGAAGGGATTAACCAGTTCAACCCGCAGAAGGTCATTGCCGGTACTGTCGCTATTACCCTGTTGGCCATCGTGACGGATCAGTTATTACAGTTGCTGCAAAAGAAAGTCATGCGTTCCGCATAATTAAGGAAAGCGGGGGGATAAAGCTGGAAACATTAGTTGAATCGGTGCAATATATTTTCGCTCATACCGATACATTTTTGACAGCTGTAAAAATTCATCTAACACTCAGTGTGACTGCCATGTTAATCGGAATTATCCTATGTGTTCCGCTGGGAATCTATTTGGCAAAATCCAATAAAGGCTCGGTATTCCTGTTAAATCTGATTAATATGGGCCGCGTTATTCCCAGTCTCGCTGTATTGGCTTTTGTTATGCCCTATCTGGGAATCGGGTTCGTTCCTTCGTTGTTCGCCTTAACCATGCTGGTCTGCCCGCCCATATTAATCAATACGGTCGCCGCTTTAAAAGAGTTGGATAAGAGTATTATAGAAGCTGCACACGGGATTGGTATGGATCAACGCCGGGTGCTTTACAAGGTGGAATTGCCGCTGGCGCTTCCGGTTATTATTACCGGAATCCGGACCTCTTTTGTGGATGTTATTGCCGGCGCGTCGATTGCTGCTTTTATTGGGGGCGGCGGACTGGGAGAATTCATCATCAACGGCTTGGTGCTGATGAAGCCTTCCTTACTTTTTGTCGGTGCTATACCCATCGCTCTATTGGCTCTGTTGGTCGATATGTTGATGGGTAGATTACAAAAATGGGTGTCACCTCCGGGTGTTTAAACGATCCCAATCGTTGCTGAATAACGAACTTAAAAAAGGAGAATGAAAATAGTGAAAAATCGAAGCACAAGGAAAGTTATTGCTGGTTTGCTAATGAGTGTTGTCGTTCTGCTGTCCGCATGTTCTTCCGGCGGTTCGGGGTCGTCGTCTGAACAGGATGGCAAACCGACTATCAAAATCGGTTCAAAAACGTTTACGGAGCAATATGTCCTTGGTGAGTTATACGCACAGGCATTGGAAGAGAAGGGATTTAAAGTTGATAGAAAATTGAATCTAGGCGATACATTGGTTGTTTTCGAAGCTCTCAAAAACGGGGAGGTCGATTTGTATCCGGAATACTCGGGAACCTCATATATGGAAATCTTAAAAGAAGATCCTTCCAAAGAGTTGACCTCTGAGTTTGTATACGACACCGTAAAGAAGAAGTATAAGGAAAATTGGGATATCGACACCTTGGAACAGACGCCGTTCAATAATACGTATGTACTCGTAACCAGCGATGCAATCGCAAAAAAGCATGGTTTACAAACACTTTCTGATGTAGCGATGAAAGCGCCGGAGCTTAACTTCGGAATGGTGCCCGCTTTTGCCGAACGCGATGACGGATTGCCGGGATTGAAAAAGAAATACGGCGGTTTCGAATTTAAGTCATCCAAACTTTTTGATTTTGGTTTGAAGTATCAGGCACTTTCCAGCGGCCAAGTTGATGTGACCGTCGGAACCGGCACAGACGGACAAATCGCCGCCTATAAGCTTGTAGTCTTGAAGGACGATAAAGGGCTGTGGCCTCCGTATCATGTCGCACCGCAAATTCGTGGAGAGCTTTTGAAAGCATATCCGGAAATTGGAGACATCATTAACGGTATTGACAAGCTGCTGACAGATGAAGTTATGTCGGGTTTAAACTGGGAAGTTGAGGGTGACAAGAAGAGAGAACCTAAGGATGTCGCCCGTGAGTTCCTCAAAGAACATGGCATCGTAAAGTAAAACATTAAGAAAACAAGGGGAAGAGTTTTATCTGGTTCTTCCCCTTAATTTATCATGGGAGTGTACAACGATGAGCGGAATTGTATTTCAAAATGTGACGAAATATTATGCGTCAAGCGAAAGTCCCGCTGTCAATCATGTCAGTTTAACGGTGGAATCCGGTGAATTTGTAGTACTGCTCGGCAGTTCAGGGTGCGGAAAGACTACCCTTCTGAAAATGGTGAACCGCCTTTATGAATTATCAGAAGGGACCATTCTTGTTGGAGGGAATGATAATAGAGCAGTCCCTGTCAACGAATTGCGCAGGCAGATTGGGTATGTCATTCAGCAGAGCGGTTTGTTTCCGCATATGACCGTGGAGCAAAATGTGGCAACCGTGCCGGAAATGCTCGGTTGGGATAAGCAAAAATTGAATAAACGGATTGATGAGCTTCTGGAACTGGTGCATTTGGACCCCAAAATTTACCGTAAACGATATCCTCGCCAATTGTCGGGAGGGCAGCAGCAGCGGGTTGGTCTGGCTCGGGCATTAGCTGCCGATCCGCCATATATGCTAATGGATGAGCCGTTTGGCGCGATAGATACGATTACGAGAGCATCCTTGCAGGATGAAATGCTTCAAATTCAAAAAAAATTGCATAAAACCATTCTCTTTGTCACTCACGATGTGGATGAAGCTTTAAAATTGGCGGATAAGATTGTCGTAATGAAGGATGGCCAGGTGATACAGTTCGATACCCCTTTGAATATTATTGCAAGCCCCAAAAACGATTTTGTCAAAGAGTTGATCGGCGGCGACGATTTAATGAGACAATTGAGCCTGATCCCGGCCCGGCAAGTAATGAAAGATGCGGATCAGAGCATGACGAATGCTGTCTGTGGCTCGATAGCGGAGCATGTCAATTTGAAGGAGGCGCTCGCGCTCATGCTGAAGACGGGCAATGACTGCATTCTGGTGACTGATCCAAGCGGGAATGTGGCCGGATATGTCTCGCTTAAGCAGATCCGGGAAATATTTTCGTAAATCGCAATCGTACCGATGCGGAACAGCTAGCTATTTGCCAACATAACCGTTAGGGAGGTTCCAAAAATGTTGTCATACAAAGATTCAGTAATCATTGGCGATTCTCCGCTCACCATTAAACAGCTCGTTGGCGTTGCGCGGTTTGGGGCTCAAGTGGCCATTTCAGAACAGTCCAAGACTGTCATTCAGAGCATGCGAAATCATGTGGATGCAATAGTAGAAGAAGGACGTCCTGTCTACGGTCTTACTACCGGAGTGGGTGACCTTTACCGGGTAGCCGTCGCGCCCGAAGCCATCAGCAATATACAGGTAAACATGCTGATGAGTCATGCATGCGGAGTGGGAGAACCGTATCCTATCGAGGTCATTCGAGCCATGATGCTTCTCATTATCCGAAGCATGGCATATGGCCATAGCGGCGTCACGCTTGGACTGCTGGAAACGATGGTAGAGATGCTAAATCGCGGCGTGACGCCTTGGTCTCCCAGCAAAGGCTCGGTGGGGTATCTTCTGGGACCGGCGCATATCGGCCTTGTCTTAGTAGGACGCGGTCAAGCCTATTACGAAGGCGAATTGTTATCTGGAGCCGAAGCGATGCGGCGGGCGGGCATCCCTCTTCTCCAACTTGGAGCGAGGGAAGGACATGCCTTGATGAGCGGCACTTATGAGATCACGGCCTTGGCTGGTCTTGCCGTCCATGATACCGACATGCTCGTTAAGACCGCGGATCTGGCGGCAGCTATGAGCCTGGAGGCTTTGCGCGGGAACGATCGGGCGTACGATCCCCGCCTGCAAAGTCTACGCCCGCACCCCGGTCAAGCGGCCACGGCGGCCAACCTCCTGCGAATACTGGACGGCAGCGAGATTGTGGCTTCATACCGCCATCATCGGCTGCAGGACGCCTTGAGCTTGCGCTGCGCCCCTCAGGTTCATGGGGGAGTTCGTGACGCGCTAGCTTATGTCCGCTCCGTTGTTGAGACCGAGATGAACGCTTTGACGGACAATCCCGTTTTCTTCATCGAAGATGGGGAAGCCGTGGCCATTCCCGGCGGGAATGGCCACGGAGCGCCGATTGCCATAGCTATGGATACACTTGCTATCGCAGTGGCTCAGCTTCTCAATATTTCCGAGCGCCGTACAGATCGGTTAACAAACAGTCATGTCAGCGAGCTGCCGGCTTTTCTGGTCCGGGAAAACGGGGCAAACTCCGGTTTCATGATTCCGCAGTATGTAACGGCTGCATTGGCAGCGGAAAATCGCGCGCTCGCCGTGCCCGCTTCGGTAGAAAACATCCCCACCTGCGCTCAGCAGGAGGACCATGTCAGCATGGGCGTTAATGCCGGATGGCAGGCAAGGAATGCTATCGCCAATGCCCAGCAAGGGATAGGGATCGAACTGTTAACCGCAGCCCAAGGTCTGGAATTTCATCGGCCGCTCCAACCTGGCCGCGGTACCGCCGCGGTCTATCGGGTGATTCGAGAGAAGATTCCTCCACTCGATGCAGATCGCGAGCTATATCTCGACCTTGCCGCTGTGATGGAACTGGTAAGCAGCGAGTCGATAGTGGCTGCGGCAGAGGAAGCCGTAGGCGAATTGACAGTCTGAACTGAGCGAAATATCAAAAACGATTTTACAAGGAGAACGAGAGAAATGGGCGAAAAACCGATATTGTCTGGCGTAAAAGTACTGGATCTTTCACGTGTGCTTGCGGGTCCGTTATGTTCAGCCCTCTTGGGGGACCTCGGCGCTGAGGTAATTAAGGTGGAGGTTCCCGGAAGCGGGGACGACTCCAGGCAGTTCGGACCTTACCAAGGCGAGGAAAGCGCCTATTTCATGATGCTGAACCGAAATAAGCAAAGTATCACCCTGAATCTGAAGTCCGAAGAAGGCCGGATGCTGCTGCATCAGTTGGTAGCCAAGGCTGACGTGCTTGTGGAAAATTTTCGGCCGGGGGTGACCGAGCGTTTGGCTGTGGACTACAAAACCCTGAGTGCCATCAACCCGCGTCTTGTTTATGTGAGCATATCCGGTTTCGGCCAGATCGGCCCCTTGGCCCATCGGCCTGCCTATGATCATATCGTTCAGGCAATGGGAGGTTTAATGAGCCTTACCGGTTGGCCCGAAACCCCGCCGACCCGGGTGGGTGAATCGATCGGCGATGTGCTGGCCGGCGTTTATGGCTCCTGGGGAGCCCTTGCGGCGCTGTTGCACCGGGAACAGACAGGGACGGGGCAGCACGTCGACGTAGCTATGATGGATTGTATGTTCTCCCTCATGGTGACTGCCTTGTCCCAGCATCTCTACGGCGGCAACGTTCCCGGACGAATCGGCAACCGGCACTCCATGAGTGCTCCGCTAGACAGTTATTCGGCAAGCGATGGGTTCGTTGTCATTGCCGTTGCCAACGATAACCTATTTGCGGTCCTGGCCGCTGCTATCGGACGTCCGGAGTTGTCTTCTGACGAGCGCTTTGCAACGGATGGGGAGCGTGTGCGGAATGAACCGAAGCTGCGGTTGTATATTGAGGAGTGGACCAGCCGCCATACAGTAGAGGAAGTGGTGTCAATCCTAGAGGGGGCCGGAGTGCCTGTGGCCCCCATATGGGATGTGGCGCAAGCAGCCAACAGCGAGCATATCCGGCATCGCCGGATGCTCAAGCAGGTTACGCATCCTAAAGCAGGGGAGATCACCCTCATGCAGCAACCGTTGCACTTCTCCGGCATGCCCGAGTCGATAACTGGTCCGTCTCCCATGCTCGGAGAGCACACCGAAGAGGTGCTGTCCAAACTGTTGAATTTAGATGCAGAAGCGATTGCCGAACTACGCAAGAATAAGGTTATCTGACGAGGAGGTTTTACCATGTCAAAACTTCGTATAACAGTGGTAGGAGCCGGTCTGATGGGTGCCGGCGTAGCTCATGCTTTTGCCCGGAAGGGTTGCCAGGTCTCGCTGTATTCTCGTCGTTCGCAGACCCTTGAGGAGGCCCGCAGGTCAATTATGGCGGCTGAAAGCCGGCTTGCGGTAAGCCAAAGCGGTCAGAGCGAATATGTTTCGACGATCATGTTTACCGATTCGCTGGAACAAGCATTGGCTGATGCTCAGCTGGTAAGTGAGAACGTCTCGGAAGACCTGTTGTTGAAGCAGGAAATATTGGCTCGAATAGAGTCGGGAGTATCGGGCGACTGTCTTATTACAACCAATACCTCCAGCGTCCCTATATCGAGTCTGGCATCCGCTTTGAAAGATCCCGGAAGGTTCCTCGGCATGCACTGGTTTAACCCGCCCGTTCTGATGCCATTGGTCGAGTTGATTGCCGGCAAGGAAACATTGGAATCCGCCATGGATCAAGTGGAAACCATCACCCGCAGCATCGGAAAAACAACAATCAGGGTGCGCGCGGACATCCCCGGTTTTGTTGTCAACCGGATTCAGTATGCGGTGCTTCGAGAGGCGCTGCATCTTGTGGAGTCCGGGGTCGCTTCAATCGAAGATGTCGACAAGGCAGTAAAAAGCACGCTTGCGCCGCGGTGGGCGGCAGCCGGACCACTGGAATTAATGGACATGGCTGGACTTGACACGGTGATCCGCGTGTCTGATATACTGCTGCGCGAGCTCAGTCATACAGTGGAGCCTTCCCGCATATTGCAGAGGCTAGTGCAAGAAGGTTCCTTGGGCTGCAGATCCGGCCAAGGTTTTTATAGCTGGACCCCGGAACGGGTTGAAGAAGTTCGAGAGTTGAGAGACCGAACCGTGAACCGGCTTATGGCGATGGATGAGCAAGCGTTAGGAGGGAGTTCGTTATGAGTTACAAGGCGATCCTGGTGAACGTTGAAGCCGGAGTGGGATGTGTCCAATTCAACCGTCCGGAGGCACTTAATGCCCTCAGTCGGCAGTTGATGACCGAACTAGTGGCAGCGCTCCGGGAGTTTACCGCCGATTCAGAGGTTAGGTGTATCCTGATTACCGGCAACGACAAGGCATTCGCAGCCGGCGCCGACATCAAGGAAATGATGGAGGCCGGAGCGGTTGATATGTACCTGGGCGGCTTCAGTGCCCTCTGGGACGCGGTTTATGAGGTCAAGAAGCCGCTGATTGCCGCGGTCAGCGGCTATGCGTTTGGCGGGGGCTGCGAATTGGCTATGATTTGTGACATTATCGTAGCGTCGGAAACGGCGCAGTTCGGACAACCGGAGATTAACATTGGGGGCATTCCGGGAGCTGGTGGAACGCAGCGCTTAACCCGGGCAGTAGGCAAGTCTCTCGCGATGGATATGGTTCTGTCCGGTCGTCGTATCACTGCCCAGGAGGCGTTGGCGACGGGTTTGGTCAGCCGTGTTGTACCGGTAGAAGCCCTGCTTGCCGAGGCCATGAAGTTGGCGAAAGAAATAGCCGTCAAATCGCCGGTGGCGCTCCAGCTGGCTAAAGAAGCGATCTTGGAGTCGTTTGAGAGCCCTCTCTCGGCCGGTGTGCGGGTAGAACGAACGCTTTCTCACCTGACGTTCGCCACGGATGACCAAAAAGAAGGCATGCGTGCCTTCTCGGAGAAGCGGAAGCCGTTTTTCAAGGGAAAGTAGACAGGCAGACGAGAATTATCTCGGGACTACTCTATTAATAATAAATAATGGCAATGACTTGGAGGCGTTTTACATGAGCAACGATAATCATACAACGATGATAAAAGCACCGCAGGGCACTCGTTTAAATACCAAAGGATGGGTGCAGGAAGCAGTCCTTCGCATGCTAATGAACAATCTCGATCCGGCGGTGGCGGAATATCCGGAAAAGCTGGTCGTATACGGCGGAATCGGCAAAGCCGCAAGGAATCTGGAAGCGCTGGAACAAATCATCGCCACGTTGAAGCAGCTCGAGGAAAACGAGACATTGCTCGTTCAATCGGGAAAACCGGTTGCCGTATTCCGTACGCATAAGGACGCTCCGAGAGTGCTGCTCGCTAACTCCAATCTGGTACCCGCCTGGGCGAATTGGGATACTTTCCACGAGCTCGATAAAAAAGGATTAATGATGTACGGACAAATGACGGCAGGCAGCTGGATCTATATCGGCAGTCAAGGTATCGTTCAGGGAACTTACGAGACATTCGCGGAATGTGCCAGACAGCACTTTGAAGGAACGCTGAAAGGGACGATTACCGTAACGGCAGGGCTGGGAGGTATGGGGGGAGCGCAGCCGCTCGCGGTAACAATGAACGAAGGCGTTGTTATCGGTATCGATGTTGACCGTTCGCGGATCGAGAAGCGGATCGAAACCCGCTATTGCGACCTGCTCGTCGAGACATTGGATGAAGCTGTTACGCTTGCCCTGGAAGCCAAACAAAACGGTAAGCCGCTCTCGATCGGCCTGCTCGGAAATGCGGCTGAAATTCTCCCGGAGATGATCGGAAGAGGATTCATTCCGGATATTATTACGGATCAAACTTCCGCTCACGATCCGCTTAACGGTTATTTGCCTGCCGGCATGACCCTTGAAGAAGGGGAAGTACTGCGGAAACAGAACCCCGAGCTCTATGTCAGAAAGTCCAAAGCAAGCATGGCACTTCATGTGCAAGCAATCCTCGAGATGCAGGACAAAGGAGCAGTGGCATTTGACTACGGCAACAATATCCGGCAGGTTGCCTTCAACGAAGGCGTTACCGACGCGTTTACGTTCCCGGGGTTTGTACCGGCTTACATTCGCCCGCAATTTTGCGAGGGTAAAGGGCCTTTCCGCTGGGTGGCGCTTTCCGGAGATCCGGAGGACATTTACAAAACGGACGAAGTCATTCTCCGGGAATTCGCCCACAATGAACATCTATGCAAGTGGATCGCAATGGCCCGGGAAAAAATCGCGTTCCAAGGTCTTCCCGCCCGCATTTGCTGGTTGGGTTACGGGGAGCGCGCGAAGTTTGGCAAAATCATCAACGAAATGGTTGCTTCGGGCGAGTTGAAAGCGCCGATTGTTATCGGACGCGATCATCTGGATGCGGGTTCGGTCGCTTCACCGAATCGTGAGACCGAAGCGATGAAAGACGGTAGCGACGCGATCGCGGATTGGCCGATCCTGAATGCGCTGATCAATACGGCGGCGGGCGCAAGCTGGGTATCCGTTCACCATGGAGGCGGCGTAGGCATGGGGTATTCGCTTCATGCCGGAATGGTAGTCGTTGCGGACGGTACGGAAGATGCCGCTAAACGACTGGAACGGGTACTGACGACCGATCCGGGGATGGGTGTCGTACGGCACGCCGATGCCGGCTATGATTTGGCTATCCGAACCGCGAAAGAGAAGGGAATCATGATTCCGAGTCTGAGCTTGAAGGGGTGAGCAGGATGAAATCGGTCACCTACATCAAATGTGCGGACCAGGTTGTGACGATGAAAGGGGCAAGCCATTTGCCCAAAAAGGGCAACGAGATGTCCGAAATCGGCGTAATCGAGAACGGCAGCATTATCCTGGAGAACGACAAAATTTCTTTTGTAGGCTCCGATCAGGAAGCGGCACAATATCTGGAATCCCTGAATGGAGCCGCCACAACGATCGAGGCTTCGGGAAAAATTGTCACTCCGGGGCTCATTGATCCCCATACCCACCTCGTATTTGCGGGAAGCCGCGAAAAAGAGCTGGAGATGAGGCTTCAAGGGGCTAAATATATAGATATTTTAAAACAAGGCGGCGGAATATTAAGTTCCACCCGTAGTACCAGAGAAGCAACCATGGAGCAATTGGTTGAACAAGCCAGCCGGAGATTGGACCGTTTCCTTCAATACGGCGTCACGACGGTTGAAGCCAAAAGCGGATACGGATTGACGGTAGAGGATGAATTGAAGCAGCTTAGAGCCGCAAAAGTTCTAAACAGTATCCATGCGATCGACCTTGTTTCCACATTCATGGGAGCCCACGCTATTCCGGCCGAGTATAAAGATAATCCCGACGCTTACGTGAATCTGGTAATTGAAGAAATGATTCCCGTGGTTGCCAGGGAAGGACTGGCAGAATTTTGTGACGTGTTCTGCGAAGAAGGGGTCTTCACCGTCGAACAGTCAGAGAAGATTTTGGAGGCCGGAAAACGATACGGCTTACTGCCGAAAATTCATGCCGACGAAATCGTTCGGATCGGCGGCGCCGAGCTGGCTGCCAAAGTCGGCGCGGTCTCTGCGGAGCATCTGCTTCAGGCATCCGATGAGGGCATTCAGGCTTTGGCTGAAAGTGGTACGATCGCCGTACTATTGCCAGGGACGGCTTTTTTCCTCATGGAAAAACCAGCGCGCGCCCGTGCGATGATCGATGCCGGAGTGGCTATTGCCATTTCCACTGATTGCAACCCTGGTTCTTCCCCTACGCAATCTATGCCGTTCGTGATGAATGCCGCTTGCCTGATGATGAAAATGACGCCTGCGGAAGTGCTAGCGTCGGCTACCATCAATGCGGCACATGCCATTGGACTAGCGGATCGGATCGGAAGCATTGAGGTTGGAAAAACGGCGGATCTCGTCCTCTTTCAAGCTTCGAATTATCAGACGCTGCAATACAACTTTGCCGTCAATCTCGTCGATACGGTCATCAAGAACGGAAAAGTCGTTGTTCAAGGGGGGAGCCTGCTTGGAAATTTCGCAGCTTCGCGTTAATCCGGCGCGTTTGGAGGACAGTATTCATAAGTTGGCCCGGTTCGGCAGTAATGGAAACGGCGGATTGGACAGGACAACGTTTACTCCGGCCGAATTGGAAGCACGGGATTGGCTGAAAGACCGCCTACAAGAATTGGGGCTGGAACTTAGAGTGGATCAGGCCGCTAATATTTGGGCGAAGCGTCCGGGCAGGGAGCATTCCCTGCCGGCTATCGCCTTCGGGTCTCATATCGACACGGTTCCAAATGGCGGAAAATATGACGGGGCGCTTGGCGTATTGATTGCGCTTGAAGTCATGAGGATATTAAATGAACATCGTATTGAAACGAGACACCCGCTGGAGCTCGTATCGTTCAGCGCCGAGGAACCTAATCCGTTCGGGTTGTCCACATTCGGCAGCCGGGCGGTTACGGGCAAGCTGAAACGGGAAAATATCGTCGGCGTAACCAATCCGGCAGGACAATTGCTCGCGGAAGCCTTAAGAAGCGCAGGTGGAGACCCGGATCGTTTCGAGGACGCTGTCCGCAGGCCGGGGGAATTAAGCGCTTTTCTTGAAGTGCATATCGAACAAGGAAAACGATTGTTAAACCGGAATATTCCCATAGGGGTCGTAACGTCGATTACCGGTATTTATCGTGAGGAGGTCGTTGTCTCCGGCGAAGCCAACCATGCGGGGACAACCTTGATGGAGGATCGGAACGATGCTTTGACGACAGCGTCCGAAATCGTGCTGGCATTGGAAGATGTGTGCCGGAGCCACCCGGCGAGCGAGGTTGTCGGTACGGTAGGTAGGATGACCGTATCCCCCAACGCGGCTAATATCATCCCGGAGAAAGTCGCTTTTATTGTCGAAATTCGCGGAAAAACACGTGAAGAAATCCGGGAGGTCCTTATGGCCTGGGAAAGCCGGATCGGGAAGACCGAGAGGATGCGTTCCGCGGTCGTAAAACGTACAATCATGCTGGATCAAGATCCTGCTCCTATGGATGAAGAGATCGTTCAAGCCAGTCTGAGACAGGCAAAATCGCTCGGCTTTCCGGCTTATTTGCTCGGCAGCATGGCGGGCCATGATGCGACCCATATGGCTTCCATTACAAGAAGCGGAATGCTGTTCGTCCCGAGCATCGGCGGTAAAAGCCACTGTCCGGACGAAGAAAGCCGCATGGAGGATATCGAGAAAGTTGCCGACGTTCTCTTGCATACCATTTTGGAATTGGACCGAAGATTGGACCATTAAGCCAAAGCAGACGAATTGTTTGCTCTGCCGCAAAACATAGGAGGGAAATGAGATGCCGAAGCTTTATAAAGCCGATTACATCTATTATAAAGAGACGTTCCGCAAAGGCCTTGCCCTGTTTGTTGAGAATGGCAGGATAAAGGAAGTCGGGGAACAAGAGGCTCTGGAGGCCAAGTATCCGGATATCGACAGGATCGACTGGAGCGGTAAAGCCATCGTTCCCGGCACTGTTAACGCGCATAACCATTCCTTCCAAAGCTTGCTTAGAGGAATGGCCGTCGACCGTCCTTTTCTGGAATGGCGGGATCAGGCGCTATACAAGTACACTCCTTTGTTGGACGAAGAAGCCATTTATACCGGAGCGTTGTTTGCTTTCGGTGAAATGTTGAAATACGGTGTCACTACGGTCAGCGACTTTTTTTATGTTCATAACGGCGGTACCGCGACGGACGAAGCGGTCATCCAAGCGGCGCAAGATTTGGGCATTCGTTTGGTGTTCGCACGTACGATGTACGATTGGGACGGTGCGCCGGTGAGCTACCGGGAAACCGTTCAGGACGCAGTTCAAAGAACGCGAAATCTTGCGAAGAAATATCAAGGTCATCCGATGGTGACTGTGCATCCCGCTCCGCATAGCCCGCACGGGGCATCGCCGGAAATGATCAAAGCCGGTCACAGGCTGGCGCAGGAACTGGATACACCGTTTCATATCCACGTGGCGGAAGAAATGTTCGAAGTAGAGGAAACGCTGGAGAAGTACAATCTGAGACCTGTTCACTATCTGAACAATCTGGGTGTTGTCGACGAAAGAATGATTGCCATTCACCTCGTTTGGCTGGACGACTCCGAAATTCGGCTGCTCGGAGAACGGAAATCGGCGCTGGCATATTGCCCTTCGAGCAATATGTTCCTGTCGGACGGTGTGACCCGGATTCCCGATTTAGCGGATGCAGGGGTCCGCATAACGCTGGGATCCGACGGCGCATGCAGCAACAATCGGATCAGCGTTTTCGAAGAAATGCGTATGTGCTCCTTGCTGCAAAAAGTGACCCGTTTGAACGGCACCTGCATTAACGCGAAGCAAGTGTTCGACATGGGGACCAAGGTTGGAGGGGAGCTTCTGCGTCTTCCTGTCGGCATTATCCGGGAAGGATATCAAGCCGATTTCGTATCCCTCGACGTGAACGATCTTTCCCTTTCCCCCAAAACGGAACTGTTTGCCAACATCGTGTACTCTATGCAGCCTAGTGCCATTAAAGATGTCGTGGTCCATGGAAAAGTCATCGTCGAAAACGGGGAGCTTAAGACAGTTGCGGAAAAAGATATCGTGAATAAGGTTGATCGGTTGTTCGAGAAATGGAAATGAGGGTTAATGTGATCCGGGCCGATGATCGGAAAACCGCGCAATGGCCGGGCGGAACTACTACCGAACTGGCGATTTACCCCGAAAATGCCGAGTACGCAGAGCGTAACTTTATATGGAGAATCAGTACGGCCACGATGGAAGCGGAGCAAACCTCCTATACTCATCTTCCTGGTTATTGGAGATTGCTTATGGCAACCGCCGGGGAGTTTGACCTTGAGCACCTGGATCGGCATACGTCCAAACTAAAACCTTTCGAGAAGGACAGCTTTAGTGGAGACTGGACAACACGATGTTTTGGCACGGGAGAGGACTTGAATGTCATGCTGGCTCCTGGATATGGAGGCGAGCTGAAGGCAGTTCCCATCGAAGAATATACCTGTGAAACGCTGCAGTATGAGACAGCCCTTCGGAATACGGATATTTTCGAATGCATTTACTGCGTGGACGGGGAAATCAATATTTCGATGGATGAGCATGCTGCCACTTTGTTAAAACCTGGAGATTTGCTTGTTTACAGTAAACGAAACGATGCCCTTCTTTCGCATATTCATTATACTAATGCCGTTTATCCATTAGTGGAAACTGTTCATGCAATCCGGATAACGATCTATAAAGAATGACATTGTTTTCACGTCATGGAAGTGGACAACTACGAACTGATTCCCGAATTACAAAGAGGTGTTCAAATGCTAACAGATACTCAGGAAAGTATCATAGGAGAAACCGGGATACATGTTGCTCAGCATCACGTTCCGGCAATGAATATTGAGGTCCCTTTGGGAAATCCGATTCGCGGGTAAAGGCGATGAAAATCGGGTTTCGTACCATCAAAACTGCGGTGGGCGTCAGCCTCTCCGTGCTACTGGCCCAGACGCTTCATTTGGATTATTATTCAGCCGCAGGCATTCTGACCTTGCTTTGTATTCAACAATCCCGAAAGAAATCCGTCAATGCTGCATACAGCCGTTTTTTTGCCTGCGTATCCGTTCTCTTTATCTCTAGTGCTTTATTTCTGCTGATCGGCTACCACCCTTATGCATTTCTTGTGCTTCTAATGTTGTTTATTCCGCTATGTGTACGATTCAGGATTCAAGAGGGGGTCGCAAGTAGCTCCGTCATCGTCATGCATGTCTATATGCACGGAAAGGTGGAGGCTTCCTTCTTTCTGAACGAATTTCTTGTGGTTGTGATCGGCCTTGGGATGGCGCTGCTGGTTAATTGGTATATGCCAAGCATCGATAAAGAGCTGAATCGGTGGAAGGAAGAGGTGGATGAGCTTATTACCGACACATTAAACGAGATCGCAGCCTATTTGAAAGAGGGTCGTACTCATTGGGACGGAAAGGAGATGCTGGAACTCTCCGATTCGCTGCAAAAGGCAAAGAGTTTGATACTGCTGGATACGGAGAACAATCTGTTGCGCAAAGACAACGTTTATGGGGAATATTTGGTGAATAAACGTCAGCAGTATGAGATATTGGAGCGGATGCTGCCCTCCATCTCCACCTACACCGTAAAGACGGAACAAGGCATACGAATCGGCAATTTCATTGGCGAATTGAGCGAAGGGCTGAATAAACGGAAGCAAACCGCGGAGTTTCACGAAACTCTTCGCAGCATTAGGGATTATCACAAGACCCTGCCTCTGCCGGAAACCAGGAAAGAATTTGAAAACCGAGCCAGTCTATACACGATAGCCAATGAATTGGAACGATTCATTGCGACCATTTGACGAATCGTATACTTAAGTGTCACCTTTTATTTTCACTGAAGTCTCTGCTTTCGGCAGGGGCTTTTATTGCTTTCCGTCAGGGACTTGCCGGCGATCCTTGATGTGGCGACTACGAGGATATTCACAATCTAATCGCTCATTGATACAATAGAGTGATAAATGTTTTTACGGATTTTTTCTGCGGCCTCCGAATGCGGGAGGTCTTTTTTTCTCAAATCGTGAGACATGATTGCAATGGACAATAGAGGAGTCGTTGGAAGGTGCAGAAAATGAACGGAACACAAACGCTCAGCCGCGCGCTGGATATTCTGTTCGCCTTGGCGGAAGCCGGCGATACGCTTACGGTCAGCGAGATTGCCGAGAAGGTCTCGATACCGGAGAGCACCACTTACCGGTTTCTTCAGACGCTGGAGCAGAATGGCATTGTGGAGAGAAGGGGGAGAAGCCGGATCGCGCTGGGGCTGCGGATTCTGGATTTGGCAAGGAGCCTCAACCTGCAGTTTCAGCGGGACCTGCTGCCCCTGGCGCTGCCGATTATGGAGGAGCTGACGGAGAAGGTGCAGGAAACGTCGGTGCTGTTCGTGCGGACCGGCAATAATGCCGTGTGCATCCAGAATGTCAAAAGCAACAGCCTGATCCAGTTCTCTATCGAGAATGGACGGATTCTGCCGCTGCATTTGGGTGCTTCAGGCAAATGTATCCTTGCTTTTGAGAGCGACAAGGTCGCCCAGCGGATTTTTCAGACCATTGAGGATGCAGAGGACAGATCACGCCTGGAAGCGGAGCTTGAAGCGGCACGGACTCACCAATATATCATCACCAAAGGCGAGGTGGATCCCGATGTATTCGCCATCGCCGCCCCGATTACGGACGGTCACGCCCATGCGGTAGCCAGCCTGTCCGTAGCCGGCCCAAGCTTCCGCTGCAGCCCGGAGCGGGAAGGGGTTATCGTTGAAGCGGTGAAGCAGGCTGCGGCCGAATTGTCGCGGCGGATGGGGGCTGTACAGTGATTTTTTGAAATTCCGACGAAAATACTAGAATTAATAGTTGACAAAATGATGTAATGAATAATAATATTGAAATGTGGAATTTGATTATCATATGTTAATAAATAATCCTTGATTATGGATGAATCATTCGTATCAAGCCGAAATTTCCAGGCGCTTATCACAAGCATCTCATGGTGTTTGTGATTTATCTTCACCCTAATTCATATTATATTGATTTGAATACTACATATTTGTGAGGTGTTCTACGGCTATGAAATCCATCCTTCCTCTTCGTGTAACAATCCCGGTAACCGGGCGATGTCGACGCTCCAACATCACGCGGCAAACGGCATCATTTGCTTTCGCCATTTTAGTTTGAAGGCGGTGACCCGGATTGATTGATCAGATGCTCGAATATCTGTCCAAGAATCACGACGTCTATCTTAAAGCCGTACTGACGCACATCGGCATCAGTCTTGCGGTTATAACCATTGGCATATTGATCGCTGTTCCACTCGGGGTACTGTGCGCCAAGTTTTTGAAGCTGTCCCAGCCAGTCCAGGGACTGTTTAACATTTTTCGCCTGATTCCGAGCCTCGCCGTTCTCGTCGTGATGATGCCGGTGCTCGGAACAGGGCTGGCTCCCGCCATATTTGCGTTGACGCTGCTTGCTTTTCCGGCGATTTTAATCAACACGAGCATTGGCTTCACGGGGATCAATCCTTCGGTTATCGAGGCGGCCAGAGGGATGGGGATGAGCCCGCGCAGGATTCTGTTCACGGTTGAATTTCCGCTTGCTTTTCCCATGATTATCACGGGAATAAGAACGGCTGCGGTGGAAGTGATTGCGAGCGCAGCGTTGGCCGCTTATATCGGCGCCGGCGGTCTAGGGGAGCTGATCATCATCGGACTCCAGGTGCCAAGCACAGCTATTTTACTTGTCGGGGGGGTGTCGGTAGCGATCCTGTCCATAGCGGCGGACGTCATTCTTGCCATTACCCAGAAGAGACTTACGAGACATTTGTGGCTGAACTGAGATTGGGCGGTAGAACTGATAAATATTTTTAGTTGGGGAGAGAAAACCATATGAAAAAATCCATGAAGTCCATATTCACCACTTCGCTACTGGCTATTGTCGTCCTTTCTGCATTGCTCTCGCTCGCCGGCTGCTCCAAGGGAAGCGCAAGCGGCCCGGCCATTACGGTAGGCTCCAAAGATTTCACGGAGTCGCTGGTTCTTGCCGAGATTTACGCAAAAGCGCTCGAAGACAACGGATTTTCGGTGAAGAGAGAATTTAACATCAGCGGGCAAGGGCCTCACGAGGCGCTGCTGAAAGGCAGCATCGATTTATACCCGGAATATACCGGAACGGCGTTAACGGTGATTTTGAAGGAACCGGCATTGTTTGACGCCAAGCAAGTGTACGACAAGGTTGCAGCCGAGTACAAAGACAAGTTCAAGCTCGACCTGCTCGATCAGGCCAATATCAATGACTCGCAGGGTCTAGTTATCACCAAGAAAGCTTCGGATCAATACGGCATCAAGACGATTTCCGATCTGCAGAAGAATACGGACAAAATCAGATATGCTTCCAACGGTTCGTTTGATCAACGCGAGGATGGACTGATCGGCCTGAAAAAAGTCTACGGAGAGTTCAACTTCAAATCCTCAAAGGTCTATGACGACGGCATCAAGTATCAGGTGCTTAAAAATGACGAGGCCGATCTGGCCGTGGCCTACACGACAGAGGGTTCGCTGGTCGATCCGCAGTTCGTCGTGCTGGATGATGACAAACATCTGTGGCCTCCTTATTATGTGGCGCCGGTGGTCAGAGAGAGCGTAGTACAGGATTCGCCGAAGGTGGCGACCATTCTGAACGCCGTGTCGGCGAAGCTTGACAACCCAACGATTATCAAGCTAAACGCCGCCGTCGATATCGACAAAAAAGAGTATGAAGAAGTCGCGGGCGACTATTTCGAGACCATCAAAGCCGATGTGAAAGCGGCAGCGGACAAATAAGATTACGAACCCAATAGGAAATGAAAACCACGTATCGCTTCGGGTAGTGGTTTTCATTTTTTCTTGGCGGTTGTCAGGTGGAAAGGGTTGATCTTCAGTGAGCAGGATAGCGCTTGAATTTAAAAATATAAGAAAAAGGTTCCCCCATGCGGAGGCCGACTCCGTTTCCGGTGTCAGTCTTACCGTAAATGAGGGCGATTTTGTCACGATACTTGGAACGTCGGGCTCCGGCAAAACCACGATGTTAAAAATGGTCAACCGGATCTATGAGAGCACTTCGGGCGATATCTTCTTCTATGGCGAAAATATTAAAAAACTGAAGGTAGAGGACTACCGGAGGAAAATCGGCTATGTCATTCAGCAAATCGGGTTGTTCCCGCATATGACCGTGGCGGACAACATCGCTACCGTGCCCAAAATTCTTCGCTGGAGCAAGGAGAAAATCAATGCCCGCGTGGATGAGCTGCTGGAACTGGTGGGACTGCCGGGCGAGAGCTACAGGGAGAGGTATCCTTCGCAGCTATCCGGCGGGCAGCAGCAGAGAATCGGGCTGGCGCGGGCCATGGCTGCCGATCCTCAGGTTATGCTGATGGATGAGCCGTTCGGCGCGATTGATGCGATCACAAGACAGAATTTGCAGGATGAACTGATCCGTATTCAGACAAAACTGAACAAAACGATCCTTTTTGTCACGCATGACATTCATGAAGCCTTTAAGCTCGGCAACAAAGTCATCATTATGGACCAGGGCAAAGTCCAGCAGTTTGACACGCCGTACAATATTCTTTTTCATCCGGCCAATGAATTTGTGGCGCAATTGGTAGCTTCCGAGAATATCATCAACCGGCTCAAGATTTTGAAAGCAGAAACCGCTGTGCAGCCATTAACAAGGGACCCGGATGATTCGGATATTTATATCGGCAAGGACGAGTTTCTCGACAGTGTGCTGTCAAAGTTTTTTGAAAGCGGCAGGAAGTCGATCATTGTGAAGGATGCGGACGGTCAGCCGGTCGGCGAGATCGCGTGGGATCAGTTAAACGGGCTGCTGCAATCCCAAGCTGACGGGGCTCAGACGGGCAGCCCAAGCCGAAACGGTGAGAAGGTGAACATTCATGCTCCAATCCATCGCTGATTTTCTGGCCTACTTCGCCAAATATGGTGACAAAATGCTCGCGATGACGCTTGAGCACCTGCAAATCGTTACGCTTGTGCTGCTTATTTCGATCCTGATCGCCATGCCGCTCAGCCTTGCTCTCTATCGTTCGCACAAGCTGGCAACGATTGTACTGGCTGTGCTGGGAGCGCTGTACGCCATTCCGAGCCTGGCCTTTTTTGCGATCCTGATCCCGCTTCTCGGGCTCGGCATCCCCACAGCCGTTACCGTGCTGGTCGTCTATACCCAATTTATTTTGGTGAGAAATATTCTCGCAGGTTTCAGATCGGTCGATCCGTTCTTGCTGGAAGCGGGGCGAGGGATGGGGCTTAGCGCTTCGCAGCTATTCTTCAAAGTGCAGCTGCCGCTTGCCATGCCTGCCTTGCTCGGCGGCCTCAGGCTGGTGGTCATTTCCGCTATCGGGATGGCGACCATCGCGGCCATGATTGGAGCGGGAGGTCTGGGCACGCTGCTGTTTGACGGTCTCCGCATGAATTTCGCATACAAGATCATATGGGGAACGATTCTGGCCTCGGCGCTGTCCCTGATCGCCAACCGGATTCTTCTGTTCTTTGAAAAACGGGCGATGAAACGGGCGCGAGGCGAACAGTATTTGCGAAAAACGGAGGCGGCGTAAAGCCGGGAGCAGATTCTCATGAACAAAATTCCTTTACTCATGGATGTCGATACCGGCACGGACGATGCCATTGCCATTATCTGCGCGCTGATGAGCACGGAGGTGCTGGAGATCAAAGTATTCACCGCCGTCGCCGGAAATGTCGGAGTCGATCTGACAAGCAGCAATACCCTGAATATTGTGGATTATCTTGGCTTTGACATTCCTGTTGCGATCGGAGCGGCGCAGCCGCTTACCAAGGAGCTGCATACCGCGATCAGTCATGGAGCAACCGGACTCGGGGATGTTATTGTGCCGAAGTCGAACCGGTCATTTTACGGGAAGGATGCGGCTGACACCATCTATGAGCATGCCGCTGCCATGGAAGGCGAGCTTGAAATTGTCGCTGTCGGCCCGCTTACCAATATTGCCGAGGCCATCCTTCGCTACCCGGATATTGTCCCTTTGATCAAGCGGATTACGATAATGGGCGGCGCGCTCCGGGGCGGGAACATGACCCAGGCTTCCGAGTTCAATCTGTATGTCGATCCGGACGCCGGGAAAATCGTGTTCGAGTCCGGCATTCCTCTGGTGATGGTCGGGCTGGATGTGACACTGAAGCCGCAGCTTCCGCTTGCGGTTGTGGAAACCGTCAAGCGGCTGGACAACAAATTTGCCGGCCTGGCCGCCCGGATATTCGATTTTATGCTGCGCCGCTGCGAGCAGTTCGGCTTTGATCCGCCGAATGTCCATGATGCTATCGCTTTGGCCAGCCTGGTCGTTCCCGGGCTTGTTACGCTGAACCGGTATGTAATGACGGTTGAGACCGAAGGAACGGTAACCCGCGGCATGACTGTTGCGGACTTCAACAATGTTACGGGAAAAGAACCGAATGTGAGCGTTGCGGTTGATATCGACTGCAATCGGTTCTGGGACTGGATGACAGGCAAATTTTTAAGCGTGGAGAGAGATTGAAACAGAAAGGATGGGATAGCCGTGAGCAGAATTACGGCGGCAAGAGGAGGAGAGCTTCGCTGCAAGGGGTGGCGTCAGGAAGCGCTGCTGCGGATGCTGGAGAATGTGCTGGAGAACGGCGAGAACCAGAAGGAGCTGATTGTCTATGCATCATTGGGCAAAGCGGCGCGGAACTGGCCGTCCTACAGAGCCATTGTGGACACGCTGAAGAATCTGGAAGAGGACGAGACGCTGGTCATTCAATCGGGCAAACCGATCGGCGTCTTCCGCACGCATCGCCAGGCTCCGCTCGTTGTAATGGCGAACTGCAATCTGGTGGGCCGATGGGCGACCAGCGAGAACTTCTATGAATTGCAGGACAAAGGTCTGATCATCTGGGGAGGGCTGACCGCAGCCGCCTGGCAGTACATTGGTTCCCAGGGTGTTATCCAGGGAACATATGAAATCTTCCAGAGCATTGCCCGCCTGCATTTCGGCGGAAGCCTGCAGGGCCGTTTCATTCTGACCGCCGGCCTTGGCGGTATGGGCGGTTCTCAGCCGCTGGCCGGAACGATGGCGGGCGCGGCGATTTTATGCGTGGAGGTCGCGGAGGAACGGATCGACAAGCGCATTGCGGCGGGGTACTTGCAGCGCAAGACCGCAAGCCTGGATGAAGCGCTGGCCTGGATTGAAGAGGCGAAGAGCAACGGAGAGGCGCTGTCGGTCGGCCTGCTCGGCAATGCCGCCGACGTGTACCCCGAGCTGCTGGCTCGCGGGGTTCTGCCGGATATTGTGACGGACCAGACCTCCGCGCATGATTTGCTCTACGGGTATATCCCAAGAGGCTATACCCCCGCCGCTGCGGCGGCGGCCCGCAAGACGGACCCCGCCGGACTTCAGGATGCCGCCGGAACGTCAATTGCGGCTGAAGTCGGAGCGATGCTGGAATTCAAGGCGCGCGGCTCGGTCGTCTTCGATAACGGCAACAACATCCGTTCGCAGGCGGTGAAGTACGGCATCGCTAACGCTTTTGACATCGACATCTTCACCGAAGCCTTCCTGCGGCCCTTGTTCGCCCGGGCCATCGGCCCGTTCCGCTGGATCGCCCTCAGCGGCGACCCGCAGGACATCCGGACGATCGACGAATATATTTTGCGGGAATTCAGCGACAACGAGATCGTGTCGAACTGGATCAAGCTGGCGAATGTTCACGTACCGGTCGAAGGGCTGCCTGCCCGGATCGGCTGGTTCGGCCACCGCGACCGCAGCAGGCTGGCACTGGCCGTGAATGAGATGGTTCGCGAAGGCAAGCTGAGCGGTCCGGTTGCGTTCTCGCGCGACCATCTGGATGCGGCCGCCATGGCCCACCCGAACATCATGACGGAACGAATGAAGGACGGCAGCGACGCGATTGCCGACTGGCCGCTTCTGAACGCGATGCTGAACTGCTCCTCCATGGCCGATCTTGTGGCTATTCATTCCGGCGGCGGTGGTTACGCGGGGTACATGACGAGCGCCGGCGTTACCATTGTCGCCGACGGCAAGGAGGAGAGCGATCTACGCCTGCGGACCGCACTCGATAACGACACCGGTCTGGGCGTGCTCCGGTATGCGGATGCCGGATATGAGGAGTCGCTGGACGAGGTGGAACGCAAGGGAATCGCAAGAATCGATACCGGCAGGCACGAAGAGATTGTGGCGGACTAAATTTTGCCCGGCCGACAGTGGCCGACGAATACATGTGCAAAAAAATAACGGCGGCGAGCCGAAAAAAGCGCTGGAAATAGGCGGATGAATGCCTTTTGTACTGCTGCGTCCGGCTTGCCGCAGAAGGAGAATGGGGTAAATGAGAGAGTTAACGAGAGATGATGTAAACGCTGCGGTTAGAGGCGGTTCGGTATTTGCCAGCGGCGGGGGCGGCTGGGTGGACCACGGCCTGGATATCGGTCACGCCGCGCTCAGCGTGGGCCGTCCGAAGCTGGTGTCGGTCGATGAGCTGCCGGAAGTCGCCATTATTCTGACCTGCACAGCCATCGGCGCACCGGCGGGCCGCGATTGGCAGATGCTCGGCAAGGATTATATCAAAGCCGTGCAGCTGGTCATCGACCACTATGACGGCAAAATTGCCGGGGTTATGACGCCGCAGAACGGAATGTCCAGCACGATCAACGGTTGGCTGCCCGCAGCCGCGCTCGGCCTTGTCGTTGTGGACGCCACCGGGGACATCCGTGCCCATCCCACGGGCAAAATGGGCTCGCTCGGCCTCGCCTCGTCCATTGATTACGAGACGGTTCAGGCGGTTGCCGGCGGCAAGCCGGAGCTGGGCAGCTACATTGAGCTGGTCGTTAAAGGGACTCCGGCGCGGACCTCGAACATTCTGCGCACCGCGTCGGACATGGCCGGCGGCTTCATCGCCGCGGCGCGCCATCCGCTTCCGGCGAAATATATCAAGGAGCATGCCGCGCTGGGCGGCATCTCGATTGCGATTGAGCTGGGGAGGGCGATCCTTGCGGCCGAGCCGGACGGCCCGGAGGCGGTGCTTGACACGATCGTGCGCCATACAAAGGGCAGAATTGTCGGCAAAGGTACAGTGACGAAGAAAAATGTGCACTATTCCGGCGCTTTTGATATCGGCACCATTGAAGTGGAAATTCCGGGGAGTTCGCTGACCCTGCACGTGATGAACGAATATATGGCGGTGGACGATCGGTCGGGCACACGGCTGACCACCTTCCCTGATGTCATTACGACCATCGATTTGGCCACAGGCCGTCCGGTCAGTGTAGGGGATCTTAAGGAAGGGCAGGAGATTGCCGTGTTTGTCATCGACAAATCGAATGTTCCGCTCAGCTCCAGTGTCAAGGACCCGAGTGTCTATCCCGAAGTGGAAGAGGTGCTGGGGATCGACCTCCAGAGCTACGCCTTCGGTAAGGAGAAGCAGGTTCATGCCTGAGAGAAGCCCGCTCTCCGGCAGCGCTCTGGTGCTGGACGGAACCGGTCTTAGTGTGGCCGATGTGGACAGCGTTTCTCGGGGCCGCCGGGAGGTTGTAATTGCGCCGAGCGCCTGGGAACGGCTGAAGAAAGCGCGGCAGGTTATATTCGAGCTGGCGGAGGGAGGACTGCCCGTATACGGGTTGAACCGGGGCGTTGGCTGGAATAAAGACAAAGTCATTTCTCCCGGCTTGTATGAAGATTACAACCGCAGCCTGCTGTTGTCCCACAGCGCGGGAATCAAGCCCGAGGCCCCGGAGGAGGTGGTACGGGCAGCGATGCTCGCCCGGCTGAATGGCCTGCTCGCCGGAGCTACCGGCTCGCAGCCGGAAATCGCCGCGCGCTACGCCGACTTCCTCAACCTGGGGCTTCACCCCGTTCTGCCGCTGCGCGGTTCGGTGGGCGCCGCGGATATCACTCTGATCGCCCACCTGGGTCTGGCGATGATCGGGGAAGGGGAGGTGCAGCTTGGCGGACGCCGCCTGCCGGCCAAGCAGGCGCTCGCGGAGGTTGGACTGGCTCCGCTGCAGCTGGGGCCGAAGGACGGGCTGGCCATCGTCAGCTCCAATGCGCTCTCCGCCGGGAACGGCGCGCTGGCGCTGTATGATCTGGCCGGATTGCTGGAAGCTGCCGATACGGTGTACGCCCTGTCGCTGGAGGCGATTCGCGGCAATGTCAGCCCGCTGGACGAAGCCGTTCACCGCAAGCGCCCATTCCGGGGGCAGCTTGCAAGCGCGGCGAATGTCCGTAAGAATCTTGCCGGCAGCGGCCTTTGGGAGGCGTATAATCCGGACTCCCTGCAGGACCCGCTCAGCTTCCGCGATGCCTGCCAGATCCACGGCGCCGCCCGTGACGCGCTTGCCTATACCAGGGAGCTGTTGGAGATTCATCTGAACAGCACGGACGACAATCCGTGCGTGCTGGCGGAAGAGCGGCGCATATTATCCTGCGCCAATTTTGATCCCGTGGTCTGGACGCTCGGCTTCGAGATGCTGGGCAGCGCCCTGCATCATGTCGCCAAAAGCTCCTGCTACCGCATCCTTAAACTGGGCGACCCGGCCTTTACCGGCCTCAGCCGCTTTCTGACGCCGGATGCGGAGCGCTCAATCGGCTTCGGCACTGTCCAGAAGACGGCCTCTTCGCTGGATGCGGAAATCCGCCATCTGAGCAACCCGGCATCCGCCGATTATATGTCGCTGGCGGGAGATATCGAGGACCACGGTACAAACGCGCCGTTTGTCGTCTCCAAGACAAGGGAGATCATTGACCGGCTGACCTATATGCTGGCGATTGAAGCCATTCACGCCGCACAGGCCATCGACCTGCGCGGAGGGGTTAAGCTGGGACGGGGAACGGAGACGGCCTACCGGCTGCTCCGCTCCGCCGTGCCGTTTCTGGATGCCGACCGCATCCAGACGAAGGATATCGAGGCGGCGTACAGGCTGATCAAGGACGGGGAATGGGTGGCAGCGGTGCGGCAGGGTTAATAGGCTTTTATCCACATAGCGGGTTGTGCAGAAGGAGTCGTGTTGGCGCACGGCTCCTTATTTATTTAGCATCGAGCATAATAATCCCCAGCATTAAGGTAAACAGCGAGAGATCGAGTAAACGGATGAACAGCCAGGAGGTCAGATCCTTTCATTGCTGGATTAATCTTAATCCCATCCGCTTTCCCACTCGCAGGCAGATAATGCCTGCTTTTTTTTACGCCTGTAGCTCCCCCAAAAGTCAAAAAAATACACGCCAACCGGTATGAGAGCTATACCGTATTTTTGACCGCCGGTTGCTATAATGAGGTCGAATAGAAGCGGCGGACCCTGCCGGGAGCGGGAATCCGCCGGGAAAGCGAGGCTCGCAATGGATAGCTACAGATTGAAGAGCAGGGAAATCCCGCTGAATACTTCCTATGAGGTGATCGTCGTCGGGGGCGGGCCGGCGGGCTGCACCGCCGCGGCGTCGGCCGCGCGGGAGGGGGCGAAGACGCTGCTGATCGAGGCCACCGGAAGTCTCGGCGGAATGGGGACGTCGGGGCTGGTCCCGGCATGGTGCCCGTTCTCGGATAAGGAGAAAATGGTCTATCGCGGGCTGGCGGAGAAGGTGTTCGAGTCGCTGAAGGCGCAGATGCCCCATGTGAAGCCGGACGCTCTCGATTGGGTGCCGATCGAGCCGGAGAAGCTGAAGGTCGTCTACGACGATCTGGTGACGGAGGCGGGAGCCGATGTACTGTTTCTGACCTCGCTGGCCGAGGTGGAGACGGACGGGCAGGGAAACGTGACGGCGATTGTCGCCTTGAACAAGGGCGGGCTGCAGGCGTTCCGGGCGCCGGTGTATATCGATTGCACGGGCGACGGGGATGTCGCCGCCTGGGCGGGTGCGGAGTACCGAAAAGGCGATAGCGACACCGGCGATCTCCAGCCGGCCACCCACTGCTTCATCCTCGGCAATGTCGACGATTACGCATATCTGAACGGACCGCTTCTCCATAAGGAGAATCCGCGAAGCCCGATTCATGAAGCGGTGGCCTCGGGCCGGTATCCGGATGTGCCGGACACTCATCTCTGCAACAACCTGATCGCGCCTCGCGCCGTCGGCTTCAATGCCGGCCACCTGTGGCAGGTGGACAATACGGATGCCCATTCCGTATCCAGGGCGCTGATCCGCGGGCGGAAAATGGCCGCCGCCTACCGCGACATGCTGGCCGATATCCAGCCTGCTTCTTTCGGCAACGCTTATGTCGCCAACACCGGCACGCTGATGGGTACCCGCGAATCGCGGCGCATCATCGGGGATTACGTGCTGACGGTGGATGACTATGTCTCCCGCCGCAGCTTCGAGGACGAGATCTGCCGCAACAGCTACTTCATCGATGTGCACGGCACCGAGAAGGAGGAGAAGAGCGAGGCGGGCTCGACTCAGACGATTACGCTGTACGGACCCGGCGAATCGCACGGCATTCCCTACCGCTGCCTGACGCCGCGCGGTCTGCGCAATGTGCTTGTGGCCGGGCGCTCCATCTCCTGCGAGCGCCGGGTGCTCGGCAGCGTCCGCGTCATGCCGGTCTGCCTCGCGATGGGCGAAGCCGCCGGATTGGCCGCGGCCCTCGCCGCCTCGGCCGACGGCGATGTGCATGCGATCGACGTCGGCCGGCTGCGGCAGCGGCTGCGGGAAGAAGGGGCCTATCTGCCGGAGATGTCCGCCGCCGGGAACAGGGGTGACGCGAGATGAGCCACCATGCAACCGTACAGAAGCAGCTCGCCGCTGCGGAAAAAAAAACGTTCTGGACCCGACGGCGGCGCGAACAGCTGGCCGGCTGGCTGTTCATCGCGCCCGAGGTCATCGGCATGCTCGTCCTCGCCGTGTTTCCGCTGGTCTTCAGCCTGGGCCTCAGCCTGACCGAATGGAACCTGGTCGGCGGCCTGTCCGCCATCAAGTTTATCGGCCTCGATAATTTTGTGGAGCTGTTCCGGGACGACAGGTTCCTAAAGGCGCTGAAGAACAATATCGGCTTCACCGCCGGCACCGTGCCGGCGACGATGCTGCTGGGCGTCGTTTTTGCGGCTTTCATACACAAGAAGCTGTACTTCAAGGATTTTTTCAAGGTGGCGTTCTTCGTTCCCTATATTTGTTCGACGGTCGCGGTTTCCGCGGTGTGGTCGGCGCTCTATCATCCGTCCAAGGGACCGCTCAACCAGATGCTGATCCATCTTGGCATCTCGGATCCGCCCCGCTGGCTGGTGGACACGAGCTGGTCGCTGGTTGCCATCATGGTGATCTATATCTGGCAGCTGCTCGGGTACCAGATCATTATTTTTCTGGCGGGAATGACCAATATTCCGGATGAGCTCTACGAGGCGGCAACGATCGACGGCGCGACCGGCTTTCAGCAGTTTCGGCGGATCACACTGCCGCTGCTTGGGCCGACGACTTTTTTTCTGGCGATTACCAGCACCATCTCTTCGTTCAAGGTATTTGACATGATCAAGTTCCTTACCAATGGGGGACCCAATTATTCCAGCACGGTGATTGTATACCAGATTTACGAAGAAGGCTTCCAGCACTTCCGGATGGGCTACGCCTCCGCCATGTCGTGGGTGCTGTTCCTGATCATCATGCTCGTGACTTCGCTGACCTGGATCACCCAGAGCCGGAAGGTGCATTATTAAGTTTCGAAATGAAGTCTCGAAGAAAGGATATAAGCGCACATGACGATACGAAAAATCAAGCTTGGACCTATCGTGCTGACGGTGCTGTTCGGCGCTCTATCGATCTTCTTCCTGTTGCCGCTGGTCTGGATGATGTCCGCCGCCTCCAAAACGGAGAAAGAGGTCTGGACGTTTCCGATTCAGTGGATTCCTAAGGATTGGCATTTTGCTCAGAATTTCAAGACGGTCTGGATGGGGGATGTCTCTTTCGGTCTTTTCTATATGAACTCGGTCAAAATCGCCCTAATCTCCACGCTCGCAACACTCATCGTCTCCGCCATGGCCGGCTATGCGCTGTCCAAGCTGAAATTTACGGGAAAAGGTCTCGTCTTCAGCGCCATGATGGCCTTTATGATGATCCCGGAGCAGGCGACGCTCGTTCCCCGCTATATCATGATCAAGGAAATGGGACTGTACGATACGCACGCTTCGCTCATTCTCATGGGCATGTTCTCCAGTTATTTCACCTTTTTGCTCCGGCAGTTCATGATCGGGGTGCATAATGATCTGCTCGAAGCGGCCGAGCTGGACGGCGCCGGATTTTACCGCATTTTTTGGAGCGTCATGCTCCCCCTGAGCCGCCCCATTCTGGCCACCGTCGGCATTATCAAATTCATCTGGACCTGGAATGACTATCAGGGACCGCTGATCATGCTGAATTCGACCAATTTGTATACGATTCCGCTTGGCATGCAGTTCTTCAAGGAGGAGTTCGGAACGACGATTTCCGTGATGATGATGGCTTCGCTTGCCGCCATTATTCCGCTGCTCGTGCTGTTCCTGGTGCTGCAGAAGCAGGTGATCAAGGGCATTTCCATCGGTGGGGTCAAGGGTTAAAAGCGCCCGGCTCGTCCGGAGGAACTTTCGATAGACGCAAAGTCAAAAATGTCTACGCCCGAACCGCAAGACTGTACACGGTGCCCGTGGCGGCAGGGTAGTATAATTAAATTGCATCAACCAACTGAAGGGGGAAATGGTATGAAGAAGCCTGCATTATGGTTGGCCGGCCTGCTGCTGACGTTCTCGGTCACCGCATGTTCCGGAAGCGGGAATGCTCCGGCCGCGAGCGATAAAGGGGCTGGCGCAGATCCTACCGCGGCAACCCAGACGAAGACACCCGGGGAGAAAGAGAAGATCAAATTCTACACCTTTAAGTCCAATAAACCGGAGGAGCCGACGTACCAGGCGGTTCAGGCCTACAACCAGTCGCAGGATAAAGTCGAGGTGGAATATATTTCGCTTGTCCAGAACAGCGACAGCACGGAGTTCCTGAAGAAGCTGGACGTTCTCGTTGCCGGGGGTGAAGTTGTAGACGCTTTCATGACCGGGAATGAGGAAGAATTGATGGAACGGGCTTCGCGCGGAGTTGTGGAACCGCTTAACTCGTATTTTGAGACTGAAGGCGTCAAGCCGGAGGATGAATATTTCAAGGTGCTCAAGCTGGATGGAAAAGTCTATGGGCTGATGGGTTCCGCGACGCAGTGGTTCACGGTCTTCAACAAACAGCATCTGGATGAAGCTGGCCTTAAGCTTCCTGAAATGGGCTGGACCTGGAACGACTTCCGCGATTACGCCAAAAAGCTGACGACTCCGGATCATTACGGAACGTATTTCCACACCTGGGGCGAATACGCGAACATCATCGCGTACACCGAGCATCCGAATCCGCAGCTGGACAAAGGCCTGAAGCCGATCTTCGATGACCCGTCCTTCAAATATTTCTTCGATCTCCGCCGCGCCATGGAGAAGGAGGACAAGAGCGTCGAGCCTTACGCGGATGTGCTGGCCTCGAACTATCATGTGCTGCAGCAGTTTTTTGCCGGCAAAGCCAGTATGCTGGCTGTTCCAAGCTACGCCGTCCGGGCGGGTCTTAATCTCGAGAAATTCCCGCATGATTTTCAGATGGTGTATGCTCCGCTCCCCCGTTCGGTTGATGCAACCGATGTCGGCATGACGAATATTTCCGGCGGCGGCCTGGCGGTAGGCGCCAAGTCGACTCACAAGCAGGCGGCGTACGATTTCATCCGGTGGATGACCAAGGAATCCTACAAGTATACGAAGGAAATTCCGGCGCTGAAAAATGTCGACGGCAAGGCGCTGCTGGAACAATTTTTTAGCGAGAACAAAAACTTGATCGATACCGACTCGCTCGCCAAAACTCTGTTCGACAGCCGCAACAAAATGCCGGAGGGTACCTTCACCGTTCCCTATGGCAGCCAACTGAAGACCATTGTCGAAAATTCCTTCGCCAGCTTTATGCTTGATAATCGCAAATTTGACGATGTCAAGGCGGAAATGACGGCGGAAGTTGAAAAGGTAGCCGCCGCCAACAAGTAACGGCCTATACCCTTAGTTGGATTAACTCCACCGGGTACCCCGCAAATCACCCGCAGGCCGGCTTTACAAGCCATCTGTGCCTTGCGGTGTGATTTTGCGGGGCGATTTTAAGCGGAATGTCATAAGCGGGGGCGATCAGGGCTTATAATGGCAGTATAACGATACTCTGGAGAAGGATGACCCGATATGCAATGGTTGAACCGTTTCTCCTATCATCGGAGGCTGCAATTCTCGTTTCTGGCCCTGATTCTGCTTCCTTTCGCCGCCGTGACCTTCTGGTCGTACCTGTCCGTTCGTCAGAACGTTAGCGACAAGATCCTTCGCACGAATGAAGAGACCATCACCGTCATCGCCAATCAGATCGAAAAAACAATCGATAACATTTCCTTCGCATCGCTCTATCTCTCCGAAACCTATGATCCCGAAGTCCTGAACAGTCTGCGCTACCTGACGAACGCCAAGAGCTTCGGTGATTACAAGTCCTACATTCATCAAGCCAAATTGAAATCGATAGGCGGCATCCTCACGATCCAGGCTCTTGACGCGGATCTTGAGATTATGATCGTCAACCGGAATAACCGGATTATTATGGGCAACCTGGACCGTCCCATCTTCTCAAAGCTGCCGGATCGATTCCTGCAGGAGAGCGCCAGGCTGAACCTGAATGAAGAGACCGTGCTCCAGTGGTTTCCCTACCGGGAAAGCGGTTCTGTTCCGGAATACTACTATGCCGCCCGTTTTATCTTCGATCCCCGGAATCATGAGAAGCTGGGCACCCTGTTCATCGGCATTCCCCGGCATTATTTCGAGAATCTGCTGGATATTGGCAACGCTTCCGTCGTTCTGTCGCTGGTTGATGCTTCGGGGGAGACGATCGCCGTTCGCGGGGGGAGCGGGGCGGAGGACCGGAAGAAGCCGCTGCGCAGCGAGGTCCGGATCGAAAGGACCGGCTGGCTGCTGACAAGCGAGCTTCCCCGCAGCTCGATCGACAGTCATATCAACCGGGAGTTTCTCGTGTCTATCTCGGTGGTCGGCGTGTTTTTCGCCGCCTTTGTGGTACTGTCCATGTTCTGGGCAGGATATATGAACAAGCCGATCAGTCTGCTTCGCGCCAGCGTCAAGCAGTATGTCGGCGGCAACCGCAGCGTGCGGATTCCGGTCAAGGGCAAGGACGAGGTGGCAATGCTGTCGGCCGCGTTCAACCAGATGCTCGAGGATATCAACCAGCTGCTGCATCAGGTCGAAAGCGAGCAGGAAGAGAAGCGGAGGCTGGAGCTTCGGGCGCTGTCGGCGCAGATTCGGCCGCATTTTCTGCTCAATACGCTGAATTCGATCAAGGTCAATTTGCTGATGGCCGGCGACACCACCCACGGGGGAATGATCGATGCGCTGATGAAGCTGCAGCGGGCTTACGTCCATGCCGACCAGCCGATTCAGCTGGCTGAAGAGTGCGCCATTCTTGGCAGCTATGTGCAGGTGATGCAGATTCGCAACCGGCTTAATATCGCCTTCCACTACCGGCTTGAGCCGGGAACGGAGGAGCTGGAGCTGCCGAGGCTGCTGCTGCAGCCCGTGGTCGAGAACGCGATCGCCCATGGCTTCTCGGCCCGTCCCGAGCATCCGCGCATCGGGCTGGAAGCGCGCCTTGGCGGCGGTATGCTCGAAATCGCGATCTCCGACAACGGCCGGGGCATGAACGAAGAGGCGATCAACCGGTTGAGCCGCCGCCTGTCGGGCGCGGAGCCTGAGCATCCGCAGCCGGAGAAGGGCGTGGGGCTGATCAACACGGCGCGGCGTCTGCAGGTGCTGTACGGGTACCGATCGCGGCTCACGGCGGCCGCGAACCCGGAAGGCGGTATGACCTTTACATTCTATATTCCGGTAACGAACAGCAAGGAGGAGTCTTCCCATGATGACGGTCATGCTGATTGATGACGATGTGCCTATGCTGGACTATGTGCAGCATTTGCTTGGCCAGCTCGATCTGGAGCTTGAGCTGGCCGGCGCGGCTTCCGGCAGCGAGCAGGCGCTGGAGCTGTTTCATGACAGCCTGCCCGATCTGGCCATCGTCGATATCGGCCTGCCCGGCATGGACGGACTGGAGCTGGCCGAGGCGTTCCGGATGATGAAGCCGGAGGTGCGGCTGATTTTCCTGACCTGTTATGAAGATTTCCATTATTCCAAACGGGCGATTCAGCTCGAAGCCGACGACTACCTCATCAAAGATGAGCTTACGCCCCAGCAGCTCAGGGACAGCGTCGGCAAGGCGATGGAACGCTTCCGGGGACGCCGGGAGCTGCTAGACCGGTACTCGTTCCAGCAAGCGATTGAGCGCAACCGGGAGGTGCTCAAGCAGAACTTCCTGAAGCAGCTGCTCTCGGAAGGCGGAGAATGGGACAATATTCTGCTGTTCGGCGAACGGCTGGGCATTTCCTGGAAGCTGCCCTATCTTCGCCACGGCTTTTTGCATATCGACGCGGCCTCCGTCGTCGGCCGGTACCGGTACAAGGATATGCCGCTCCTGCATTTTGCCGTCGGCAACATCGCGGCCGAGCTGTCCTCCGGTCCGGCGCCGATCACGGCGCTGATGGACGGAGAGACGGACATTTATTTGCTGTGGAACACCAAAGACCGGAGCGTCCCGGAAGACGAGCTGATCCGGTACATGATGTCCGTCCGGGAGAAGGCGGAGCAGTACCTGAAGGTCAGCGTGCGCGGCTTCTACGCGGCCGAGGCGGTCCCGGTCCGGCAGTTCGTCGAGACCTACAAGCAGTTGGCCGAATACCGCGACCACAGCTTCTACGGCCAAGGCCTGCCGGCTGTGATGCTGAAGCCGGACCGCACATTCTTGCAGACGGCCGAATCGAAGCCGGAGAAAGAGAAGGCGATGCTGTCACTGGCGCTGGAGGAAGACAATGCCGCCTGGATTGATCTGGCCGTAAGCAAGCTGCTGCAGCACGCCGAAACGGAGCATTGGGCGCCAAGGCTGCTTAAAGAAGCTTACGCCGATTGTGTCCGCAAGATGGCGTCGGAGACGCACGGAACGGCGGAGGAAGCGTTCTTCGTCCATTTAAGCCGGTCCCTCCGGGCCGAAGAGGCCGCACATCTGACCAAGCGGGAGCTGTGGAACCTGTGGCGGCATCAGGCACTGACGCCGATCAGCGACTTGGAGAAGGACATCCGGCTTCAGGCCATCGACGATTTTCTGCGGGAGCATGTAGACCGGACGATCACGTCGGTAGACATGGCGGAGCATCTGCACCTGAACCCCAGCTATTTCTCCCGCTATTTCAAGCGGCTGGCCGGGATGAAATTTACGGATTACGTCAATCGCTACAAAATCTCCATCGCGATCTCCATGCTTCGTCAAGAGAACGAGACCGTCGAGAATGTGGCTTACACGCTCGGTTTCTCGGACCGGGCTTATTTCTCCAAGGTCTTCAAGAAATACAGCGGCAAAAGCCCCAGCGAGTTCAAGAATGCTTAAGAGGCGGGGCTAGAACGATTATGGGGGAGTATTTATGAAAGCGGTTACTTTGAGAAAATTATTACTGCTTCCGCTTATGGCCGCCCTGTTATTTGGTCCGGTCGGCCTCATGCCGGCAGACCGGGCGTCGGCGGCGGGCACAACATATTATGTGGATGCGGCGGCGGGAAGCGACACGAATGGCGGCACAAGCACAGATAATCCCTGGAAGTCGCTGGCCAAGGTCAACTCGGTCGTATTCGATCCCGGCGACCGGATTCTGCTTAAAGCCGGTTCGGTCTGGAACGATACCTATCTGGACCTGAAGGGCTCGGGCGTGGAAGGCAGCCCGATCGTGGTTGACCGGTACGGAACAGGCCCCAAACCGCTGATTAACTTTGGTAATACGGCGGTTGGCGGTGAAGGCTTCGGCGTCCGGCTCAAGAATGTGTCGTACTGGGAAATCAACAATCTGGAAATTACGAGCGGGCAGTACGCGACCGATATGCGCCGAAGCGGCATTCTTGTCGTCGGCGAAGGCGCGGGGGCCGGCGCGTTCAAGCATATTTATATCAAAGGCAACGACATCCATGACGTATTCGGCACCGACCGGAGGACCGGCGGCATCAATTTTCACGCGCGGGGCGGCGGTACCGATCCCGAGAGCACCTGGGATGACGTGTTGATTGAGGACAACACGGTAATCAACGTGGCGGACACCGGCATTCAGGTGATGACGGACGCTTTTGCCAATGCTTCCTGGGCTCATAAGTTCGACGCCTTCACCCGTTTGATTATACGCGGCAACTATGTGGAGAAAATTCACCGGGACGGCATTCTGGTTCGCGCCAGCGTCTCTCCGCTGATTGAGTACAACACGACGAACGAGATCGGCGTCAGCTGCGACGTGAACACGTCGGTGGTCAATTATCTGGATAACATCGGTTTCGTCGCCGCCCAGTGGGCTTATTACACGACCGGAGCCGTCTTCCAGCACAACGAAGCGTTCAATACCCGGGTTCTGCAGGGAGACGGCCAGGCCTGGGACTTTGACATTAAAGTAAGTGACAGCATTTATCAGTATAACTTCAGCCATCACAATGAAGGCGGAGCCCTGCTCGTTATGGACAGCACGAACAATAATATTTTCCGCTACAATATCAGCCAGAATGATTATGACGCCTTCGGCACGTTCCATTTGAGACCGGGCGGCGGCAATCTGTATATCTATAACAACGTCATTTACCGCGACAACGGAATTACGTCGGCGCTGACCAATTCCAGTACGAGCGGAATGGCATATTACAGCAACAATATTTTCTATAACGCCGCCGGAGGAACGTATAAGAACAGCAGCTTTGTAAAATACAACCACAACCTGTTCTACGGAGCCAACTCGAACGTGCCCAATGACCCCGGCAAGGTTGTCGCCGATCCGCAGTTTCTAAACGGCGGCGGCGCATCCGGCATCGACACCGCATCGGCGTATAAACTGGCCGAAGGCTCGCCGGCCATCAATTCCGGCGCCGTCGTTGGGGGCAACGGCAGCATCGACTTCTTCGGCAATCCGCTGTACAGCGGGGCGCCGGATATAGGCGTATACGAAGCCCCTGGAACGGGGGGGCCTCCGGCCGCGCTGTTCGAGGACAATTTCGAGGACGGAGCGGCGGACGGCTGGGCCACGGTTGGAGGAAGCTGGAGCATCGGAACGGAGGAGTCGCTGGCCTTCGCCCAGAACGGTCTGTATGGGGAAGCGATCGCTTACACCGGCGAAGCCTCCTGGACCGATTACACCCTTGAAGCGGATGTGAAGGTGAAGAAACTCGGAGGCAATGGCGGTATCCTGTTTCGCTATCAGGATGCGAACAATTTTTATATGTTCCGGCTGAACGATACGGGCAGCACCGCCGATCTGTACAAGAAGACGGGAGGCAGTCTCCAAATGCTGGCCAGCGTGCCGGTAACGGTAAATCCGAATCAGGTATACAGGCTGAAGGCGACGGTTCAGGGCGCGTCCATTACCGGGTCCGTCGACGGCACGGATCTGATCTCCTGGACCGGCAGCGGAGCCGAACTCGCTTCGGGCAAAATCGGCCTGCGCGTGCACTCCGGCATGGCGTCGTTCGACAATGTGCGGGTGACCGAATAGCATCCGGGTGGCCGACTAAGTTGGCCATCCGCCGCGGTCACGCGCCCCGCAAGTATGCGGGCGAACTTGTACGCGTTCACGGCTGCAAGTATGGAATGATTGCCTGTAGTACCGTTAAGAACGCCGCTTGCTTTCCCTGGATTAAGGCTTGCAGGCGTACCAGGAGGGATGCACGATGACCGTCGATAAGACGGCGAGGGGCGAAAGCCGCAAACGCCGTCTGCGCTCGGGAAGACGGCTCCGGCCGCTGGCGGCGCTGCAGCTGCTGCTTGTGCTGCTGGCGCTGCTGGTGCCCGCCGCCTGCTCACGGGCCGGGCCGCCTGCCGAACCGGGCGGCGGGGTGGGGCCCGATCTCTTTACCGCCGTTGCCTGGGTGAACGGCGAACCGGTCGCGTACGGCGAATTCCGGACCCGCATGCTGGAGCTGCGGGGAGAGGTCATCGCCGAGACGGCGAAGGGCGGAGCCGACCCGGCGGCCAAGGGGTTCTGGACCTCCGGCGCCGGAGACCGGACGCCGCTTGATCTGCTGAAAGAGAAGACGATGAACCTTCTGGTCCGGGTCAAGGTACAGCAGATTGCCGCGAAGGAAGCCGGAATCGCCGGGGACATCGGATACAAGGCGTTCCTGATTCAGCTGGATGCGGAGAACCGGACGCGCAGCAGCCGTCTCCGGCTCGGCGAGCCTGTCTATGGCCCGGAGCAGTACAGCGAAAAGGCCTATTATCGCTACACGCTGGCCAACCTGGAGCTGGCGCTTCGGAAGTGGCTTGCCAAGGAAGACGGTGACCGCTCCGGCAAGCCGCTGGACGATGAGCGGTACGAGGCGTGGCTGAACCGGGAAGCAGCGAACGCCGAGATCCGGGTTAATTCTTCCGTATACGATAAGTTGTCGGTGGAGATTGCTCCATGATTTGTATTGTACGAAACGATAAGAGAGGGAAAGCAGCTTGTCATTGACAGGCTGCTTTTTCTTTCCCCCAGAAAGTAACATTCAGAACTCGTGTTAAATATTTTAACATTGAAATAAAAAAATATTGCCAATATTCTGCTTCGGATGTATTATGAATATATAAATTTTTCGAAAACGTTTTAGAAAATGCGGGGTGCGTTATTATAGTTAACATAAGAGATATCGCCAAAGCGGCTGGGGTTTCCGTATCCACCGTCTCCAAAGCATTGAACGGCTATTCGGATGTAAAGAGTAAGACAAGGGAAATGATTCTCGATGTAGCTAAGGAAATGGATTATTTACCTAATGTAATGGCCAGAGGGCTCATCACGAAGAAATCGAATACCATCGGAATCTTTTTCGGAGACAGGCAAAACTCGGGGTTCGACAATCCGTTCTTCAGTGAGCTGATCCGCTCGATCAAGGATGTGGCCGGGGCGGAGGGGTATGATATTCTCATCTTCGCCAATCAGAAGCGAAATACGTCCAGCTATAAGACCATTTGCTATGAAAAAGGTGTCGACGGCGTTATCCTGATTCTCACCGGCGACCAACGTACGGATGAAAACATCCGGGAACTGCATGAGAGTCTACCGACCGTTTACATAGACAGTGTATCCTATCAATACACCAATGTTAACTTCGTTGAAACGGAAAATGTGAATGCCTCGTTCCAGGCGGTTGAACATCTGATTCAACTGGGTCATACGAGAATTTTGAAGATGGCGGGAGACCAGGTTGCCAAGGCGTCGTACGACCGGATCGAAGGCTATAAGCAGGCACTGAATAAGTATGGGCATAAAGTAGATAGCGATTTGATCCTGTACGGAGAATTCTCCAGGGACAAAGCCTATCAGTTAACCAAACGTTTCTTCTCAAAAGACAGCGGGGTTACGGCCGTATTCGCATCCAGCGATATGATGGCTTTCGGAATCATTGATGCTCTGAAGGACTTAGGCTTCAAGGTTCCTGAAGATATTGCTGTCATCGGCTTTGACGATATCGACGAATCCAAAGACTATCAGCCTCCATTAACAACCGTCCACCAGCAGCGTTTTACAATGGGGGAGACGGCGGCAAAAATGCTTCTTCAGCTGATCGACAGCCAGGACGGAATTACCCGGCATGCCACGATTCCAGCGAGATTTGTGATCAGAGAAAGCAGCGGAACGAAACGAGAGGGCTAACGCCTTCCTTTCAAATTTTATCTAAAACGTTTTAGTAAATGGGTGGACCGAATAAGAAGCTTTCCGGAAGAACTCTAAGCTTTTTATTCGTTTCAAATATATGGAAGCAGATGGGCAGCCGATTATTTGAGAAACAAGGGGTGTGATACGGTGAAAAAACTCTTGTAGCATTTCCTTTTTTCGGAAAACGTTTTAGAAAAATACACCGGCAAATATGAGGAGGAGAGAATATCATGCAAAAAATGAAAGTATTGGTGCTGGTTTTCGTATTGGCAGTCATGACGATCTTGGCGGGATGTGGAGCGAAAAGCTCCGATTCCGGCGCTTCTCAGAATACGCAGGGGGGAGAAAGCACAGCGGAATCTTCCGCTGAACCAACTTCCGCTGAACCGACTGAATTAACCGTCATTAACCAGGACCGCTGGGCTCCTTATGTGGAAAAGGCGGTGAAAATCTGGAACGGGGAACATCCGGATCAACAAGTGAAGCTCAATCAGCTTGTCCTGGGCTACCCGCAATTGCGCCAGAAAATTACAACCGCAGCTGCAGCCGGACAAGCTCCCGACTTCTCCCTGATCGACTCGGTATGGGTGGCGGAGTTTGCGGACGCCGGATATCTTAAACCGCTCGATTCGATCGATCCAGACTGGGTTGAGAATGATTTTAAGAAAGACTTCTATCCGGTATTCGTTGGCGGTGACTCTTATGAAGGGAAGCCTTATGCCATCCGTTCGCAAACGGATATGGCTCTAATCTGGTTCCGCAAGGATTGGTTCAGCCAGGAGGGCATTCAGCCGCCGAAGACTTGGGATGAATTGATGGCTGCAGCGAAGCATTTTTCGCAAAAGGACGTTCAGGCCAAATACGGGAACTCTCAAGGCATTGCTTTTCCTGGGGGTATGAAAGCCGGAGAAACGACGACAAGTCTGTTAATGCCCTTCTTCTGGTCCAGTGGCGCGGATGTCTTCAAGGACGGGAAAGTGGTATTAGACAGTACGGAGTCGAAGGCGGCGGTCCAATTCCTGACTGATCTTGTGGGTGAAAAGGCGTCTACCAAGGAAGTGATTTCCTATGAATGGGATCGGGCCACGAAATTGCTGGCAACGGGAAAAGTAGCTTTGTCCGTAGGGGGCAGCTACGAATACGCGATGATCAAGAACACGACCGGGTGGAGCGATGACGAAATGAAAGAAAAGCTTGGTTTTGTGCCTATTCCGGCCGGCGGAAGCGGGAAAGTAGCGACATCTGCGGGCGGCATGGACTATGTCATTTATGAACAGGCCAAGCAGCCGGAACTCGCCATGGAGATTTTGAAAATTGTAACCGGCCCTGAACTGATGAAGGAGTTCGTAGTGGACACGGCACAGAATTCTCCGCGGATTTCGGTAACCGAAGGTCTGGACAAAGACAAGGACTGGTTCCTCGCTGAAACGGGCAAGTTCCTGTATGACGCGAATGTCCGTCCGGTTATTCCGGAATATGCAAAGGTATCGGAACAAATCCAGAAGATGATCGAGAGTGCGGTATCCGGCAAAACGCCTGCCGATCAGGCGGTAACGGAAGCGGCTAAGGCGATCAGCGATGTTACAGGACTTCCTCAGCAATAGCTTGCAGTAAGGGGGATGCCTTCATCCCCTATTCTTTTTAAAAAGGTGGTGGCATATGTGGGACAGTCGCTGATCACAGCGATCCGGGATAACACCGGTTCAACCAGATCCAGATTCAGCAAGAAATGGGCCAAAACCATCCCCTTCTTGCTGATGCTTCCCGCGCTTGCGGTGATGGGACTTTTCGCTTTGTTTCCGGTCATCAACGCATTTCGGCTCAGTTTATTTGATAAGCAGCTTCTGAATCCGGGGGAGACGTTCGTCGGGCTGGATCATTATTCTCAGCTGTTCTCAAACGGAGAATTTATCAATGCCTTGAAGGTTTCCGTCATCTATGTGGCCGGCTCGGTCGCGCTGCAATTTCTCGTGGGGCTTGCGCTGGCTGCTCTGCTCTCCGCTCAGGGCGTCAAGGGGAAAAGATTTTTTCGGACGGCGTTTATTGTTCCCTACACGCTTTCCGAATTGGTTGTGTCGCTAATCTGGCTGCAGATGCTGGACACTGAGTTCGGGATTATCAATTATTTTGCCACTCTGCTCGGCGCTGATCCGCAGAACTGGCTCTTTGACTTTGCGCTTCCCGCTGTTATTGTAGCGAATGTCTGGTGGGGAAGCACCTTCTCCCTGCTTATGCTGGAATCGGCGATGCAGGGTATTCCGAAGGAACTTTATGAAGCGGCGGAAGTGGACGGCTGTACATCCTGGGGCAAATTTATTCATATCACGCTGCCATCCATACGCTATGTGTCGCTTTTGAACATGATCATGATTACCTTGTACACCATTAACTCCTTCGGCATTATCTTTGTCCTTACGGCGGGCGGACCGCTTGGAAGTACGGATGTGATCGGAATGTTTATGTGGCGCAGCGCATTCCAATTCATGGACCTCGGGCTCGGCGCAACCATTTCGACCTTGATCTTTGTTGTCAATATTCTGATTACTCTGGTGTATATCCGGTTGTTCGGCTTGAACACGCTGAAGGAAGGTGCGTAACAAGATGACAAACCGAAAGAAATCACTCGGAATCTATATCTTGATGAGCGCTGCGGCGATCGTCATTGCCTTTCCTGTTCTTTGGATGTTCGTCATGTCCGTCAAGCCAGCCGATGAGCTGTACCGGTTTCCTCCTACGATCTTGCCGGACAAATGGGAATTTGCCAACTATACCAAAGCGTTATTTGAAGCGGGTATCGATAATGGATTGATCAACAGCCTGATTCTGGCCGTAGGCACGCTGGCTTTAAGCGTCACATTGAGCTTTCCGGCTGCATACGCACTCGCGAAATACGAATTTAAAGGGAAGACGATTCTTCTGCTGGCCATCCTGGCCACCCAGCTGATTCCCGGTATGGCGGCGATTGTGCCTTTATTCGATATTTTGCAGCGAATGCATCTGGTGAATACTTACAGCGGCTTGATTCTCATTTATACCGCAAGAACGCTGCCGCTTAACATTTGGATTTTAAAAGGCTTTTTTCAGTCCATTCCGAACGAATTAATCGAATCTTCGATGGTGGACGGCAGCTCGAAAATCGCTTCCCTCTATCGCGTCGCACTGCCGCTGGCTCTGCCTGGCATCGGGGCCGCCGCCATGTTTACATTTATGCAGACCTGGATCGACTTCATCCTGCCGTTAACGATGCTGTTTAATGAGGACAAGTTTCCTTTCAGCGTTATGCTGTATAAATTTGTCGGCGATCCGATCATGGGGACCAATTACGGTGTCCTGTTCGCCGCTGCCGCTCTTGGCACTATACCGACTTTACTGATCTTTGCTCTGCTTCAGCGCTTCTTCGTTCAGGGGCTTACAGCCGGAGGCGTTAAAGGCTAATCATGTGAAATTGTGAAAATGACGGAGGAATGAATATGACGGAGCTGACAATCGCGATTGCACAGATGGACAGCAAAATTTTGGATAAGGAGTATAATCTGCAAAAAGCAGAGGCCTTATTGGACCAGACAGGGGGCAAAGCGGACGTTATTTGTTACCCGGAGCTGTTTACGACCGGCTACAATTTCGATTTGATCGGAGATGCCTTTTACGAGTTGGCGGAAACGATTCCGGGTCCGACCGTTGAACGATTGGCGAACAAAGCCCGTACCTATGGAACAGCCGTTATCGGAACGATCGTGGAAAAGGACGGGAACCAGGAAGGCGTGCTCTATGATACAACGTTTGTCATCAATGAAAAGGGCGAATATATCGGGAAGTATCGAAAAGCGCATCTGTATCCGACAGAGCATCAATATTTCCGCAGCGGTTCGGATTTTCCCATATTTGAGATTTGCGGGGTAAAAACAGGCATTGCCATCTGCTATGATCATGCATTCGGAGAAATGTTCCGGGTGTTGGCCTTGAAAGGAGCCCAGGTTATCTTTATCCCTTCGGTCATCCCGAAAGATTTCGAATACCTGCTGGATTTGCGAACGAGAGCCCGTGCCCAGGACAATCAAATCTTCACGGTAGCCGTTAACCGGGTAGGCTCGGAAGCAGGCATTGTCTATTGCGGAAACAGCAAGATCGTCAATCCACGGGGCGACGTGATTTGCGAAGCCGGCGATGAGGAAGAAGTAGCGACAGCCACGATCGATCTTTGCGAAATCGCAAGTGAGCGGAAGCAGGAGATGAGCCTCCGCAGCAGAAGACCGGAACTGTACGGAATATTGGCACAGCAGCCATAATTGAATGCGGAACACTGGAGGAATTCCTTTGTCTATTTCATCTTTTGAGTTCATGCCTTTACCTGATGCACGAAACCGCAAGCCTCTGGATGTGGGGTGCGGCCCGCTTTCTGCCAGCATCGGAGAGGATGGTTATATCCGCTCGATTAATCACTTTCATTCGCGCCACGGATTCATTACGCTGGAACCTACAGAACCATTTCCAAATGATAAATGGTACGACAGTGAATACGTTCGTCATTATCGCAGACGTCTAATAGATCAGGGGCATATCTCCGAGGGAGCCGCCGGATTCGGGATACAACCGAAGGGCCCGGGGTGGAAACGAGAGTGTTATTGGGTTCTGAATCATTTCCCGCTCATCCGGTACAGAAGGCAGACCATGGAGATCAATGCTGTATATATCCCTTTTCATCATGACGGGATGAGCGGCATGACCCAGCAGCTTACGGTTACTAATTACGGAGACAAACCGGAGTCCGTTCCTTTGACGGTGGGCGGCACCTTCAGCCTTCACCGGTGCAGCTACGGACAATTGACGGAAGGCGGTCCGATCCCGATTCCGCAGGCGGATCTTGCTGTCACTACCGCTAACAACCGCCTGACAATTACCAATCGGAATCTGCCGGCTGAGGCGAGCCTGTATTTCTTTAACGGGGCAGACCCGCTACAATTGCTGCCGATGGAGAAAACTGTGGACCGCCCGGTAACCTATATACAAGATACAGAATTGATTGTAAACAACGGTGAGAGCCGCGAGCTTACGATGCTTTGCCTGATATCAGAGGTAGCAGGCGAGCCGGCATTTTTCAGCTTTGAGGAACTTCAGGCTTGGAAAAAGCGGGCATGGGAAGAGACGCCGAGGCTGACAACGGACAGTCTTTTGGATGCGGAGAAGCTCATTATTCACAGGAACATCGCCTACATCCTGTCCTGCTGCTCCGTCCCGGTCGATGAAGAGGCTGTGTGCATCATTACCGATCATCAGCTTCTGCCTCTGTCGTGGAACCGGGATTCCTATTATATGATGAGACTGCTGCTTGATTCGGAGCAGCACGCACAAGGGCTGTATGAGGAGTCTTACGTTCCCAAATTCAAAAATCAGGTGCAGCGAACCGTCAAGGGCCATCTATTGTGGATGTTCGAAAAAGCCGTTCGTCCGAACCGTTACTGGGGCCGCGCCTACCTGACGAACGGATTTTGCAAGGATGATGTATTCCAACTGGATCAGCAGTGTTATCCGCTGCTTCAGCTTTGCGAATATTACGACAGGTTCCAGGATCGCCAGACAGTTATAAGACTTTTGCCCAAGATTCACGAAATACTGGTTATGATCATGGAATACAAGGATAGGGAACAATGGCTTTTTCAAACGGGTGAAACTCCGGCGGATGATGAAGTCACGTACCCTTATCATTTCTCCAGCCAGGTATTGGTTTGGCATACGCTGAAATCGCTGGCCAAGCTGAATGAAACCTTTTCTTTTACGGAGCTCGAATTGTTGGAAATGGCCCGGCTCGTCAAGCGCGATATTCTGGATTACTTTGTTACGCCGCATGGTGACGGAGAATTGTTTGCCTATCTTACCGACTTGAAGGGCAGCTTTCAGCGTTATCATGATGCGAACGATCTTCCGACCGTTTATGCTCCGATATGGGGATTCTGTAATTCGGATGACCCGAGCTGGGTAAATACGATGGAGTTTGCTTTTTCGGAGGAGAATAAGGGAGGCTTTTACGGCGGGGAATATGGCGGACTCGGTTCCGTCCACACCCCTCACCCTTGGCCATTGGGAGACGGGCAGGAGCTTCTGTACAGCCTGCAGATCGGAGACGAACAACGTCACCAAAAAGTCCGGAGTAAATTGGCGGAGATTGTTCAGTGGGACGGACTTTTCCCTGAAGCGGTAAACGGGCATACGGGAACAGTGGAATCACGGCATTGGTTTTCCTGGCCGGGCGCGTTTATCTCTTCTGTATTGCTGCGCTGCTGAGCGGTCTCGTAATCATTGCCCTCAAATTTTCTCCCGTACATGCACTTCTAGGCATTCACCCACATACAATGAAGTGACCGTGAACCCGTAAGAATGACTGACCGGTTTCATTGTACATGTGCGGGAGGTGTCGCCAAAGTGCCCGGATTTCTTAGCACCATTGCACTGTTGATCAAAGAACTGTCGCTGCTTGTATCTTATGTAAGGAACAATGCCTTTCCCCAACCTTTGACTGAGCAGGAAGAAAGCAAATACTTGGGAATGATGGCCGAGGGAGATGCCAAGGCACGGAATTTGCTGATTGAACATAACTTACGCTTAGTCGCCCATATAGTAAAAAAATTCGATAATACTGGTGAAGATATGGAGGATCTTATCTCCATCGGCACCATCGGGCTGATCAAAGCGATCGAGAGCTACCGCCCGAACAAGGGGACCAAGCTCGCCACCTTCGCGGCCCGCTGTATCGAGAACGAGATTCTGATGCACCTCCGTTCGCTTAAAAAGACCCGTAAGGACGTGTCACTCCACGATCCGATCGGGACGGATAAAGAAGGTAACGAAATTACGCTCATCGATATTCTGGGCTCGGATACGGACGATGTCATCAAGGAAGTGGACCTAAAGATCGAGAAGAGCAAGATCTACCGCAACCTCGACATTCTGGACGACCGGGAAAAAGAGGTGGTTGTCGGCCGTTTCGGCCTCGATACCGGTGGCGAGGAGCGGACGCAGCGGGAAATTGCGAAGGAGCTTGGGATCAGCCGCAGTTATGTGTCGCGGATTGAAAAGCGGGCGCTCATGAAGCTGTATCATGAGTTTTATAAGGCGAAGCGATAAATTAAAGGAGACTTTCCTGACGGAAGGTCCCTTTTTGGTTTCTGGTAAAACTTGCATGTTGAATAAATAGTTCAGACAAGGTATATTATTAGTCCGGCCGCTGATTAAAACATGATAGGTCGATTGGTAGAAATTACAGGTTGTATAGATCATAAACAATATGGTATATTATTAATCTAGTCGTTTTATTGCGGCTAAGAAATTAAAA
>NZ_JAAKGU010000028.1:0-1267 GCF_011043685.1 Paenibacillus apii | reverse complement strand
TGAAGTGCACCCCTTAGAATGGACATTGGAATAAACCCCTGGTTTATCCGATGAAGTTCTTGGGGGTGCATTTTTTGTATGGCTATCAAAGGGCAAAAGTTTAAAACGTATTCCGAAGAGATCAAGAAAGAGGCCGTTCGCCTGCATGTTGTGGAAGGATGGACCTACCGAAAGATTAACGAACATTTAGGCATTCATGACCCGCAGAGGATGAAGAAGTGGATGCGCAAATACCGGGAACAAGGCGAATTTGGACTCCTGGATCAGCGAGGCAGACGAGAGGAATACATCAATCAAGACCGGTATGTTCAAAAGCTCAAGCGGGAAAACGAAATGCTAAAAAAGTGCTTGGAAATCTGGATACAGGAGGTAAGGAAGAAAGGTATGTCCTTGTAGAGAAGGCGTCTGCCCAAGGTCGGATCACAGAATTGTGCCAGTTATTCGGCGTTTCCAGAAGCGGTTATTATGCGTACCTGAAGCGAAAACAGACCGATCGGGATGCAGATGCCAAGAAACTCATCAGTAGAGCTTACTGGCGCTACGAGGGGAAGTACGGTTATCGGCAGCTCCAACTTATGATATGGCAGGACGAGGGGATATGGATGAACCACAAGAAGATACTGCGTCTCATGCAACAGCTTGGCCTTCAAGCTAAGATCCGCCGAAAACGCCGCTTGAACGTGACGTACCCGACAGGTGAGCGTGTAGCTGAGAACTTGCTCAAACGAAACTTTACAGCTGAAAAACCAAACCAGAAATGGGTCACCGATGTCACCCAATACCGTGTCGGGGATCGCTGGCTGTATCTTTCAGCGGTGAAAGACTTATTTAACAACGAGATAGTGGCCTACCAGCTAGGTGAACGCAACGACAATGAGCTGGTTCTACAGACGTTCACGAAAGCTTTTGCCAAGCAAAAAGACGTGACCGGATTGGTCGTTCACAGCGACCAGGGATTCCAGTACACGTCTCATGCTTACCACGACATGCTGCCACAGGTTGGCGCCCAAATCAGCATGTCTCGCCGGGGCAATTGCCTAGACAACGCCTCCATGGAGAGCTTCTTCTCGCATCTCAAAACGGAAGGACTCTATCCCTATGATATCCGAAATCTGGCAGAGGCACAAAGCCGAATTGAGAAATACATACGATTTTATAACCGAAAACGGCCGCAACGTAAATTAAATAAACTGACGCCGGTAGAGTACCGGCGCCAGTTTGCAGCCTAGGTGTTTTTTTCAATGTCCACTAAATGGGGTCTTGACCA
>NZ_JAAKGU010000027.1:0-1404 GCF_011043685.1 Paenibacillus apii | reverse complement strand
CTCCTAGGCCCCCTAATTAAACTGGAGTCCTCCCACCCAATAATTTAAACTGGAGATAAGGGGGAGATGACGAGGATGGGAAAGAGGTTGAAAGAGGAAGCACGGCTTAAAATTGTTAAGGAAGCGCTGGCTGGAGTTAAGGTGGGGGTGTTATCCCGCATATATGACATTCATCCAGAAACCATACGCGGGTGGATTAGGGATCATCGTGACTCCATTCCACCAGAAGAAATTCCGGTTGCAGACGAGCATCTGCAAGAACTTCAGCGACTTCAGGATGTGGAGCAACGCTACGAAAAGGCCATGAAGGTGCTCGGAGAAAAAGAGCTTGAGCTTGAGATTCTGCGAGAACTGCTAAAAAAGAAAAACCCCGCTTATCCGAAAAATTCGAAGTAGCAGACCTATTTATTAAGCGGGGGGAACCGGTGGCATGGGTTCTGCGCATCCTTGGATTATCCGAATCGACGTACTACGACCGTAAAAAACGGGCTGCCCGTCCGGCAACAAAACGCCCACCAGAAGGCCAAATGGGCCGTCCGGTACCAGGCTACTCCTTCACGGATACGGGAAAGAGAGTCAGTGACGAACAAATCAAGGAGTGGCTGCTTGAGCTCCTCGAAGGCGAAGAGCATGTCTATGGCTACAAGCTTCTGGCGCAATGTATTCGTAACCGGTACAGCGTGAAGCTCAACAAGAAAAAAGCGTATCGCTTGTGTAAGGAGCTAGGGATTCTGAAACAACCCCATAAGTGCCTCCCCTCACATCCACGCCGGCTCCCCAAGAACCGGGTCGTCACCGGGTCCAACCAGTTGTGGCAAATGGACATTAAGTACGGCTATATCATCGGCCAGGAGCGTTTCTTTTTTGTACTTAGCATCATTGATGTGTTTGACCGTGTCGTGGTCCAGCAGTACAGAGGACCCGTATGTGAAGCCAAACATGCGGTTCAAACGCTATGGCGGGCGTTACAGAGTCGTCTCCAATCCAGAGAAGCCCTGCCCGTGATTCGAACAGACAACGGGCCGCAATTCGTCAGTAAGTTATTTGGAGATACCTGTGAAAGCCTGGACATGATTCACGAACGCATCCCGCCGCGGACACCGAATATGAATGCATACATTGAGTCATTCCATAGCTTGCTGGAACGCGATCTATTCAGAAATAGAGAGTTCATGACTTTCGACGAAGCCTACGAGGCCCTCGATCAATACATGGACTTCTACAACAACCGTAAGATGCATGGCAGCTTGAAGTTATTGCCTCCAACGAAGTTTTCCGAATGGGTCAAAACACTGGAGGACTCCTCGAAATTTCATAAAGCCATGTAAACCCTCGAAATAAAGAGTTATTTTACGAACGCTTGTTAATTGTAGGGCATGACTCCGGATTTAGGGGGCCTAGCCG
>NZ_JAAKGU010000026.1:0-2268 GCF_011043685.1 Paenibacillus apii | reverse complement strand
AGAATCTTGTTTCAGCATCAGAAGCATTACCCTCAAGTTCATATTTACATGAAAAGGTATAATGAGATGATTAATGCTACTTTGTATTATCCTGAGTCAAAAAATAGAACAGGTGGAGGAAACTTTTACTATAAAACATCACAAGAACTAGGCGAGCAGCTCATTGGGGCCGCAGGTGCGTTTATAAACCTAATCCAATATGAATCTACGTTAGAATATAGTACAAATCTACGAGGACAATCTTTTTAAAAAGTACTTTTAAAATAAAGAGAACTTCTATATGGAGGGTTAATTGTAATAATGGACATAACAACCTAGGAAATTGAACAGCCGGCAATCTGCCGGCTGTATTTTATGTCGCGTGCCCAGATAAGCACGCATTTTCTAGCCGGTGAAAGTCCGGTCGTGGGTGGGGCCAAGCCCCCACGTAGCTGGGATGCCTACGTATGGCGAAATCAGACACCAGCTTTGGCCTTAGTTTTTTATTTTTGTCGTTGGCAATGAAAATACTTCCGATGGGAACAGCTTACGCTGTATGGACTGGAATTGGCGCTTCTGGAGGTGCTATCCTTGGAATGATCTTTTATAATGAGCCACGCAGTTTAATTCGCATTCTGTGTATAGGGTTGGTCCTTGGCTCTGCTGTGGGACTGAAACTAGCCAGTTAAAAATAGATTAGTGCAGCCCTAAAGTTCGTTTTCTGATTAAGTTAATTTAAGTAAAAGGAGATTTCTATGCAGAAGAAAATCATATTAACTGGGTATGGTACCGTTGCAAAAGAGCTAATCAAACTGATTATTCACAATGGAGCTTTGATCAAAGAAAAATACGGCTTTGACTTACTCGTAACCGGAATCGTTAGCAGTAAAGGAATGATTTACGAAGAAGAAGGAATCAAGCTCTCAAGCTTGATTGATTTCGGAACGGGTTCGGAAGCACTTTCGAGATATTCGGAATATTTCAAGCTCCCGTTTACTGAACCCATTTTTCAAGGAGATGTCCTGATCGAGTGCACTCCGACAAATATAGAAACGGGAGAACCAGCACTTGGCTATATTCAGAAATCTATGGAGAATGGGATGGATATTGTCTCTGTTTCAAAAGGAGCCCTTGTAAAGTCATTCGATAAAATCAAAACACAAGCAGCCAAGCATGGTAGCCGATTAAAATACAGCGGCGCAACCGCAGCAGCTTTACCCACGTTTGATATCGGAGAATACAGTTTAGCAGGGTGCACGATTACTCGTATTGAAGGCATTTTAAATGGAACCTCCAATTTCATTTTAGCCAGCATGAGCGAGAACAATTTATCTTTTGAAGAAGCGCTAAAAATTGCACAAGAAAAAGGAATTGCGGAAGCGAACCCTGCTCTAGATGTACAAGGATTTGATACGGCTTGCAAAATTCTCCTCCTCGCTAATGGATTTTTCGGAAGCAGCTTATTAATCGACGATGTAAAAATTAAAGGCATTGAACAAGTCACTAAGGAAGACATTCAGGAAGCTAAACAAAAGGGCCGTACGCTTAAGCTTCTAGCTAGTGCTTACAAAGAAGCTGAGAATGTAATCGTAGAAGTAAAACCATGTGAGCTTGAAAGCGAGCATCCTTTAGCTCATGTCAATGGAACAAATAAAGGTGTCGTTTTTGAAACGATCGAAATGGGGGCTGTTTGTGCAATTGGAGGCGCATCTCACCCAAGAGGAGCAGCAGCGGCAGCATTGAAGGATGTCATTAATCTATATAGAGAAACTACTTGGTGTACATAGCGAGTGTGTGGGAGAAATAGATTGGGAACGCCGCTTCGATCATATGCAGCAGCACGGTGGACAGCATATTTTATCAGCAGCGTTTGAACAGGTATGCGGCTATCAGACGTGTACGATTGTTCTTCATATAGCTTTCCCATTATTCTTAAAGGAAGGATCTGAAGTTTGCGTTTGATTAAAGGAAGTAAAACAAAGATCTGTTATCCCCTGAAAGTAAACAGCAAGTTGGATGAATCGCAAAAGTTAACCGAAACATGATTCAATGCCATACTATGTTTTTCCAATATTTACATACCCTATACAACAATCTAACATTCTATTTACCATTCATTGCTAGAATTATCCTATTGTCCCCTGTGACGAAAAGAAAGTATAGGAGGAGATTAGGATGAGATTATTAAAGTACATAACAGTTATGCTGCTGGCTTTGCTGTTGGCGGCGGGTTCTTTGAATGCGGCAGGACCTGTATTGGCAGCAGAGTCTCCGGATACTGCGGTATCC
>NZ_JAAKGU010000025.1:0-4071 GCF_011043685.1 Paenibacillus apii | reverse complement strand
GTGAATAACATTCTTTTCATCGTATGCCTCCTGAGGTCGTGATTTTAGGATATTGATTCGTTTTAAGCTTTCAACGTAAAACAAAGCCACGTATCAAACGTCAATAACGCCTATATGCTCGGTAGTTTCATCTTACCGAGCACATAGGCGTTATTTATTCGTTGCTTATCACAAGATCCTAACTTTTCTATACGGAATTTCTTACGATTTTCTTACCGACGCTCAACTTATAGATTTTACGGTCCCATTTATCCGAAAATACAGCCAAAAACAGCGATGAAAACACAATGTCAAGTCAAGTATCGTTAACGAAATCGACAAACTGGCCGTCGAAATCGAGACGCCAAATTCCTGCATGAATAATGGAAGAATCGGCCATTGTTCCGATGTCTCTGGCACGCCGGTATGAACAAACAGGTGAATTCTTTATTTATCATCTGGAATCCCCTCCGCCTGAACGGGTGTGCTATCAGATTCAACCGCGTAACCCCAGGTCAAGCGCTGTAGAAAGTCTACGAATACTGGATTCATGTATAAATGCTGTCATGGAGTCAAGCGATAGTTAAAGGGCCGTTTCTTCAACAAGCCTACACTCTCTGAATTATGGTTCCCCTTTACCTACCAAACGATATATCTACGTTGCGAATCGCCGTGCGACCGCCACACACAGTACGACACCGATATTTACTACAAAGATAGGCCAACCAATTGACTCGTGAAGAACGAGAGCAGAAAGTAATAGCCCAAAGAATGGCTGAAGTAGTTGTAACTGCCCGACCGCTGCTATACCTCCCTGGGCAAGGCCACGATACCAGAACACAAAGCCGATGAGCATGCTGAACAGAGAGACATAAGCAAGACTCCAAAGTGCGGAAGCACTGATACCCGCCCACGAAACCGGCATGTAATAAAACGAGAGCAGTAACATAACGGGAAGCGACAGAATGAGCGCCCAAGAGATCACCTGCCATCCTCCTAACCTCCGAGAAAGTCGTCCTCCTTCCGCATAACCGAAACCGCACACGATGATAGCAGCCAGCATTAACGCATCACCGACCGGCGAAGATGCAGCCCCTTGTGTTAGGGCGAATCCTGCTACAAGGGAGCTGCCTAGAGCTGAGAAAATCCAAAAGGTTGGTCGGGGGCGTTCACCACCACGCAGTACACCAAAAATCGCCGTCGCAAGCGGCAGAAGTCCAATGTAGATAATTGCATGCGCGGATGTGACATACTGAAGCGCCGAGGCTGTAAGCAGTGGGAAACCTACTACCACGCCGAGTGCTACTAACAATAGCGGACCAATGTCACTTCGGACAGGCCGTTGCTGCCGGAAGATGAGGAGGAGCACTCCCGCTAGCACCCCAGCAATTGCGGCACGGCATACGGTGAGAAACAACGGATCCAAATCCATCACAGCCAACCGTGTTGCTGGTAGCGAGCCGCTGAAGATGAGTACGCCCAGAAAACCATTGGTCCAGCTGCTTGTCGTTTTGTTCATTACAATCACTCCAAAATATTATTTAATACGAAAATGCACTCGACACTTAAAAGTAACTATGTACGAAAGTAGTCATAAGATGCATCTTTGCAAGATGATTTGTATTATAATAGATACAAATAATCATGAATATTGATCTTTTATCCATCTGTAAGGATACAGAAATAGCAGAGCAAATTCTTCTGGTTGGAGGCATATTTTATGACAAATAAAATGGAATCCATTCAACAAATCATCCGCTCGGAGATAGCCAATGGTCTCATCAAGCCCGGCCAGAAGCTGGCATCCATCCGCAAGCAGAGCGAAAGATTCGATTGCAGCCTTAACACGATCATTCGTGTTTATCAAGAACTCGAAAGACAATATCTCATTTATTCACGCCCGAAAAGCGGTTATTTTGTCGTAGCCAAAGAAGCGCTCCTTCCCCTGCTGCAAACAAAACGAATCGATTTTACATCAGCGGCTCCCGATCCCGCATCGATACCGCAAACAGACTTTCGTCAATGCTTGAACAAAGCGATGGAATTATTTGAGTCGTCTATATTCACTTATCCCGATCCACAGGGTTTGCTTTCTCTTCGCCAGGAGATCGTGAAGCTTTTTCAGCAGCAACAGGTTTTCCCTTCGGCTCAGCAAGTATTTATATTTTCAGGCGCCCAGCAAGCTCTCCATCTTCTAGCCGGTATGCCTTTTCCAAATGGAAAAACCAACATTCTGGTCGAGCAACCAACGTACTGGGGAATGCTGGCTGCGCTTAAGACACAAAGACAAACCGTTATCGGCATCGAAAGAACTCCTGACGGCATTGATTGGGTGACTTTGGAGCGCTATTTTCAAAGTAATATGATTAAGTTTTTTTATACAATCCCGCGCTTCCATAATCCGTTAGGCACTTCTTACACAGCGGAAGACAAACAGCGACTGATAGAACTCGCCAAAGCCAATGACGTCTACATCGTTGAAGATGATTATCTTGCTGATTTGGAAACAAACAGTAAAGCAGATCCTATTCACGCTTATAATGGAGCCAGTCATGTCATTTATCTCAGAAGCTTTTCCAAAGTGATGCTGCCCGGATTAAGGCTTGCCGCAGCAGCAGTACCAACGTCGCTTATTCCTTCGCTCCAATGGCATAAACATGCGGCGGATCTGAGCACCTCGGTGCTTTCTCAAGGTGTACTCGAGATTTATATGAAGTCCGGGATGTATGCACATCATGCGAAGCAAATGAAATCCTTGTACAATCATCGCATTAAACATCTAAGAGAAATTTCACAGCGATTATTGTCCAAAGAGTACTTATATACCATCCATTCTTGCGGAGGGCTTTTCACTTCAATACATCTTCCGGACTTCATTCATACAGAAGATTTGGTCAAACGATTGGAGAATCGTGGCGTTGATGTATTTGCAACCGATAATCAGTTCCTTCCATCTTTCCCAAAGCTTAATTTACTGCGCCTTAGCATCATGCGGACCGATGAGCAAGATATTGAAGAGGGCATGCGTATCATTGCCGAAGAACTGGAGCGTGTCCAATATACAAGCAGCTCCCCTAAGCCATTTTTTCGGTTATGAGTATAAAAAAGACAGGATAAGTGCCAGAACCCTTTAAACACAAATAGTCCTGATGCTAAAGCTCTCCATCAGGACCTACAAATTAAAACTAGAAAATCAACCACGCCGATCTGCTGCGGACTTAACTCCTCAAAGTATAGAGGCGTCCCTAGCCGTTGCACGGCTTGTGGGACGCCCCGTTTGTGGAAAATTGCTGTTATTGCGCTCGCTGCAGCAGCCCCAGAATGACGGTTACAGCTTCCGCTCTTGTAACACTTTGATTTGGAGCAAAGCGGTTCTGACCAATTCCATTCACAAGCCCCGCATCCTTAATCGCTGCGATATAAGGAACCGCCCATTTCGGAGCAACCTTGGCGTCCGCAAAAGACAGCGCCGCTTTAGGATTCACTTCGACCCCGCCAGCACGGACAATCAACGCCGCCATTTCGGCTCTTGTGATGACCTGATCGGGACGGAAGGTGTTATCGTTATAGCCGGCAATAATACCCGCATCCAAAGCTTGCGCGATATAGGATTGCGACCAAGCCGGAATTTTGCCCGTATCTTTGAAGCCCAGTGACTTCCCGGCATCCGGATGTTTCACAGCACGCATCAGGAGAGTAATAAATTCCGCCCGGTTGACCGTTTGGTTCGGACGGAAGGTTCCGTCTGCATACCCTTTGGCAAATCCAAGCTCCACGGCCTTGTTGATTGCAGCTGCTGCCCAGTGCCCGCCAATATCCTTCAGCTTTGCCGCCGGAACGATTGGTGCCGGTAATTCTGGTGACGACGGCGTAGTTGGTGCCGTTGGTACCGTCGGCGTTGCTGGCGGCGCCGGTTTCGTTCCTCCACCTCCAGTATTGCTAGGGGTGTCAACGTTATTGCCGGTATTGGAGATTTTTTGAATACCAAACTGGTCAACCAGATACGGAGCAGCTTTGTCCACATTCTGATCAATTTCGTACGTAAATGCCGTCAGCTTGCCGCCGTCAATCGTGATGCCGACGAAGTTCTGT
>NZ_JAAKGU010000024.1:0-11514 GCF_011043685.1 Paenibacillus apii | reverse complement strand
CCTTGTTTAAAAAATACTTTGACGCGATTTTACAGGAAGGGCGGACCGTCAACCTTCAGATGCTGTTCAGCGCGCCCTTGCGCTGGGGAGTTGCCGTTGCGGTTGTAGCCGTGGGAGGCTATCAGCTGATTGAGGGGAGACTGACCCTTGGAACCTTCGTGGTCGTCCTTCAGCTGGTGCTGCAAATTATGGATAAAATCCATTGGCTGTTCGATTATGTCATGATGATGATCGCGCGCTTCGCTTTAATCGACCGCATCGAAGCTTTCAATGGTATACCGCAAATCGATAACGGTACGCAGCCGCTTAGCGGCGAAGTTCAATCCATCCAGTTCCGGAACGTCAGCTTCGCCTATGAGGACAAAAATATACTTAAAGGCCTTACCGCCGCCCTTCCGGTCGGAAAGAAAATCGCGTTCGTGGGCGCAAGCGGCGGAGGCAAATCGACCGTGGCCCAGCTTCTCACCCGCTTCTACAATCCAAGCGAAGGCGAAATTCTGGTGAACGGCATTCCGCTTACCGATATTCGGCGCCAGGACTGGATGAGCAGGATTGCAATCGTATTCCAGGAGCCTTACCTGCTCGCCGACACGATCCGGCAGAACGTGCTGTTCGGCCGGGAAGACTCGGATGAACAGCTTGCCTTCGTGCTGCAGGACGCGCAGCTTCTTGATACGGTAATGAAGCTGCCGAACAAGCTGGATGAAACCATTGGGGAACGGGGCATTCAGCTCTCCGGAGGCCAGCGCCAGCGTCTAGCCTTGGCTAGAGCGATGCTGAGAGATCCCGATATTCTCATCCTGGATGAAGCCACATCCGCTCTTGATTTGGAGACGGAAAGGAAAGTACAGCAGCTGCTGGATGACAAGCGTTCGGGACGGACAACGATCATCATTGCGCACCGGTTGTCCACGGTAATGAATGCCGACATCATCTTCGTCATGAAAGATGGTCAGGTCGTTGAGGAAGGCACACATGAGGAGCTGCTAAGAGAAGGCGATCTTTATCCGGAATTGGTCCGTACCTTCGAAAGAGAAGCCAAAGACTTGGTAAGCGCGTAAGGAGCAGTCTTCGATGATTCGAATAAAAAGGTTGGGCAGAAGTTCATTCTGACCCAACCTTTTTTTGCGCTCCCGCGTTCTTATTCCTAGCTTCTCAACCATACTTAACTCATGTCTGCTGCCCGCTCTTGATTTTCGTCTCCCGATATTGAGTGGGAGCGACACCAAGACGTTTCTTAAATGCTTTCGAGAAGGAGAAGATATCGGGGTAGCCGACAGAGTGGGCAATTTCGGACAAGGTATAGGAGGTCTGCTCCAGCAATGACCGGGCCTCCTTCATCTTCAAGTCCTGGATAAACTGAATGGGTGTGATTCCGTAAGTCTTGCGGTACTGTTTGGTAAAATGGGTGCGGTCTATGCCGACATACTCCGCAACTCTTTCAACTGTAATGCCCTCCGCATAGTGAATCTCCATATATTCATGCCCTTTTTGAAGCCACGAGACATCCCGCAGATCATTACGAGCAGAACTGTCAACCGCAGCAGAGAGCTGGTCGAAGATACGGTGGAATAAGATAAGCCGTCTCAGGTCCGTATCATTATCCGAATTCACCAATCTGAAGAAATCCCACATCAGTTGAATCGCTTCGGATGTTAATACACCCGCCGCATGCGGGCTGTGCATAGTCAGCCCAATCTTCTCAAGCAGCATTACAGCCTGCCTCCCGTCGAAGGCAATAAATACTTTGCGGAGCGGATCATCCGGACGCGTGTAATATTCATGAATGACCTGCGGAAACAAACAGAAAATATCATTTGGGCGGAGCTGAAAGGTTTGCTCATTTTGATGAAACGTCCCTTGCCCTTCCAGCACAAAAAGCAAATAATAATAGGGCGTCGTTCGGGGGCCAATATGATAATTCGGTTTGGCAATATTATGTCCAAGGCGAATCGGCCAAGCGGCTCCGGACTTTTCAAATACGGAAGGGGTAAATAGGCGCAGCTCCAAAAACTCATGATTATCTTCGATCATCTTGTCTTTCATATAACTGACCTCTTTTTACAATGCGTCTCATTTTTATAAATAATATATAATTTCTATAAGGTTCACAATGCCTTTCATTCACTCTTTTATTCCGCAGCAATCATTCATCATGACTTAAAATGACAAACGAGAACAACTTAAAATGACATTTACTTGCGAATATCCGGGTTGATAATATATAAAACATAGTAAACCAAGTAAATTTATTGGACATTGACTAGACCACTAGAGAAGCTGATAATAACATACTGTTTGCTAGCTAATAACCATTTAAGGAGTGTACATACGATGAACAAGAGAGCTCTCCTGCTTACGCTGCCCGCGATCCTGCTGGTCCTTTCCATGCTGTTAAGCGCCTGCGGTGAAAACGCCAATAGCGGCGAAGCATCCGAAGTCGAAATCAAATTCCCCAGCATATGGGTAGCCAAAGATTCCAAAGCCGCCACGTTCGCTCAAATCGTCAAAGATTTCAACGAACAGAATCAAGGCAAGATCAAAGTCGTCGTTGAAGAGATCCCCGATTACGGCGCCTACAAGGATAAAATCCGCACCAATATTACGACGGGGACAGCGCCGGATATTTTTTCCTTCGATAATCCCGCGGACGGGGAGTTCTATTACAAATCGGGAAATTTGGCCGATCTTACGCCTTATCTGGACGAGCAGTGGAAAAGCACGTTCCTGGATCATGCCTTTGACAATGCCGCATATGGTGGCAAAGTGTACTCGATTCCGTTCGAGTTCGGCGTAACCCCGGTATTATACAATACCAAGCTGTTTAAACAAGCGGGCATCACCGGTTTCCCCAAAACGTATACCGAGCTGTTCGCCGCTTTTGACAAACTCAAAACCGCAGGCATCGCTCCCGCAACGCAAATGACCGGAGGCGACGGATGGGTCTCCATGCTGTGGTACTCCCAGCTCGTGTCCGCAATTGGCGGACCGGATGTGTACAAACACGGATTGGACGACCCCGCTTTTGTACAAGCCGCCGAGGTGCTGAAAAAGCTCTTTGACTACACTACCGGAGATGCTGTCGGACTGGACAATGCAGGCGGCCACTTTTTAAATCAGCAAACCGTTGTATTACTTAACGGTCCCTGGTTTATCGGCCGAATCAAAAAGGAAGGCATTGATCAATTGTACGACTCCGTCGAGGTAGCGCCTGCCCCCGTGTACGAAGGCGGGAAAGGACAACCCGGGCAGTATATCGGTTTTACCCAAGCAAGTCTGGCCGTAGGCAAGCAAAAGGATAAAAAGAAAGAAGAAGCCATTGTGAAGTTTCTTAAATACTTGACCTCTCCGGACAATGTGAAGAAAATATCGCTGGATTCCGGATCACTATTCGTCATTAAATACGAGGTTACTAAGGATGATAAATTGGAACGCCTGCAAACCGAGATGAAAAAAGGAATGGAAGCCGCGCCATACATCATCCCCCATTTCCGGGCAAGCGTGAGCCCCGCCGTCGGCGCGGAATTCCCGCAAGCGTTAAGCGGTCTGGTGCTTGGAAAATATACGCCGGAACAGTTCGTGGAGCAGCTTAAACAAGCCGATTCAAAATAAATCCGGCACACTGGAAACTGAAGTAAAGGAGGCAGAACATGCAGCGAACCACCCATTTCCGTACAGGCGCTATCCTTTTTCTACTGCCGGCCTTACTGCTCTTTGCCGCCTTTTTTCTATATCCTGTCGGATATGTCGTCGTTGTCAGCTTAATGAAATGGGATGGGATGAGCAGTCCCGGGTTTGTCGGCCTCCGAAATTACAGCGCCTTGTTTCAAGATGAAGTATTTCGGATCTCCATTCGCAACAATTTGATCTGGGCCTGCGCGGAGGCGTTGATTCAGGTACCGCTTGCCATCCTGGTCGCCCTGCTGCTGGCCCGAAAGCCGAAGGGCTGGAAGCTGCTGCGAACGATTTATTTTTTCCCCCATGTCATCTCGGGTATCGCAATTACGATGTTGTGGGGAGCCATCTATAACAATGAACGGGGATTGCTTAACGGCTTTCTCCGTTTGATCGGATTGTCCGAATGGGAGCATAACTGGCTCGGAGGGCTGGACAGCGCGTTCCCTTCCGTACTCGTGTACGGATTGCTGTATATCGGCTATTTCATGGTCATTATTTTGGCGGATATCTCTTCGGTTTCGCAGTCCTACTATGAGGCGGCAAGCATTGACGGAGCGACACGCACGCAGCAGGATTGGTACATCACGCTGCCGCTGATTAAAGGAACCATAGCTACTTGCGTTACGCTTGCGATGGTTAACGGACTTCGGCAATTCGAGCAGGTTCTGCTTCTGACAAATGGCGGTCCGGCCAACAGCACCTCGGTCCTTGTACTTTATTTATATAAAGAACTGCAGAACTTCCATTACGGGACGGCCAATGCTTTGGGCACGGTGCTGATTGTTCTGGGTGGTCTGATTATTCTAACGGTACGCAGATTATTTAACGCCGCCAAATATGACATGTAATTCAGGAGAAGTCTTATGAAAATAAATGCGCTGCTTGAAAAGTTATTTTCCCGGACCATTCTGTCCTTGTTTCTTGTCTACACGCTCTTCCCCATGCTTTGGCTTGTCATGGCTTCGCTTAAAACAAATGTCGAACTGCTTGGCGATCCTTTCCGGTTCCCCTCTCCGCCGCAGTTCGGCAATTATGTGAATGCGTTCAAGTCGGCGCACTTGGCTTTGTTATTTTCAAATTCGGTTATAATCAGTTTCTCGGCAACAGCCTTGAACGCCCTGGTTGCATCCATGGCCGCCTATGTGCTCTCCAGGTATAAGTTCAAGTTCGGACCGGTTATATTTTCAACCCTGATCACGGGGATATTGGTGCCGGTTAGCGCGCTGATGGTTCCGTATTTCACTTTAATTCGGACGCTCGGCCTCTATGACACCAAGCTGGCACTGATTTTAACGTATACGGCGATCTCGCTTCCGCTGTCCGTCTTTATTATCAAAGGTTTTATGGATTCGATTCCCGGTGAGCTGGAGGAGGCCGCGCTGTTGGACGGGTGCGATTTCTATCAAAAGTTCTTTAGAGTGATTGTGCCGATTTCCCGCACAGGTATCGTGACCGCGGCGACGTTTCAATTCTTAAGCAGCTGGAACGAGTTCCTGTATGCGATGCTCCTGACTTCCTCCGAACAGGTGCGGACTCTGCAAATGGGCATTCGTTTTTTCGCCAGCCAGTTTACAACCGATTTCACCTCGATGTTCGCGGCGATTATCATCAGCATTATTCCAAGCGTTGCGATGTACAGCCTGTTTCAAAACCAGATCATTTCCGGACTTACGCAAGGCTCCGTTAAAGGCTGAGCGGATCGGCCGGTTCTACAAACAAAGGGGGCTCTGAGTCATTTTAATTATGGCTTTGGAGCTCTCTTTTTGCCAAGTTTATATTTAAATATATATCCAACTCCCATTTCTTAAAATATAAATTATCCCGCTAAAAATCTACTTTTTTCTCTCTCCCCCTCTTCCAATAGGATCTGTTCATCATCTATAGAAAAGACGTAAATTGACAAATCAAAGTTAACGCGAATTGACATTCCCGATATTCGAAGCGCTTGTTACAATCAGTATATAAATTTATTCCTATAAGTTTTATAGGAATTCGACCGGTTCACCGGAGAAATTAACGAGAAATGCTGTCATCAAGTTACGACATAAGGAGGCTATCATGAGCTTGCATACAGAAGAGATTCGATTTGGCTGGTTTTTGCCGACATCCGGCGACGGCCGCTATGTGGGGACTGCTCCCGAGAGAGAACCCTCGCTTGATTATTTAATTGAGGTAGCGCAGATGGCGGAACGCTCCGGCTTTGAGTTCGTTCTGATCCCGACAGGCGGATCATGCCTTGATTCATGGGTAGTCGGATCAGCAGTGATGAGCCACACGACTCGGCTTAACGCCCTCGTAGCGGTCAGACCCGGATTAATCGCCCCGGTGCTTGCGGCTCGCATGGCCGCTTCTCTTGATCAACTGTCAGGGGGGCGGGCCATGATCAATGTCGTTACCGGGAGTTCGGTTCAGGATCTGGAGCAGCTCGGCGATCCGCTCGCCCATGCTCATGATGACCGGTACGAACGGGCTATGGAATACATGCAGGTGATGAAGCTTGCCTGGACCGGATCGGCCGGATCCGCGTTATCTGAATTCTCAGGCGAAGCCGAACATGGCTCTGCCGCAGCCGCAGATTCTTTTGAAGGAAAGTATTATCAATTTCGCGGCCCGGTTCACACGCCGATTGCGGTACAGCGACCGCATCCCCCGCTCTATCTGGGAGGAAGCTCGCTGATCGCCAAGCAAGCTGCGGTTCAGCATGCGGACACCTTTCTGATGTGGGGCGAGCCGCATGAATGGATTGCAGAGCAGATTGCCGAGATGGAGGATGTTCGAAAGGAGGTTCTCAGAACTACAGGAATTGACCGTAAACCGAGGTACGGATTGAGGGCGCAGGTACTTATACGCGACACCGAGGAAGAAGCCTGGGCAGCTGCGTGGAGCTTGATCAGCCACGCCTCACCGGACACTCTGCGGCAAGCGCAGCAATCTTTTTCCAAGACAGACGCTGCCAACCAGAGCAGACAGAACGAGCTCAGGGAACAGTCTGCAGCGAACGACTTCGTCTTAGGTCCGAATCTGTGGAGCGGCTTATCCCTTGTTCGCTCGGGAGGGGCGATGCTGATTGTCGGTACAGCGCAGCAGGTTACGGATGTGCTAATCCGCTATGCGGAAATCGGTGTAAGCACCTTTATTCTTTCCGGTTACCCCCATTTGGAGGAAGCGGATAACTTTGGACAACAGGTCCTCCCGCTGTTCCGCGAACAGTGGAGTCAGAGGCGTTAACTTTAATCTACTTTAATCTTAAAAAATGAAGGCTGGGGTGAATGCGGATGTGTGCAGTTACAACTCACGCTTCTGGACAAAGAGAATTAACATTACGGGAAGTTATGGATAAATACAAGGATGTATCTCCTTTTGTCATTATTAAATCGGATGTTACCCGCAGGTCGTTTATCTATACGGACCGGGCGCTGGGAGCGCTGGACAAAAGCAAGCATCAGTATCAGCAAAGAGTGCTGATCGGCTCCAACGGAGGTGAGAACGCCGCCGTTCCGGTTTCGCTCCTGCTCAGGGACGGAACTTCGATTATCGGAACGCCTTCCAAGACGGCTAAGAACCCTTACGTGGTCGATGAGATCGACGGCAAGCTGTATTTGACCGATCAGGGCGAAATCGTGGAAGAGGTACACTATTGGTACAAGCCGGATTATTATGACAAGTTCACGAGCTCCGGTACTCCGATGTGGCAGGTAGCCTCTTCCAGGCCGCAAAGGCTAGACATCGACCCCAACAGCCACTGCCACTTCTGGAACAAGGGGAACGGCTGCAAATTTTGCAATATCAACGCCAACTCCACGCAAAGTGAGAAAGAATGCAATATGTCGAAGCAGCTGACAGCGCAGGATGTCTACGAGACGGTGAAAGAGGCTTTGAAACAGCCGGGCGCTTTTACCAATCTCAAGATGAGTTCCGGCTCCATTCTCAGCGGCGCGGAAATATTCGATGACGAAGTGGACATGTACATTGAAATGCTGCAGGCCGCCGGAGACAATTTCAAAGACAAGAAATTCCCCAGCACCATCGTTGCCTCTGCTTTCAGCGAGAAACAGCTTGCCAGACTGTACGAGAATACCGGACTGATGACCTACACCTCGGATATTGAAATCCCGAACGAGGCATTGTTCGCCTGGATTTGCAAAGGCAAGCATAAGGAAGTCGGATATTCCGAGTGGAAGCGGAGAATCATCCGGGCCGTCGATATTTTTGGTGCCGGAAATGTCAGCAGCGGAATCGTCGGCGGATGCGAAATGGCGCAGCCCTATGGATTTACCAATGAGGATGACGCGCTGAAGGCTGTGCTTGAAGAAGCGGAGGATTTTGCGAGCCAGGGAGTCAGTGTCGTTCATTGCGTATGGGTGCCCATGCATGGTTCGGCCTTCCATAACCAACAGAATCCTTCGCTGGAATACTACGTGCGGTTGGCCAAAGGCTTAAGCGACCTGAGAAAAAAATACCTTTTGAATGTCGATATGGACAACTACAGAAAGTGCGGCAATCATCCGGATACGGATCTGGACAGAGGAAATTTAGATTAAAGGAGGAACGATGAAACTCATGTCTATTTTAAATGAAAGAATTCAGGCGCTTCTTCAAGATTCCGGGGCGGCGAAAGTTCTGGCAACCGTCGATAAACAAGGCATCCCTCATATCGTATCGGACCCTAGTATTTCAGTTAACAACGAAGGACAGATCATTTATCTTGAGCTGATCGAAACGTCCCAGAGCAATGTGAATCTCGTGAACAGCATCTGGTTCAAGCGCAAGGTCGCCATTCATCTCACCAAGGGAGAAGAAAGCTATCAGATTAAAGGCTATCCGGCTTATTCTATGATTTGCGGCCCGGTGTTTGAGCATTATTACAAGCTCTCCCTGGAAAGAAATCCGGAGTTTGATTTGTCCACAGTCTGGATCATTGAGCCCGACGAGATTACGGATGATTCTTACGCTGCCCGCAAAAATAAAGAACGTGAGAAGCATCCGCTTATTACGCATCTGGACCGGCTGGCAAAATAATTCATGCAGCAGTAAACAATCTATCAGTTGGAGGCTGTGCTTATGTCTGTAAAAGGAAGCTATCTCTTTACATCTGAATCTGTTACGGAGGGTCATCCGGATAAAATATGCGACCAGATTTCCGACGCTGTCTTAGACGCGTTTATGGCTAATGATCCCCATGCCCGCGTTGCCTGTGAGGTCTCCGTGGCTACCGGTCTTGTGCTGGTCATTGGAGAAATCAGCTCGAAGTCCGGATATGTGGACATCCAGTCCATCGTCCGCAATACGATTAGGGACATCGGCTATGAGCGGGCCCAGGACGGTTTTAATGCCAATAACTGCGCAGTGCTGGTGTCGCTGAACGAACAATCCGCCGATATCGCCATGGGTGTAAATGCCGCTCTGGAACATCGGGACCCAGCTCAAGTGGCAGAAGAAACCGCGAATATCGGAGCCGGCGACCAAGGATTGATGTTCGGATTCGCCACTAATGAGACACCGGAACTGATGCCGCTGCCGATCGCTCTATCCCACCGGATCGCGCGCCGTTTGTCTGAAGTCCGCAAGAACGGATTGCTTGACTATCTGCGTCCCGACGGAAAAACCCAAGTAACGATTGAATATCAGGATGGCAAACCGAAACGTATCGACACCATTGTCGTATCCGCCCAGCATGCCGAAGAGATCACTCTGGAGCAGATTCAAGCGGATATCAAAGAGCTTGTCATTCTGCCGGTGGTACCGCGCGAGCTGCTTGATCAAGATACGAAATATTTCATCAACCCGACCGGCCGGTTCGTCATCGGCGGACCTCAAGGGGATGCCGGTCTGACTGGACGCAAAATCATCGTGGATACCTACGGCGGTTATGCCCGCCACGGCGGCGGAGCCTTCTCCGGCAAGGACCCGACGAAAGTGGACCGTTCCGGAGCCTATGCCGCCCGTTATGTTGCCAAAAACATTGTCGCCGCAGGCCTCGCCGATACCTGCGAAATTCAGCTGGCCTATGCCATCGGGGTGGCCAATCCGGTATCGATTCACGTGGACACCTTCGGCACAGGCCGAATTAGCGAAGACAAGCTGGTGGAGCTGATCCGCGAAAGCTTCGATCTGCGTCCGGCAGGCATTATTCAGATGCTGGACCTGCGCAAGCCGATATACAAGCAAACCGCAGCCTATGGCCACTTTGGCCGGAAAGACCTGGATCTCCCCTGGGAGAGAACGGATAAATCCGAGCTGCTGAAATCACAAGCAGGGCTGGAAGTATTTAATACGTAAGTGTGGAGTGGCTTTCCATTGAAGGTGAAAACACCCGTATATCAGCCGGACACCGGATTCAGGTGTTCGGAGGATAGCGGGTGTTCTGTTTTTTGGAGTGATACAATCTTGCCTGCGTTCAGACACTTGCTTTATGCAGTCACCCGATTCGATTGAGTAACACGACTTCTTCTTCCCCCGAGAAAATAATTACTGCTTAACGCCAATAAAATAAAACCTACTGTCGTAACCACGATACCGGAACAATTAAAACGTTCCATTTGAGAATGCACAAATTTCAGAATAATGTCTGGCGTCGCATTAACAACTACGTACTTGTACGTTTCTGAAGCATCATTAGTAATGATGAATTTAGACTGAATGGTATGATTCAAAAATTAGAGAGGAAGTTTAAACATAAACAATAACAAATAAAGGCCTATGGCGGATCTTGCTTGCCGAGGAAGATTGTCGGATTTTGGCTATTTCCGCAAGTTCGGGCAGCAATAATAAGTTAGTAAGCGAAAAGCTATTCATAGAGAAGTTAGTCAATCCAAAATAAAATGAAATGAGGGAGAATAATAAACATGGAGAAAAAACTTGTTCTAGAACCGGAAGCACAAAATTTTGTTGAGGCTACAGCCAATCCGCCATTCTTATTCGAGCTAGGACCGGAGCAGGGGCGGATTGCGGTCGACGAAGCCCAAGCGGGCGAGATTCAAAAGCCAGACGTGGACATTGAAGATATCAGCATAACAGGTGGCCCAAGCGGCCATGTATCCATTCGGATTTTACGTCCGAAACTCATTGCTGAGAAGAATCTGCCTGTCATTCTGTACATACACGGTGCAGGTTGGGTGTTCGGCAACGCACATACCCATGATCGGTTGATCCGTGAACTGGCCGTGAAGAGTGGAGCTGCTGTTGTATTCCCGAATTACAGTCTGTCTCCTGAAGCGAAGTATCCTACGGCAATTGAAGAAATCTATGCTGTCCTGCAGTGGATCGTAGAGCAAGGCAAAGAACATGGGCTTGATTCGGAACACTTGGCTGTAGCCGGCGATAGTGTCGGCGGAAACATGACTGCGGCAATCACGCTGATAGCCAAAGAACGCAGTGGTCCTGTTATAGGTCAGCAGCTCCTTTTCTACCCGGTTACGGATGCTTCATTTGATACGGAATCCTACCATCAATTCGCCGAAGGATACTTTTTACGCCGGGACGGGATGAAGTGGTTCTGGGATCAGTATACAAGCGATTCTGAGGAAAGAAACCAGATTACGGCCTCCCCGCTGAGGGCAACTACCGAGCAGCTTCGCGGTCTTCCTCCTGCTTTGATCATTACAGCCGAAGCCGATGTCCTACGGGACGAAGGTGAAGCTTATGCGAATAAACTTCGAGAAGCTGGTGTTGATGTCACTGCGGTACGCTATCAAGGTATAATCCATGACTTCGTTATGTTGAATGCACTGTCGGACACTGCCGCGGCCAAAAGTGCAATATCTCTGGCCAGCGCTTGGCTGAAAGACGGGTTTCAATAACCCTACCGATAAGAGGATGTACCTCAACTAGCTGGCA
>NZ_JAAKGU010000023.1:0-15256 GCF_011043685.1 Paenibacillus apii | reverse complement strand
GGATAAACATTCCCTGATAGCTCAGTTGGTAGAGCACTCGACTGTTAATCGAGTTGTCACAGGTTCGAGTCCTGTTCGGGGAGCCATGCTCTCATAGCTCAGTAGGTAGAGTGCATCCATGGTAAGGATGAGGTCACCGGTTCGATCCCGGTTGAGAGCTCCATTTCTTTAAGGCCCGTTGGTCAAGGGGTTAAGACACCTCCCTTTCACGGAGGTAACAGGGGTTCGAATCCCCTACGGGTCACCATTTCTTCTTTGCTCGGGATGAGAATCCCAAATGGTTCGTCGGAGCATTGACATCGTTAGGAATACATCGCAGTCGACTCGCTTGCGAGGCGTATCCCCTACGGGTCACCATTTATTTTAATATTCTCAGGGATGAAAATTCCGAAGGCTGTATTACCTCAAGAAGATTGCCATAATTATGGAGGCTTAGCTCAGCTGGGAGAGCATCTGCCTTACAAGCAGAGGGTCGGGGGTTCGATCCCCTCAGCCTCCACCATATATTTCTTATATTTTAGATTAATATGGGTATTATATAGGTGTTCACTATTGGGGATTAGCCAAGCGGTAAGGCAACGGACTTTGACTCCGTCATGCATAGGTTCGAATCCTATATCCCCAGCCAATTCACTCCAAAAAGTGAATTGAAGCTTAGAGAATGACTCCGATTACTTTTCGGGAACCCTATATTACGCGAGCCATTAGCTCAGTTGGTAGAGCACCTGACTTTTAATCAGGGTGTCGAAGGTTCGAGTCCTTCATGGCTCACTTTTAAAGAATTTGCGCGTGTGGCGGAATTGGCAGACGCACTAGACTTAGGATCTAGCGTCTTTGACGTGGGGGTTCAAGTCCCTCCACGCGCATCTCATTTATTGCGGACGTGGCTCAGCGGTAGAGCATCGCCTTGCCAAGGCGAGGGTCGCGGGTTCGATTCCCGTCGTCCGCTCCATATTTTGCGCCCTTAGCTCAGCTGGATAGAGCGTTTGACTACGAATCAAAAGGTCGGGAGTTCGAATCTCTCAGGGCGCGCCATTATTACTTCATGAAGATGCAATAGCGCCTTCCTGATTCGAACGATGGAGTTCGTCGGAGCCTAAGCTTCGGTAGGAATACATCGCAGTCGGGCACGAAAGTGACCGTATCTCTCAGGGCGCGCCATTTAAATCTTTATAACGGGATGTAGCTCAGCTTGGTAGAGCACCTGGTTTGGGACCAGGGGGTCGCATGTTCGAATCGTGTCATCCCGATTTTTCACCTGCGGGTGTAGTTCAATGGTAGAACTTCAGCCTTCCAAGCTGATAGCGTGGGTTCGATTCCCATCACCCGCTCCATTTTTAATAACTACTACATAAGCAGCTATTCATGAAGAACAGACACTCTTACTTTGGTAAGAGTTTTTTTGTTTTTTTCAACTATTATATAGTGTGACAATAGCAGAGATTCGACATGCAAGTATTTTAAGAGGTCGCCCATAAGGGAATATATGTTCGGTTTAAGATTCCAAAAAAAAGCCGACTTCCGGCGGGATGCCTAAACGTGAATAGAAGCTCTCCAACGATTCATCGTGATCGGGAGAGGCAGCGGCGCTTAACAATAGTACGGCGAACCGATTGGCCTGGCGCTCCAGCTTGCCTGGGGCGAAATAAGAATTCTCCTCTAAAAAGAACCGGTTTATTCCTTTATGCAGCCGGTCATGTCCCAGTTCATGCGCGCAAACGAATCGCTGCCATTCCAAAGACAGCTCATTATGAATGACGATGAACCTTCTTCGCAGCTTGCGATAATATAACCCTTTGGTCCCCCCGCCGAGGTCCATAAATCGGACATGGATACCTAGAGCACGGCATAGCTCGAACGGACAGTTGGTTTTATATTTTTGTATTAGCTGATTGACCAGTTCATCCATTGTATTCACCTGCAGCATAGGTATTGGTTAAGGGCATTAATCATCCGATTTGTCTGGTTTGGAGGTTGGCTTTCGTTTGTTCATCTGCTTGGCTTCCCAGAACAAGCCTGTCAGCACATCTTTTATCCGTTGTCTGTCTTCTTTGTTAAGCGGAATCCCGTCAAACATCAGCTCTCCGTCATCCTCCAGCATTTTTTTGAAATCACGTTTGTCCCTGCTCGTTGCCCATTCCGGTATCGCTTCAGCCATCTGCTCATACTCCTGTAAGTATCCTGCACGCTCCATAAGCTCCTCATAGGAGACATTCATGGCTTCCGCCAGTCTGCGCAAGGTTGCCGGCTTAGGGACACCGCGCAGCCCGTTCTCGATTCGTGAGATCTGTGAACCGCTGATGCCGGCCGCCACTGCCAATTGACTGAGGGTAAGACCTTTGCTCTCGCGCAGCCGTTTCATATATAATCCAAAATCTTGTTCCATCTCGAACACTCCTTATTTTGCAAATGCCGTTAATATGACTATAAATCAATTTTGCCAAAAGGTAAATATATCATCGATAAATTGCCACAAGGCAAGGAAATGAAGAAAACTGGGCGTTATTGGATAATAACAAGCGGAAAATGGCTGAAAAGCGGATTTTACGAAACGGAAGATTAAGGAGTATATTATAGAAAAATACGAACATAATGCGAACAATATCCATTTTATCACATTAATGATCATCTCTGAATGAGTTTTTGAACCACACCAAATAAAGGAGGGAAATAAACGAATTGATTTTAAATTGAATTGGATTGGCTAAAACCCTATTTGACGGCGATTTCACGTTCTTAATGAAAGGGATGAGAAAATGAGACAGGACGACATTGCACAGTTGGAAAAGCTGCTGCCGCTTGCGGACAAATACGGGCTTGCATATATTGTGGCGTTGATATTGATGATTGTAGTTATTGTGCTGCTTCGGGCAATCGCAAAAGGGAATTTGGTGCCGCGCGAGCTGTTGGATAAGGCTGAGGAGGATCGTGACCGCCTGCAGGCGATTCTGGATAAAGAGCGCTCAGAATTCATGCAGCCGACGCTGGAGGTGCTTAAGAAATGGAAAAACCAACAAACTAGAGACGAGGATTAAGGCCGCCAAATTTCACCGGCTGGATACCTATTTCAGCTCTGACATGGGGATAATGAGAAGGGAATTCAGGCATTGGACAAGCCCTGAGCTGCTAACCAAAAACACTCGATGAGCCGCAACGCAGGCATATTCGCCATCATTGAACGTCCAACAAGTAAAAATTTCGGATATTTAGCAAGGAATTTATTGGCTTTCATACGTAATTTATTTCTTCTCAGGTACAAACATTGCCGAAATGTAAGCCTTATCTTTCACGTTTTATACGTATTTTAGAACGATACCAGCTATTTTCTCGATAATTTAATAAAAATGTGAAAAAATATACCTGAATAAATAATCATTTTGATGTATAATCTTAAAGACTCTGGTGCTTCACCGTGAAAGAAGTTGAAGATTTTCGATCCGTTTTATTGTATGATATGAGGAAAGCTTGAAACATGACTTGTGATGAGACATTGATACGGAAGAAGGATGGGGGGAACAGCATGACCGAACTTACGACTACCGCAGGCAAAGTCAACTCCAATAACCTGCTGCGGCGAGACGTACGGTTCCTGGGAAACATTTTGGGCGAAGTCTTGGTACATCAAGGCGGCAATGAACTGCTGGAGATCGTGGAGAAGATTCGTGAGACCAGTAAATCGTTGCGCTCTGTGTTTTTGCCTGAACTGCACAGCGAATTTAAGGAATTAATCAATTCCCTGGACCCGGAAAACCGGCATCAGGTAATCCGGGCATTCGCCATCTATTTTCAATTGGTGAATATCGCCGAACAAAATCATCGGATTCGCCGGAAAAGAGACTATGAGCGCTCTGCGGGTGAAACCGTTCAGCCTGGTTCTATAGAAAGCGCAATTCAGGAACTGCGGGAACGGGATTTTTCTCCAAAGGAAGTTTGGGAGATTATTAATGGCCTGTCGCTGGAGCTGGTCATGACCGCCCACCCGACGGAAGCAATGCGCCGTGCCATTCTCGATATTCACAAGCGGATCTCCGATGATGTTACGGGATTGGACAATCCGACCTTGACGTTCAGAGAACGCGAGCAGCTGCGCGAGAAGCTTCTAAACGAGGTTATCACCTTGTGGCAGACCGACGAACTGCGCGACCGCAAGCCTACGGTGCTTGATGAAGTGCGCAACGGAATGTATTACTTTCATGAGACGATTTTTCATGTGCTGCCGGATGTCTATCAGGAGCTTGAGCGCTGCCTGAGCAAGTATTATCCTGGACAGAATTGGCATGTACCGACTTACCTGCGGTTCGGTTCATGGATCGGCGGCGACCGGGACGGCAACCCTTCGGTTACGGCTTCGGTTACCATTCAGACGCTGCGTATTCAGCGCATTATGGCTATACGGGAATACCAGCAGATCATGCGCCAGCTGATCCAGTATTTGAGCTTTAGCACCAGCATCGTGAATGTCACGCCGGAGCTGCTGGAATCGATTGAGAAAGACCGGGCGGTTGTTCAACTGGAGCGCGGCGATGCATGGCGCAACGATAACGAGCCTTACCGGATCAAACTCAGCTACATGATTACGAAGACGCAGAACGTGCTGGACGACAAGAAAAAAGGTACGCTTGAGCGCTACTCTTCCCCGGAAGAGCTCATCAACGATTTGAACGTTATCGACCGCAGTCTGCGGCATCACTATGCCGATTACGTGGCCGACACTTATATTAAAAAATTGATCCGCCAGGTAGAGTTGTTTGGCTTCCATACGGCGACACTCGATATCCGTCAGCACAGCCAGGAGCATGAGAAGGCAATGACGGAGATTTTGGCCAAAATGGATATCACGCCGGATTACTCCAAGCTGACGGAGAGTGAAAAGATCGAGCTTCTGGAGAAGCTGCTTAACGATCCGCGGCCGCTGACCTCTCCTTATCAGGAGTACAGCGAATCGACGGAAGAATGTTTGGAAGTGTACCGGACCGTTCACGCGGCTCAGGCCGAGTACGGCAAGCAGTGTATCACAAGCTACCTGATCAGTATGGCGGAAGCGGCGAGCGATATTCTGGAGGTTATGGTCTTCGCCAAGGAAGTGGGACTGTTCCGCCGGGACAAAGACGGCACCGTTGTCTGTACACTGCAGGCGGTTCCGCTGTTCGAAACGATCGATGATCTTCACGCTGCGCCGGAAATCATGCGCACGATCTTCAATCTGCCGATCTATCGCCAGGCGGTAGAAGCCATGAGTAACCTGCAGGAGATCATGCTTGGTTATTCCGACAGCAACAAGGATGGCGGCGTTGTGACCGCCAACTGGGAACTGCGCGTAGCGCTGAAGGAGCTTACGGCCATGGCCGACTCGTACGATGTGAAGCTGAAGTTCTTCCACGGCCGGGGCGGAGCGCTTGGCCGGGGCGGTATGCCGCTTAACCGCAGTATTCTGGCTCAGCCGGCTTCCACCATCGGAGGCGGGATCAAGATTACCGAGCAGGGCGAGGTCATTTCCTCTCGCTATAAGATGAAGGGAATCGCCTACCGCAGTCTGGAGCAGGCGACGTCGGCCCTTGTCATCGCGGCCATTAATGCGAGAACCCCGCACAGCGACCTGTATGAGAATAAATGGGAAGATATTTGCAGAGAAATTTCCGAGATATCGCTGACGAAGTATCAGGATCTGATCTTCCGCGATCCGGATTTCCTGAGCTTCTTTAAAGAGTCGACTCCGCTACCGGAAATCGGCGAGCTCAATATCGGCTCCCGCCCGTCCAAGCGGAAGAACAGCGACCGGTTCGAGGATCTGCGGGCGATACCATGGGTATTTGCCTGGACCCAGAGCCGTTACCTGCTGCCTGCTTGGTATGCGGCAGGAACGGGGCTGCAAAGCTTCTATGATAACAAGGAAGAGAATCTCAAGATTCTTCAACATATGTACGAGCACTTCTCCTTCTTCACGAGCCTGGTTGATACGCTGCAAATGGCGCTTGCCAAAGCGGACCTGGTGATCGCGAAGGAATACTCGGAGATGAGCAAGAACGATGAAGCGCGCAAGCGGATTTACGGACAGATTGAGGAAGAATTCCGTTTGACCTCGGAGCTGATTTTGAAGATTACCGGCCAACAGGACATTTTGGACAATGTGCCGGTCATTCAAGAATCGATCCGGCTGCGCAACCCGTACGTCGATCCGCTCAGCTACCTGCAAGTTCAGCTCTTAACCGAGCTTAGAGCACTGCGGGAGACCGAGCAGGACGATCCCGACCTGCTTCGCGAAGTGCTCCTTACGATCAACGGAATTGCCGCCGGTCTTCGCAATACGGGCTGATACCGCGGCCATTCCCTGATTCGCTTTCGCTAGACACTGCAAGCCCGCCTTCTATTCAGTGGAAGGCGGGCTTTTTGCCGTTTGCCTAAGCTTGGAAAACACCGGAACAACCCTTGATTTTTACCCGTGGTTGAATTACGATTTAAATACTTGTACCGTGAATATGGGGGACTTCGACATACTAAGGGCGGCAAGTTTGGGGGAGTTAACTGGTGGAGAATTTGGAAGGCAGGTTGACAAAGCTTGCCCTGAAGGGCGATCAAAGAGCGTTTGCCGAGCTTGTCGAATTATATAAGGATAAAATCTTTCATCTGGGCTACCGGATGCTGAATAACCGCCATGAGGCGGAGGATATCGTTCAGGAAACATTTTTGCGAGTGTATCGGAACCTGGATCGCTACGATGATAATCAGAAATTCTCGACATGGATATACCGGATTGCGACCAACCTTTGCATAGACCGTCTGCGCAAACGCAGGCCGACCTACTCACTTGACGCCGAGCTTGGCGATCAGGAGGGGACTGACGGCTATTCCCTTATCCCGAGCGATAACGTGACTCCTGAAAGCGAGCTTATTCTTTCCGAAACGCAGAGAACGATTTATGAAGCGATAGACGAGCTGCCGGTCAAATACCGGTCCGTCATGATCCTGAGATATCTTCAGGACCTGTCGCTTCAGGAGATCAGCGATGTGCTGAATATGCCGGTTACGACAATTAAGACCCGGGTACACCGAGGCCGGGAATTTTTGCGCAAAAAATTGGGCCCAAGATTATAAAGGAACATGCGATTTTTGTGAAACGTTTTATGAATCTGACGCGTATGAAAGTTAAGCAAGCCTTGCGACCCGATTTAAAGGGATATAAATAGCACTATGAAAGGATTGGCTCCTATGGAATGCAAACTGGCCGTCTCTATGATGCATGATTACCTGGACGACGACTTGCCCGAACAGCAGCAGCGGGACTTGAAGGAGCATCTTCTATCCTGTCCGGAATGCCGAGCACAATTTAAGGAACTGGAACAAACGGATATGCTGCTGTTTTCCCTTATGCACCAGAGCCCTGTAGCTTCGGATGAGCTTGTGGGACGCATTATGGGCGCGCTGCCGCCTTCCAAGAAAGAAAAAAGAGTTATTACCTGGATCAGAAGACATCCCGCTCTTACGGCGGCTTCGGTGTTTCTGCTCGTTATGCTGATGAGCTCCGTCACCTTCTTGAAACAGGACGGGCAGCTAGTCGTCAAAGGCTCCGATCTCGATCAGGTGGTAATCCAGGGGAATACCGTCATCGTTCCTTCCGGCAAACGCGTCTCCGGCGATCTCACGGTTGAGAACGGCAAGACACAAGTGTACGGGGAAGTGAACGGGAATGTGACCGTCATCGACGGTTCGTTGTACCAGGCCTCGACCGCCCACATTTCAGGGCAAGTCAAAAGCATAGACCAGGCATTAAGCTGGATCTGGTATAAAGTCACCAATATGTTCTCCGATGTCGCTTATCGCTAATACGGCGGCCGCTGAACATGATGAATTGCCGCGCCTCTTTTTCTCGAAAAAGACGGCGCTTTTTTGATCAGATGAAATCTTGGTTCCAGGCAATCAGCGTACGAGAAACGGATGCCTCCTTCTAATGGAGGACGGCGCAGCCGTTTCTTCTTGTGTTTTGGACTGGCACTGATAAATTGCGGTTTTTTTAGGCGCATTAAGCGCAAACTTGCAACATGGTCGTGAACGTTATAACCTAGATATGTTACACAATTAACAGATAATTTACATAAACCCAGCTAATATGAACTGACGGGGGTTTTTATGCAATGAGTTATTTTACGGACCTTACCTGGAAAGAGTCTATCAAGGATATCATCGATATTCTGATTGTCAGCTATATTATTTATAAAGTGCTCAACATGGTCCGCGGAACCCGTGCAATTCAGCTTTTGAAGGGGATTCTGGTACTGATAGTCATCTGGGCGTTCAGCACGCTGTTTGATCTGTACACACTGAAATGGCTCATGAATCAAATGTTTACCTTCGGGGTGCTGGCCGTGTTTATTATCTTTCAGCCGGAGCTGCGGCGCGGTCTGGAACAGCTCGGAAGGGGAAAGTTCTTTGGCAGGACGGCGGAGAACGATGAGGAGGTCAGTAAGTTAATCGGCGAAATGATTAAAGCCGTAAATTATTTAGCACGCAGAAAAATCGGGGCATTAATCGTATTCGAACGGGCAACCGGCCTTAACGAATATAAGGAATCGGGCATTCCGATGAATTCCATGGTGAGCTCCGAGCTGCTTATTAATATTTTCATACCGAATACCCCTTTGCATGACGGAGCGCTCATTATGCAAGGGAACCAAATCGCGGCGGCGGCCTGCTACCTTCCGTTGTCGGAGAATCCTTTTATCAGCAAGGAATTGGGCACCCGGCACAGGGCGGGGATCGGGATTAGCGAAGTAACGGACGCGGTGTCTGTGATCGTCTCGGAGGAGACAGGCCAGATTTCGCTTGCCATCAACGGCCAGGTAGTCAGGGATATCAATGAAGAGTCGCTGATCTCCAAGCTCTATGAAGAGCTGCGGAACCATTCGCCGTTGACGGAAAAACGAAACGCCTTCTGGAAATGGAGGGGGGGCGGATCCAATGGATAAGTGGATGAACAACAATAATTTTAACAAGGTGCTTGCGCTGGCTTTAAGTATTATTTTGTGGGCGATGGTGCATACCGATACCACGTCTACCCCGCAGACAACCTCCCGGCTCGAAACCAAGATCATCGAGAATGTCCCGATTCAGGTCACCGGGCTGGATAAGGACAAGTATATCCTTTCCAGAGATGTGGACAGCGTGAGAATGGAAGTTATGGGTAAGAGCACTGATTTGACTTATGTATTCTCCGACGCCTATAAGGTAACGCTTGATTTAAGCCAGGCGAAGCCGGGAACGAGTGAAATCGCCCTGAAATATTCGGTTCCCCGCGGAGTACAACTGATATCAATTACACCCGATAAAGTGCATGTACGTATCGAGCAGCGGAATACCAAATCTTTTCCTGTAACGGTTGCAACCAAAGGAGCGCCTGCGGAAGGCTACCAGGTGGGATCGCCGGTGATCGAGCCCTCAACAGCCAAAGTCACGCTGGCCGCAAGCGAGCTGGATAAAGTGGCGAAAGTGCAGGGGATTATTGAACTGGATGGGGAAAAAGCGACGGTCACGGAGAAAAGAATGAAGCTCTACGCCTACGATAAGAGCGGCAACGAGCTGAAAGACGCTGTGATCGAGCCTGAGGCGGTGTCCGTCGACCTGCCGATTACGCTCCCTTTTAAGAGCGTGCCGCTGAGCATCGGATATTCAGGCCGGCTGCCGGACTCGCTTGTGCTTTCAAAAGTAACTTCGGATGTGGACAGTGTTATACTATACGGGCAGGAACCGGCGCTGGCTTCCGTCACCTCCTATGAAGCTACGATCGATCTGAGCTCCATAAGCTCCGCTGGAACGTCCACCCTCAAATTGAACCTTGAGCCTCCTGAGGGGACCGAAAGCATAGAGCCGAAATCCGTCAATGTTACAGTAACAGCCTCCGAGGCCGGAGAGCGAACGTTCTCGGGCATCCCTGTAACACTCGAAGGGATTGGCAGCGGAATGACGGCTTCGGTTACAAGTCCTTCAGGGAGTTCCGTCTCGCTGACGTTATATGGGGCAAGCTCGCTGCTGAATCAATTGGACAAGGGCAATATCAAAGCCGTTGCCGATTTAAGCGGATTGGATGCAGGGAACCACGTGGTGCCGTTGCAAATCTCGCTCCCGCGCTTTGTTGAGCTGAGCGGCGGTCAAAGACCGTCAGTAACGGTTCAGCTCCATAATCCGGCTTCCTCCGCCTCTCCATCTGCCTCGCCGGTGAACGGATCTGCAGCAACGCCAGAGCCAAGCTCTGAACCCGCCTCCGGCAGCGGAACTGTTGAAGAGCCGCCGCCGAGCGCAGTGAATGGCACCCCGAGCCCTACGCCGCAGGCAGCTTCTCCCGAAAGCGGTAATGTTGGGGAAGCGGGAAATGTACCGCCAGTGCAGTAATAGCTGTACTTGACTATAAATGGATGGGTTAACCCATTGTTTCAAGGGTATACAGAACACTGAGTATTCTGAAATCATATATTATCAATATTAAGCTGATGCAGCATAACAAAAAGGAGAACAGACATGGGAAAGTATTTTGGAACCGACGGTGTGCGTGGAGTCGCCAACCGTGAATTGACGGCGGAGATGGCGTACAGCATCGGTCGCTGCGGAGGATATGTGCTTACCGCCAACGTGGAGAAGCCTAAGGTGGTTATCGGGATGGATACCCGGATTTCCGGCCCTCTGCTTGAATCGGCGCTCGTAGCCGGTATGTTATCGATTGGCGCGGAAGTTATCCGCCTTGGCGTTGTAACAACGCCAGCGGTCGCATATATTACCCGTTTATTAAAAGCGGATGCGGGCGTTATGATTTCGGCGTCCCATAATCCGGTGCAAGATAACGGCATTAAGTTTTTCGGAGGAGACGGCTTTAAGCTGTCGGATGAAACCGAACTGCGCATTGAGGAATTGATGGATGCCGAGAACGATGAGCTTCCGCGGCCCATCGGTTCGGGTCTGGGTACCGTGAGAGAAGATTTTTCTTCCAAATATCTCTATTTGGATTATTTAAAGACCACCATTTCGAACAGCTTCAAGGGACTGAAGGTTGTACTGGACTGCGCGCACGGCGCTGCTTACGAGCTGGCTCCCCGCCTGTTCAGAGAGCTTGGGGCTGAAGTGACTGAAATTGGGGCAGAGCCGAACGGTCTGAACATTAATGACGGCTACGGTTCAACCCACCCTGAGAAGCTGAAGGACGAAGTGCTGCGGCTTGGCGCGGATTTGGGACTTGCCTTCGATGGCGACGCCGACCGCCTGATTGCCATCGACGACAAGGGTGAAGAAGTAGACGGCGACTTTATTCTCTGCATTTGCGGCGATGCGATGAACCGCGCAGGCAAGCTGAAGGATGGAACGGTTGTCTCGACGGTAATGAGCAACATCGGCTTTTACAAGGCTGCCGAGAAATTGTCTCTTAACACGGCGAAGACGGCAGTGGGCGACCGCTACGTTATGGAGGAAATGCGCAGCAAAGGTTATAATCTGGGCGGCGAGCAGTCGGGCCATGTTATTTTCCTGGATTACAACACGACCGGCGACGGCATTTTGACCGCTATTCAGCTGGTGGATACACTGCTCTCTTCCGGCAAAAAGTTCAGCGAATTGAAGTCGATCATGACCAAATACCCGCAGGTGCTGGTCAATGTGCGCGTGCAGGACAAGAGCAACTATCCGAACAATTCTGCGATTGAGGCAGCTATTACAGAAGTTGAAGGCAAGCTCGGCAGCAACGGCCGGGTGCTGGTTCGCCCTTCGGGTACCGAGCCGCTGATTCGTGTAATGGCCGAGGGTCCGGTGAAGGAAGATTTGGACCAATTCGTTGGACGGATTGTCGAGGTTGTTCAGCGTGAGCTTGTATAGAAGCGTCCCTGTTTTTTTATGATTTCCAGCATCACCTATCCGGCTTTGCGGCATCCAATAGTAGAGCAAGGTCGGATTTTTTAATTCATTTGCAAAAGCGCGGTGACGTGCATATAATAGACTATGTTCATTATTCGAGAAAGAAAGCGGGGATCGTGAGGTTAACCACTTAAGCGCCAGAGCTTGAACCTGCGCGGGGGAGAAGGAGCAGCAGCTAGGCCTTTTATGGGCTGTGCTGATCCGGATCACGGCAAACTCAAGCTGACGAGGTGGAGGTGTTCGAAATGTTCGGCGGGGACCTCCCGGTGAAGCGCCAGAGCCGTAAATGGAAACGGAAAACGAACAGGGCAACCGTTCAGACAACGTTTTTGTGGGCGCAATCAAAAGAGAACTTATTAATGGGTGTGCATACAAAGGGAACGGAAGCGAATCTGCACGTGGCAGAGGAGAAGACTGTGCATTTCCAGATTTAAGTTGATGTGACAGGTTATTTTGTTGAGTAATTTGACAACAGAATATTTGCTTATTCTCAAGCATGCCGCACGGCACGTTTCTTTCCTCATGCTGCCTACATTATAATCCAATGGACGGAGGAAATTATTTATGTGTGGTATCGTGGGATATATCGGCAATCAGAATTCTCAGGGAATCTTGGTAGAGGGCTTGAAAAAGCTGGAGTACCGGGGATATGATTCGGCAGGCATTGCTGTGTTCACCAAAGACGGGCTGCAAATCGTGAAGGCACTTGGCCGCTTGGCGAACCTGGAGTCTAAACTGGAGGATTCTCCGCTTGTCGGCAGCGCCGGCATCGGTCATACCCGTTGGGCTACGCACGGCAAACCGTCGGATGCCAATTCCCATCCGCATACGGATGAGAGCCATAAATTCTCGGTCGTTCATAACGGCATTATCGAGAATTATCTTGAGCTGAAGGAAGAACTGATTGCCGGAGGATGCCATTTTTCTTCCGAAACCGACACTGAGGTGATTTCTCACCTTATCGCTCGCGAGTATGAAGGAGATATCGTCAAAGCTGTGCAAAAAGCGATCAAATTCATGCGCGGTGCGTTTGCACTGGGTGTGCTGACTGAATACGAACCGGATAAACTGGTTGCCGTACGTCAGGCCAGCCCGCTCATTATCGGTCTTGGCGAAGGGGAAAACTTTATCGGCTCTGATATCCCGGCTCTGCTGGAATACACCCGTAACGTATATATCTTGAACGACGGCGAAATGGCCGTACTTACAAGAGATGCTGTCGAATTAATGACCATCGAGGGTAATTTTATTTCTCGGGAAATGATTACTGTCGATTGGGATGCCGTAACCGCGGAAAAAGGCGGCTTTGAGCATTTCATGCTGAAAGAAATTCACGAGCAGCCGAAGGCTTATCGTGATACGATGCTCGGTCGCATGAATACGGAAGGAACCAAGGTCATCCTGCCGGAGCTGAAGCTTACCGCCGAGCAAATCAAGAACATTAGAAATATTCAGATCGTTGCTTGCGGTACCGCGTACAACGCCGGTCTTGTAGGACGCAATCTGATCGAATCGCTGGTACGTATTCCTGTCGAGAACGACATCGCATCGGAATACCGCTACCGTTCGCCGATCGTAACGCCGGAGACGCTGGTAATCGTAGTCAGCCAATCGGGTGAAACGGCGGATACGCTGGCTGCACTGCGTGAAGGTCATGCCAATGGCGCACATGTACTGGCGATCACCAACGTCGTCGGCAGCTCCATTGCCCGTGAAGCCGATGATGTGCTCGTAACCTTGGCCGGCCCGGAAATTGCCGTTGCTTCGACTAAAGCCTACACTTCACAGATTATCGCCTTTGCCTTGCTAGCCCTGTACATGGCTGAGGTTCGCGGTACGCAGTCTGACGAAGAAATCGCCCATATTTTGGCAGCTATGCAGTCTCTGCCGGAGCAGGTAGAAGCCATTCTGGAACAAAAGGAATCAGTTAAGGTGTATGCTGAGCAAATTGCGAAGCATGACCATTTGTTCTTCCTTGGCCGCGGAGTCGACTATGCCGTTGTCCAAGAAGGCTCGCTGAAGCTGAAAGAAATCTCCTATATTCATTCTGAAGCCTATGCGGCGGGTGAACTGAAGCATGGAACGTTGGCTTTGATCGAGGAAGGCATTCCGGTTATCGCTGTGGCGACCCAAGAGTCCGTTCTGGAGAAAACCGTCAGCAATATCAAGGAAGTGAAGGCCCGCGGCGCAGACGTGCTGGCGATCACGCACGAAGAGCATGTTGCTGATCTTCTGAAATCCGTCGACCAGGCCTTTGCCATTCCGAAGACCTTGCCGATGCTGACCCCGGCCCTGTCCGTTGTCGTTCTGCAGCTGCTTGCTTACTACGCATCCTTGGCCCTCGGCCATGATGTTGATAAGCCAAGAAACCTGGCGAAGAGCGTGACGGTGGAGTAGGGGGATTAAAGGATAATTGAGCTTGTGTTCAGTGATAAAAAAGTCGTGAACCAGTAAAAGATGTCATGAACCAGTAAAAAATGTTGTGAACCAGTAAAAGATGTTGTGAACCGAAATGCAAGATGAATGATTTTCAGCATCTAGAAGGGAGCCCGAGGGATTAATTCGTGGCTCCCTTTTAAAATGCTAAAAAAACATTATACATACTTCATGATTGGTGGTGAAAATGTTGAATGACATTGGCCATAAAATAAAATGTATCCGTAAAGAAAATAATTTAAACCAAGTTCAATTTGCAAAAAGTATAGGAATTTCTCAAGGGAACCTGAGTGAAATTGAGCTGGGAAATAGTAATCCATCTGCGGAAACATTAATATCTATTCGAGCACAATATAATGTGAACTTAAATTGGCTATTAACCGGTGTCGTTGCAGAAGATGGGACGACATATGAAGATGAATTCGAGAAAAGGTTGATTGAAGTTTTTAGAAATCTTGATGATTACGATAAGAACGAGATTATAGAAATAATGCAACTGAAAAAAAGATTAAGATCAAATTTATGATTCATTACAATAAAGTATGTTCTGTAGTTTAAACTCTCTGAAGAGTGTCCAGATGATTGCTTTCAACGGTTATTTTCAACAACATACTTATTCCATTCATAACATGTTGAAAAGGAATATTTTAAATAAACCTTTAAAGAATGGGGCGATAGACTAACACAATAAATAGCAAATGGCTGTCGATCGGATGGACATTTGCACGGATTGGTTGGAAATCATGAGTAGAGAACCGTACCACAAATGATGCAAATTTTTTTGGAGAGCACAAAAGAATTGGAAAGGTCTCTTCAGTCGCAAACCCTCATCGCTAGGTGGGGGCTGTTTGGTTTTCAAGCACGGATACAACGTCAGCAAGAGACCTTTTTTTGATCAGTTCCGCTTGCGTTCCCAGCTAAAAACTTGTGGTAG
>NZ_JAAKGU010000022.1:0-17123 GCF_011043685.1 Paenibacillus apii | reverse complement strand
GCAGCTTCTTTAACAAGATAAACAGACCCGATCGAGAGTTTCCGCATCAGGTCTGTTTGTCAATGTTGAAAAATCAATAGAATTTCATTTGTTCATAGTCCATCTCATCCATATACTTTTCGACGGCTTGCAGCCGCTCCAGCTCATCCCCTTCAGGGACTGGACAAATTGCATTTGCCACTCCACCCTATACTCATTCTCCAATAACAGAATGGACGGCAAATCCAAAGACTCTTTATTATGTTCTTCCGAAGTCCTGCTGAAACGAAGCAGTTAACAAGCTGGCCGATCTTCATCGGCTAATTCCGTCTAAGACTTAAATATCGTATATCACCGATTCCTTATTAACTTTAATAAGCCTGTTATTTCAAAGAGGGCAGCTTTTCTCAAACTGCATTCCTCGGCTCCTGGTTCTCCACGATCGTACGATTCTTCCCGCTCTTTACTGCCAATACCTGAATACAAGTAAGAATCAGCATCAGTGCCAGGAAGGCAATACCGAATGAAACTGTGCCTGTTACATCATTTAAAATACCGATGACGTAGGGTCCAATAAATCCTCCGAAATTTCCTAACGAGTTGATAATCCCAATACCTACAACAGCGGCTTCCGCTGTTAGTGTGGCTGAAGTAAATGCCCAATATGGGCCGGAAAAGCTATATAACCCCGCAGTGGTCACACAAATCATAAGGACTGCGACAAGGGGACTCGGAGCGATCAGCGCTCCGATTAGGCCGATGGCTCCCAATAATGGTGCAAAAGCAGCGTGATATTTACGTTCTCTCGTACGGTCGGAATGCACTCCCATCAAGACCATGGCGATCGCCCCGCAAATATAAGGAGCCATAGTGATGTAACCAACTTGCGTATCAGTTAGAACATCAGATAAGGATTTTATAATCCGTGGCATCCAGAAGCTTATTCCGTAAAGTCCAATGACATAGGTCAGGTTTGTAAAGGCAAACTTCCACACTTTTTTATCTTTAGATACTTCCTTGAATGACAGCGCTTTCGTTTCTCTTTTATTTATACTTTCATTCTTGAGTTCATTGCTTAACCATTCTTTCTCTTCGCTGCTCAGCCATTTGGCTTGATCCGGTTTATCGCTTAGATAGAAAAAAGTAATAATTCCTAGAACCACAGCAGGAATTCCCGCAAAAATAAAGAGCCAGCGCCACCCCGGCATTCCTGCCCAATGAATATTTTGCACAACCCATATGGAAAGAGGGGCGCCTAAAGCGTTCGCAAGAGGTGGCGCAGTCATAAACAAAGCTACGACTTTGGCCCGTTCTTTCGAACGGAACCAGAAGGTGATATAAAGAATTACTCCCGGAAAAAAGCCGGCTTCCGCTACACCTAGAAGAAAACGAAGAATATAAAGATGGCTGACGCTGTTGGACCATGCCGTGATAACGGTTACAATCCCCCAGGCAACAAGGATGCGGGCAATCCACTTTCTGGCTCCATAGCGATTCAACATGATATTACTGGGTACTGTGCAAGCAAAGTACCCAATAAAGAAGATTCCCGAGATCAGACCAAAAGCGCTGCTTGTTATCCCTAATGCCTTATCCATACCGCCTAAGGAAGAATACGTGATGCTTACACGGTCCAGAAAAGAAACCAAATAAGCAATAAACAAATATGGGACAATGTGTAATGTTATTTTTTTCGTCGCGGATTTTTCGACAGATGAAATACTCATTTTCTTCTCACCCTCTCATTTTTTTGGGCTTATTGGAGAATTGGAGTTCTGATAATTTTTGGATCTGTAAAAATATCATTCTCGTCTGTACTCGTTGATGAAAATTCCGATACAACCGCCCCCTCATCTCCAGCTTGGAACCAGTGCGGCGTCTCTGGAAGAATCGTATATTGCTCACCGGGCTTCAACACGATTTCCTTCCAAACTCTTAAATGCTCTCCATATCCTTCGGGGATGACAGCTTGGGGATATTCAGTTGCAGTACCCGGCACATATAAATAGACTATTCCTTTGCGGCAGCGGAACGTTTCCTCTTTTCCCGGATTTCCATTTACATGTGGGTGATAATGCTCAGGACAGGTCTGACGCGGCAATAATACAAGTTCTTTCGCACAATATCTGGATGTATTCACATAGGTTACTAACTGCAACCCAAGTTCGCGGATGCGGCCTAAGCCAAAATCAGCGATTTCCAAAGCTTCCGCTTCTTGAGAAGAAAGCTTGATACCCGCCTCCTTTAGATAGCGAAGCGATACATTCTTTACATTTTTATATTCTTGTTTACTGGTCACTTTTTTGCAACCCCTTTCATTTTGTTGTGACCATTGTATCCCCCCATGACGGACAAAGCCATATCGAAAACCCATAGATATTTAACCAAAAGTCAGATTCTACAGATAATTGTCAACCTATGAATTTTGATTAAGTTTACATGAATTTTCGATATTGATACCTGAAAGCGTTTACCATACACTTTGTGTAACGCATCAAACCGATGTGATTTCGATATTGGAGGTTTTATAGATGGTACGAAAGATGACAGTCCCCCCTATGGAATTAGTTGAAGGAGACGGCCCTGGCACTCAAATGTGTGCAGTGATGGAAGATATAGGGTCCGTCTCCATCAGAAGAGCTCATATTCCGGAGCCGAATGAGGGAGAAGTTAGAATTAAAGTGAAGTGGGTTGGCATCTGCGGGAGCGATCTTGAAGTGTACCGGGGAGCGCGTGAACCTGAGTTTCTTTCCTATCCGACCCGTTTAGGTCATGAAGTAGCCGGTGTTATCGACAAAGTTGGAAAAAATGTTATTGGATTAAAAGAAGGTGATCATGTTGCTTTACGTTATGTATGGGGAGCCTTTGCAGAATATGTATGCTGCATTCCTTTTGCGGTAAAGGTTCTGCCCAAAGATTTTCCGTTAATTGAAGGTTCCCTTATTGAGGTACTTCCTCCTCTGCTTCATACGGCGGAAAGAGCTGAAATTTCCCCTGCTAAAAATATTCTGATTATGGGCCAAGGTGTTAGCGGACTTGCTATGACACAGGTTATTAACCTTTTTAGCCCAAAGAATCTTGTAGTTACTGATCTGTTCGATGAAAAATTAGCGCTTGCCAAAAAATATGGAGCAACGCATACTTATAAGCTGCCATCATCCGATACCAAAACGATGGACGTCGTTGGTAAAGACTTTCCTGACGGTTTTGATGTGGTCATCCCGTGTCTTCTTGAGGGCTCCGGTATGGTAGACGCCATCGATGCAGCTGCACAGAACGGCCGGATTGTTATGTATGGCTGCATTGGAACGAGTCATAAGCCAATCGATTTCTTTAAAGTTCATAAAAAACGTCTAGACATTTTATCTACTGAACCGAAGCGCGACATTGATAATCGTAGATTTTTCGAAGAAGGGCTGCGTCTGGTTATGGACGGATTAGTGAATACAAAAGAGACGATTACCCACATCTTCCCTCTGGAAAAAATTGAAGAAGCGTTTAAGCTTCGCAACCAACGCAGTGGGGATATTATTCACGTTATGATAGATTGTGAGGTAAATTCTTAATATGCCAAATAAAGCTGACAATGGTAGCATAGATGATCCGGAATGCTTTTATTGCAGCAAAAATCATAAACTGGAACGTTTAATGATCAAGGCGGCCAAGTTAAGAGTATCCACCCTCTATCTAAACAAAGACCAAACACATCAAGGTCGATGCATTGTCGCGTATAACCGGCATGTCAGGGAACTTTTCCATTTGGATCCAACCGATCTGCAGCTATTTATGGAGGATGTCTCCCAGGCGGCCAGAACCCTTCATGAAGCTTTTCAACCGGATAAGATGAATTATGGCATTTACGGCGATCTGGTCTCCCATTTGCATGTTCATCTCGTTCCAAAATATAAAGAATCTGCGGAATGGGGAGAAGCTTTCCTAAATGCTCCTCCTTCCAAAAAAATGTTAGATCCATTAGGGTATCAAGAGACCATAAAGCTCATCCAAGCAAAGTTGCTCAGGTAGAAATCAAACCAAACCCCTGTAACATATTTACAGGGGTTTTTGTCCAACAAAATTCAGCTGCCTTCTATATTGGTGAGAGTCGGCTGTTCATCAATACTGAAATCTTCTTCCAGTATAATATCTTTCCCTACTACGGTCCGCATTTGTTCACGGATCTTACTTGGGGACATTCCAAGCCGCTCCATACATAGTCTAGAGAAATACTGGGGAGTTAATCCGATTAGTTCAGCAATTTCCGAAACAGAATAGGATGTAAATTCAAGATATTCCTTCGCCTTTTCAAGCCGAAGGGCTTGCAGATATTGCATCGGTGTAGTACCCAAGTTCTTTTTAAACAGTTCAATAAGATAATGAGAATTAAAGTTGAAACATTCGGCCATTTCTTCCAGGTTGATTTTGCAGGACAGATTCTGCTTTAAATATTGGACCATTGGATACCCTTCGTCTGTTTCCGTAACCGGTGTTGTAATCTGGGAATTAGAATTCTGTGAATTCCTGTCCTGAACAATTTCTAATAAAATTCCTTTATATCCCACATCAATCCGAAAAGGCAGCAGATCATGGGTTTCTTTCAGATTGATGCTTGAAAGTCGAAATAATTCCTTAAACTGTGCAATATTATTAAATGCTAATCCTCCAGACCATTCATAATTCGCAATGTACTTTGCAAATTCTTCAGCCAAGGAGAACTTAATGTCAAATGTGATGGTTTCTTCTGTGAAGTGGAAGCTGTGAGAAACTCCTTTTTTAAAAAGATAACAATGATTTGAAAGCACGGGATATAACCGCCCTTCCTGTGAAACGGACCCTTTTCCGTCAATGATATGAAGAAGCTGGTAGAAATCATGAGAGTGCTCTTTTATACCGCTGTTTCTGGAATAGTCCACACGGGCTGTCCATAATACCTGAAGCTGGCTATCTCTTAATTTCATACACTTCTTACTCCTTCTTAAAGAACTTTCAACGTATTCTAGCACATTCATTTTAACAAATAAAGGAGGACACTATATGTCGTACACACTTGGGATAGATATAGGAACATCAGGAGCAAAAATGGTAATCGTCGATAAGTTCGGTAAAATTGTGGCAGAGACAATCAGAGCATATCCTATTTATCACACTCATCCAGGCTGGAGTGAGCAGGACCCGGAGGATTGGTGGACAGCTGTAAAAGATGGACTTCAGGAACTGTTCCAAACGTTTGACCCTTCCCAATTAAAAGGTGTAGGAGTGAGCGGTCAGATGCATGGCCTGGTAGCGTTGGATGAGAACGGAACTCCCCTTCTCCCAGCTATTTTGTGGAACGACCAGCGTTCCCATGAGGAGACAGACTATTTAAATAATGTGGTAGGTAAAGAGACCTTAATCCAACTTACCGGAAATATTGCTTCTCCAGGTTTTACAGCTCCTAAGATATTATGGTTAAAAAAACACCGTCCCGACATTTTTGCAAAAGTGAAGACCATCTGTCTTCCCAAGGATTACATTAATTACAAACTTGTTGGGGAATTAGTCACAGATGTTTCCGATGCGTCAGGAACGCTATATTTTGATGTGCGAAATCGAAAATGGTCTGAACCCATGCTAAAGATCCTTGAGTTACATCCAGACATGTTGCCAAAAGTCTATGAATCTTACGAAACAGCTGGAAAAGTAAATGAAGCAGCGGAAAGAGTGACGGCACTTCCCGTTGGCATTCCTGTTGTGGCGGGGGCTGGGGATAATGCGGCAGGAGCAGTTGGAATCCAAATTGCCGAAGAAGGCACTGTGATGGTTTCTCTTGGGACATCCGGTGTTGTGTTTGCTCCACAAAGCACTTATCTTCCGGATGAATTCGCACGGCTGCATTCATTTTGTGATGCCAACGGACAATGGCATGTAATGGGTGTTACTTTGTCAGCAGGCGCTTCCCTCAAATGGTGGGTAGAAGAAATCCAAGATGGCCGTTATGATTTACTTTTAGCCGAGGCTGAGCAGATACCAAACGGTTCAAAAGGTCTGTACTTCCTCCCTTACCTATCCGGTGAACGCACACCTCACAATGACCCTTATGCGAGAGGTACATTCCTGGGTTTAAGTCACCAACATACGAGAGGCGACATGACCCGAGCTGTTCTTGAAGGCGTAAGCTTCTCTTTATATGAATCTATCGTTATTGCACAGCAGTTGCAAATCCCCGTCAACAACATACGTGCCATTGGCGGAGGAGCGCAAAGCCCTCTTTGGCTTCAAATGATTGCAGACATCTTCGGGCTCCCGGTAGAGCATTGGGTATCATCGGGAGGACCAGCTTTGGGTGTTGCGCTGCTTGCTTTAAGAGCTACTGAGGGGCTTGCTGCCTTTAAACATGCTCCTGTAGGCATGAATCATATATTTGAGCCTGATGAGACAAGACATAAGGCTTATCAAAAACGGTTTCAGCAATATACTTTACTGTATAGATCCTTGAAGGATGCTTTTAGTCAAATGTATAACTTGGAAAAAGAACTAGGTTGTAGTCATCATCAATCATAACAAAACAAGCGATCAATCGGGATCAAGGTTTAGCCTCGGGGTTGTAGCAGGCTAAATCCAAGTTTCCGCTGATTATATTTTTTCATTTGCATGCTCTTTAAATGTAGATTCATACCATATTTTAGGAGGATTCCCATGACTCATATCAAATCGCTGATCCAAAACCAGGAAGGCTGGAAATGGAGCATCAGTGGATTGGAAACAAACTGGGGGGCATCCCCTTGACCGGGACCTGGAAATGTCCGCTACACACGGGAAGGATGTAGCGGAGCTCCTCCATGCATGGAGTATCGTGCACACACAAAGCATCGACGTGCTTAGCCGGTTCACCGAATCGGATCTGGACCGGCTGTTTACAGAAGACGGCTTGACCATCCCGTTTGTGCTGCATTATTGTGCTCAGCATCTTGCCTTCCATGCCGGACAGCTTGTTTTACTGCGAAAATGGTTCGAACCGTCCTTCCAGTTGTACAAGGACAAGGTTTAATTGACAAGCGTCAATAAAAAAAGGATTTAAGGACTCCGCTATTCTGTCCGTTAGGTGAGAAAAGGCTGCCGATAAGTCTCGCGGCAGCCTTCGGATCTCGAACAGGGCCACTACTTCAACAGCTGAAAACCCATCAGCTCTATCGTTGTTGGGCCAAGTTGTGCGGTCTCATCCGACAAGGGGTTTGCTGCTCGGACACTGAGCCTTAATAGAAGTGCTTGCATTATCTTCCTCTCCTAGATCCCGAATTACATAAGGACAATTGATATAAAAAAGACAGGGATCAAAAAAACCCCTACCTTGTATAATAAATATTCATTTTATTGTATCGAACTGTTTTTTTTCAGTTATCATGAAAAATTATCTCATATGATAAATGAAACGTTTCTCAATCAATTTGAAAAATCATATTCTCCGATGAACAACGAGTGTTATATCCTCTTACCCGCACCGGCTGTACCCGCAGTTAGCGTAGGTCTGCAGCCCTCGATAGTTAATCAGTTAGGCGGTGCCGCAGGTTGGGTACAGGCCGCGGGACTTGGATTATACAGCTACTCGATTAGATTGAGCAACATTTCTTCTTCCCCCGAGAAAATAATTACTGCTTAACGCCAATAAAATAAAACCTACCGTCGTAACCACGATACCGGACCAATGAAAATGTTTCCACAGGATTCCGGGAATCCATGCCCCGAGGCTCCCCCCCCAAATAAAAGAAACACTGGTACAAAGAAGTGGCCGCACCCTTGGAGTGAGTGACAACATCCGTTATATAGGCGGTGGCTGACGATTGCGAACAAAATTGCCCTAAAGTCAGTATCGAAGCGCCTAGTATAAGAGTATAAGGAGAAGGAATCAACGTAACCAATATCCCTGTTGCTCCTACAAGGTGTCCGGCGGCAATCATTGCTCTTCGGCCAACCCGGTTAGAGACCATCCCCGTAATCAGCGAAGATACAATGCCCCAAATATACGTTAGATAGAGAAGCGAGGTTTGAGTGACGGAATAATTAAATGGCGGCCCGCTGGCGTAGAAAGGCAAGTAATTGAAGAACCCGACAAAAGCGAAAAAATGAGAAAATCCAATGAAGAAAATCGAAAGCAAAGGCAGATTTTTGAAGTGATCCGTGAAGTTTTGTTTACCGCTTTTTACCTGCCCAGTCGATTCCGATAGAAAGAAATAAATTAAGAGACTGACGAGAGTTGTTATAACCGTTGTTATAAGAAAAAACCACTCCCAATTGAAGTGCTCCGTAATAAATCCGCACAATATCCGCCCCAGAAGTCCTCCCGCCAATGTGGCGCTAACATAGGTGGCCAGCACCATCCCTTTTTTCTTAATGGGAAATTCTTCAGCCGCATAGGTCATCAGGATTGTCGTTACTCCGGTTATCAAGGTTCCCTGAACAAATCGAAACACAAGCAGCCAACTGAACGAATGGGTAAAAAATAAGGCCAGACTGGGGATGATCAGCAGAAGGTTTGAGACTAATATCACTTTTTTACGTTCCCATTTATCCGAAAATACAGCCAAAAACAGCGATGAAAACACAATACCGAGTATCGTTAACGAAATCGACAAGCTGGCAGTTGAAATCGATATGCCAAATTCCTGCATGAATAATGGAAGAACGGGCTGTGGACCGTAGATGATGATAAAAGCGTTGGTCACGGAAAGAAAAATAATGAGCAATCTCATGAAAAAGGACACTTCCTTCATTTAGGCTAAAATTCATTCTTAAATTGAATATTAGAGCCTTCATGAATCATTGTAAAATACAATATATCGTGATTTAATATTCATAAAATTGATATTTTGGAGCGTGTTACGCCATGGATTCATTAGGAATCGAAGCTTTTCTTTCTATATTTATCAGCTGGAATCCCCTCCGCCTGAGCGGGTCTTCTACCAGATTCAACCGCGTAACCCCAGGTCAAGCGATAGTTAGAGCCGCTATTACTATACAAGCGCAACAAAACAAGCGATCCATCGAGAATAAAGGTTTACCCTTCTTCTCGAGATCGCTTGTTTTCAAGTGACTAAAATTATGTAATCTTGGATCTAACGATTTTCTTGCGAACGGGGCAGCTCTATGGAAAAGCATATTTGATTGTCAGAGCTTGATGCTGAAATGCGGCCATGATGCAATTCAACAACTTGTTTTGCAATCGCCAGGCCGAGTCCGGCACCTCCATACTGTGTTGATCGTGAGGAATCTAATCGATAAAATTGTTCGAAAATGCGCCCAAGTTTTTCAGGCGGAATGGTATACCCGCTATTCATAAAATAAAGCTTCACCGTGGAATCCGATAAATTAGCATGAATTTGAATTTCACTATGATCAAAGCTATAGTAAACAGCATTGCGTAATAAGTTATCAAATACGCGTTGCATTTTATCTACGTCACACGTCAATTCAATTTCGCTTGGTAAATCTAAACGATACGTGAGATTTTTGCCTGAAAGCAGAGGATGAAACTCAAAAAGCATTTGTTCGAGCATTCGGTTTAAGTTAACGGTGCTATAATTTAGCGAAACATGCGCCAAATTGAATCGCGTAATCTCAAAAAATTCGTTGATTAATTCATCTAAACGTTCAGCATTTTTCAATGTTACCTGGATATAGCGATCATGCATTTCATGAGAGATTTGTTTTTCATCGCGTAACAGAGTTAAGTAGCCAATGATGGAGGAAATAGGCGTCTTTAAATCATGCGCTAGATACACCACTAAATCATTTTTTCGTTGTTCAGCTTGCCGCGCAATGTTATCTTTTTCTTTAATGCTTGATTTTATTTGATTGATTTGATCTTCTGCCTCTTTTAAAACAGAGGGTAAGACGATTTTTTCTGTATCCGGATTGTCAATCGATTCTAACCTAGCGGCAAGCGAAGATAAATAAGAAATAAGCTGCTTCCATTGAATGCATACGATGAGAATGGGGCTTGCAGCAAATGCAATGCATACGATGAGAATGGGGCTTGCAGCAAATGCAAGGAGAAACAAATGATCACTGCGGTTTTTTATCCATTTTATTGTATAGAACAATACGTTGTATCCTTGCAAAAATGCGATGGAATTAAGCCAAAGCATGGTAAGCGCGGCAGCAAAAATTAATCCGAAACTGATGGATAACAATATTAGAAATCGCAGAAGCATTCGCTTCGTTATACGTTTTTTTATCTGTTTTTCATTCAATTTTGTACCCGACTCCCCATACCGTTTTGATGAATCTTGGCTTTCGTACAGGCTCTTTTAGCTTCTCACGCAGTCTTGCAATATGTGCCATCACCGTATTATTGTTGTCTAAAAACTTTTCGCCCCAAATTTCTTCGAAAAGTTGTTCAGACGATACAACTTTTCCTTGGTACTCGCATAAATGCCACAAAATCGAGAACTCCATTGGTGTTAATGTCAATTCTTCACCGTATAGGGTACAAGTATGGGTTTCTTTATTGATCACAAGCCCTCGAATATCATACTCTGCACGTTCTTTTACTGAAGCCTGGCTTTTCTCGTTATATCTTTTATACCTGCGTAATTGAGTTTTTACTCTCGCCATCACTTCCATAGGGTTGAACGGCTTTGTAATATAATCGTCTGCACCGATTGTAAGTCCTGTTATTTTATCCGTATCTTCTACCTTAGCTGTTAGCATAATGATCGGATAAAAAAATTGTTCGCGAATTTTGCTGCATAGCTTGAATCCGTCAATATCAGGCAGCATAACATCAAGAATGGCCAAATCGAATTCCAGCTGTTCAATTTTCTTCAATGCTTCTGTCCCACTATGAAATTTATAAACAACATAACCGTCATTTTTCAAATAGACTTCCAATAAATCTGCGATGTCTTTTTCATCTTCTACGATTAAAATGTTTACATCCACTTGCTATTTCACATTCTTCCATCTTGTATTTGAAAACGGATATTCACTTTTGGTTACCCCTTTCTTGTTTATTATATGCTAAGGGATTCGCCGATGCACGATCCTATCTATCTCGTGAATTCCCGCATGAAAAATTTCCCTCAAGCAAACGAAAATGAGCTATTCCTTTAGGAGTTTGGGTGAACCATCCAGTCCGTAAACTTCATCATAGGCGTCGAAGATCTTTCGGGCCACTGGCGCAGCGCTTTGGGAACCATAACCGCCTTCAGGTATGACGACAGCGACGGCAAGTTTCGGTTTTTCACGGGGGGCGAAAGCAATGAAAACACCATTCTCTAGCCTTTTTCTTTGACCGTCCACGTAGATATCTTGCTCCGATGTACCTGTTTTTCGTGCAAAATCAAATTTGAAATCATCAAACGCCCGAAGTCCCTGCGTGTTCATACCGGCTATCACTTCCTCCCAATATTGCTCGGAAAATACTACTGTATTTAATACCTCGCGCTTGTATTCCTTAATGACTTGGCCATTTTGATCTTCAATCTTGCTGACAAGCTGCGGCTTGATGCGCTCACCTCGATTCGCTAGGGTACTTGCATATTGCGCCAATTGAAGGGTTGTATATTTCCCCGACTGACCGAATGATGCATACGCCATAGCTGCCAAATAACTTCCCGCCTGTTCAATATTTTTATATTCGATGGTTCCAACGTGCTCATAGGGCAACCCGGATTGAGTCAAAACGCCTAAACCGAAATCCTTCATATATTTGTCCCAAACTTCAATGGATTGGGATCCATACTTGGTATAGAGCTTTTCCCCGATCCAATCGACCATAAAAGCGTTAGAGGAATGCTCAATTGCTTTTCTGGCATTTAACGCTCCAAACGCTCTCCCCCGGGCGTTCCGAACTTTGGAATTATCCTTTCCAAAAAAAGCAGCCCCCTGGTCGTTGTAATAATCGTTAGGACCAAACAATTTCTCATTGAGCCCAATTAATACCGTTAACGGCTTGATCGTAGATCCCAGCAACACCAATGATTCTAATTTGTTACCGGATCGACCGGAGGAATAAGGCGATATGGTTCCGTTCCTATAGTGATTCAATACGGTACTCCAATCATCGGAACCATGTTCCCACACATTAGGATCATAGTCAGGTATGCTGGCCATAGCTACGACGTTGCCTGTATCCACTTCGAGGGCTACTGCATAGCCCGTCTGGGCGCTCGGATGTAATTTTCCCGAAACGGGATGGGTACGAAGCCATTGTAATTGATCGACAATGGCCTGTTGCGCAGCTACCTGAATATCCTTATGGATTGTCGTACGAACGTTGTAGCCTATCTCGGGGGATATCATCGTCGGCACGCCGTCAACCATGTTTCGCGGATTAACCGGAATCCTCATGTAGCCGTTCTTTCCACGCAGCATTTCCTGAAACATCATCTCCAATCCGTCTACTCCAACCTTCTCCCGCTCCGTATACATAAGCCCCGGGTCTTTCTGAGTCTTGTTCTTTGCATCCAACTCTTTATATTTCTTGATTTCCTTCGTTCCTTGAAACTCCTTCAAATAGCCGATCGTCTGTACTGCAACTTTATCAGGGTTGTATTGCCGCCCACTTTCTTCTACGACTTCAATGCCAGGGTATTTACTTTTATGCTCCATAAAATAAGCAACTTCTCTAGCTGTAAGATTTGCTTTTATTCGACGCGGTGCATAACCAGGCTGCATTTTATAATCAAGATCCATCGATTTCATCACGTCTTCGATTGTCAGTTTGTCTACTGTAGGTCTACCATATTGATTTAATACTTTGACGATTTCCGTCGCTAGCTTTTCAGCCTCTATCCGATTCTTCTTTCCTATATCAGATGAACTGTAGTCCTTGAGGAGCGTAATATATAAAGCTTGCGTTGACGTGGAATAAGCAAGTCGTGTTCCCGAAGCATCGATAATGCTGCCCCTGACCGGCTCAAGCGGGTAATTTTTGACCTGCCTGATAGTTTCCAAATCCTTAAGGCCAGGTCCTTCTACGAATTGAAGAATGGCCAGACGTATAATGATGGTACAAAATAAGAGGAATATGCCAAAATAAAATACATTTACTCTCAAGTTCATAGTGTCCTTGTTTTTTATTCCAGTTCGTCTTATTCCTTTCAACCTTCGATTCATATCCTTTCAAATACCGGGAGATTCTTCCTTGCTCTTTCGGTTTCGCTTGGCTCCAATTCTTGCAATAACAATCGCAACGAGGGCTGACAACAGTGTGACGGTAACAAAATGCGAGACGCTGTTCGATAGAAGCAGCCAACTTAAGTCGGTTACCTTGCCGACACCGCGTACGAGCACGATAATTAGCGGATGGACAATATACATCCACGTGCTGATCTGACGCAAATCCCTATTGCTCTTTCCGAGCAGCGATATGAGCCATTGGAACAGGTAATAGGCGGCAGGAACCAAAAAGACATACATGCTGTCATGTCTTGGCCATGCATGATGTTCTAGCACCATCCCCTCCGCAAGCATCAAGCCCAGGAAGACCGCAAAGCAAACCGCGCTTACCCGCACCGAGTGAAGAGATCCTGGCCGAATCGCAAGACTTGCGCCTAATGCAAGGAATATCGGTGAGAAAAATAGACCATTTCTCGTATAATCAAATATCGTGAACATCTGCGAATAGACGGCATGTAGACGAGGGCTCATTATGGTTATTCCGAAATAGCTGTCACCGAACAGGCCGATCATATACAGCAAGCCGGTGATTGCCAGCAGAAGCGGAAACGGAACCTTCTTATATAAATAAATCGTCAAATAAATACCTAGGAACAGTGCGGGGAAATACCACAAATGATATAAGGTGCCGTCGAACAGAACATCTTTCACAAGACCGAGCCAACCGAACTCTTTAAAATACCCCGCGTACAGGTTGACTGGAAGATAAATCAAAATCGATAGAAGGTAAAGCAATCCTATCCGGTACGCATAACCATGCACCATTTTCCAACTCGGTCCGCTTGATTCAGACGACTTCCGAAAGAGGAAGAAGCCCGAGGCCATAAAAAAGAACGGTACTGCAAGTCGTGCGAGTATGCCGGTGAGAAGAAAATCACCATATACGGTGTAAGTTGCTAATGGACGTGTATGGATAGCAATAACTAGAATTGCCGCAATGATTCTGAAATGATCGATTGCACCGTAGTTGTTTCTGGATGTCATCATATCCACTGTCCGTCAAAGCCTTTGTTATCCCGGATGTTCATGTTCACCATAACTCTAGTCCTCTGCAGCGGCGAGCTCTAACAGCTTGTCAAGTATGTACGCATAAGTCATGCCGCTAGCTTGAAGCATGTTGGGATAACGGGAGCTCGATGTGAAACCCGGTATCGTATTGACCTCGTTGAAAACAATCCTTCCATCAGTGGCCATGAACATATCTACCCGCGCAAATCCTCTGCAACCAAGTATTTTATAAATAGACAGTGCGGTTTCTTTAACCTTACTGGCCGTATCCTCATTAATACGGGCTGGCAAGTGAATCTTCGAACTATTCAAGGAATACTTTTCGGAATAATCAAAAAAATGTCCGTTTAGTTCAATCTCGTCAACTACACCGATCATGGGATCAGAATTGCCCAGGACGGCACATCCCACTTCGAAACCGTCGATGTTTTGTTCAATGACAACTTTGTTGTCGTGTGTAAAGGCGTGTTCTATACCTGAGGCTAACTCCTTCATGTTGTGAACCTTCGTAATACCGAGTGAAGAACCTGACCTAGCCGGCTTAACGAAGAGCGGGAACCCCAGCGATTGTGCTGCTGACAGGACCTCTTCCATTCTTTCTCTCTTATATACCGTAAGGGAACGCGCAGTATCGATGCCTTCGGCCTTCACAAGCTTGTGAGCCAGCTCCTTGTCCATGCATAATGCAGAGGACAACATATCACATCCCACAAATGGTATGCCCGAAAGTTCCAATAAACCTTGCAAGGTTCCATCCTCTCCGTATTTGCCATGAAGCACCGGAAATACGACATCAATCGGCGTCACACGAAATTCTGTACGAACAAGTTCAATGAGTCCCTTTACCTCTCTGCTCGGCGAGAAAAAGGATGGCGTACAGCTTGGATGAGTATGCCAGCAGTCATTACGAATATCCTCAATATTTCCACGATATCTAAGCCAAGAGCCCTCCTGTGTAATTCCAATTAATACAAGATCATACTTATCGGTATTCAAATTTTCGATCACTGCAGCGGCTGAGCTTAAAGATACGTCATACTCACCGGAACAACCGCCAAACAATACCGCAATTGTCTTCTTGTCCATCGTATAAGCCTCCTGAAGATATTTATATTCCTGGATTTTTGGAGATAACCGTAACAATGAATCCTTCACGATTTGTTCCGGATACGCTATAAGAATCGCATTTTATGATCGGAATATTGGTATATGTCTCCTTATCCGCCGGCACGTAATATATGTTGGTTGTCATGTTCTCTTCTTTTATAGTTAGCTGCTCCCCAGAATACCGATATAGCTCAACAAAATCGATGTACTCCTCCAAACAAAGATTGTTTTCCTCCATAATCCTGGAATGAGGGTACCCTACATATCTAAAGTGCCACGGCTCATGAGAAATGCGGGTAATCGATTCTTTTTCTTGCTTATATCGGAGGATAAATCCATATTGTGCGGCATGTCGCCTAAAGGACCTGAAAATGCCCGTATCTGGGAAGGAAGGCGAAATAAAATCGATTTTTGATTTCAACCTGCCGACGTCGATCGCGAGTCCCGTCTGATGCTCACTGTGGTCAGGCAAAGCTACATATTTAGATGTATATTCGGAGCCTCGTTCAATTAAAGAATCTTTATAGATTTGTGATTGATCTTCTTTCGTTCGATATGCGCTGACTGCGATAATTTTATCAATCCCCCCGCAAGCTTCAAGAAGAGAATGAAATCGATCAAGGCAATACTTCTCCAAAAGCATCCCTTTGCTTAATTGCTTTATTGAAGGCAAGATGTCCAAAGACGCTAATTGATTTGCATGTACTGGCCTTCTGATAGGGTTTTGGTAGTTTATTAATACTAAATGCCCTTTGAATATTTCTTCATTACTTGCACGGATTTCAAAATGCTTTTGTTCTACTTCGGATGGTTTCATGCTGACTCCCCTCACTCTTTCTGTAAATCCTGGCCACTCTGTCCGTGATGGAACTCGTTATTTCTTGCGATACGCTGCCGATATGGTTGGCCAATTTATGAGTTAAGATTTTCTGTTCTCCCGAGCAACCAATCAAAGTAACCTTTGAGCCCTCTGGAAAATACTTGGGAAGTCTCACCATCAATTGATCCATGGAGATTTTGCCTACAATTTCTGCACGGCATCCATCCACTAGCACTTCTGTATTTTGCATTCTTTGCGACCAGCCATCGGCGTAGCCGATTGGCACGGTTCCTATCCATTGATCCGTTTTTGTTTGATAAGCATTGTTATAGCCTACATATTCCCCTTTTTTCAGTCTTTTCGTTTGCATTAACCTACTGTGCAAACTGAATGCCGGCTTTAATTTTATGTTGGTTACTTGCATTTCAGGATAAAATCCATAGATGGCAGCTCCGATACGAACCATATCCATGGACAATTCAGGGAATCGAAGTGCTGCTACGCTTCCTGCACAGTGATAATGGTTGATGGGAATGGGCAACATGCTGCTCCATTCTTTCATTTCCTGAAAACGTTGGATTTGAAGCTCAAGATAACTGCTGTCTGCTTCACCTGCCGTGGCGAAATGCGTATAAAACCCATCTACTACGATATCCGGTGCTGCCAGCCAGGGAACGATTTCTTGCCACTCTTCCAACGTGCGTATTCCGATGCGCCCTAGTCCAGTATCCATTTTCACATGAACATATAGTTTATTCAGGGCATTGACAGGCTTGTGTGCTCGCATCTCCTGAAACCACGACGCTCGAGTGACGGTAAGCATCAGATCATACTCTAGAGCCAGAGATGTGAGCTCGGGACGAATCGGAGTCAAAATAAGAATCGGTTGTTTCAAACCAGCATCCCTTAGTCGGATAGCTTCTTCAATAAAGGCAACCCCTAAATAATCTGCCCCTGCCTGAACGGCCTCTCTAGCCGTTTCGATATCTCCGTGGCCGTAAGCATTTGCTTTAACAACTGCCATCAGTTTGGTAGAACCAGGCAGAAATTGGCG
>NZ_JAAKGU010000021.1:0-23358 GCF_011043685.1 Paenibacillus apii | reverse complement strand
TTTTGGCAGGAATTAGGCTCTGGAGGGGAATTTCACGGAAAAAGATGTATACACGCAGGAATCTCCGCCAGTGACCTACTTACCTACACAATTGCCCACTAATTTCACCACCCAATCTTAAACCCCACCTTCTTCCGCCCACCAATCTCAAAACCCACCAAACCTCCTCCCGCCCACACCAATCTATCCCCCTCACTCACAAACTAACTTTCCCCGCTGCCGGTTGCCTTAACTTCTCACTGTGATCATGAAATAGTTACTTCTATTCAGTCGGGTCCGGTTTATAGTAGTTGGCGTTTTTCTGCGAATTTGTAGAATACTGAGACACTTCAGTTCAGCCTCGCCCCCGGGGTATAGTATCTGTCCCATTTTCCTGCAAACCTGCAGGTTTGTCAGGTGAGTTTCGCGTTGGGAGAAGGAAAAGATGCGATCGTGCATCCTTTCGAGCCTACGAACCGCCAACGGGGAGATAGGAGGAGAATTGCCTGCACTTTGGCAGGAATTGGGTTCGGGGGGAGAACTCCCACGAAAAAAGATGTATACACGCAGGAATCTCCGCTCCGTTACCGCCCCAAGCGGCCTACTAGCTGATTCTCCGTCTCTTCCCGGAGCGGCCGGCGGCTTCAATCTGGCGGCCACGGCCGCTTTTTTTGAACATCGCTGGCTTTTGGCTGTGCCCATATCCTGGTCCCATAGATCGCACCCATAGGCGGATTAGTGCATAAAATGCACTGCGAGGTGAGACCAACTATGAACGGACAGATTTGGCCGCAGCAGCATGCCGCGAAGCTTCATCGGCCCTTGAGGCGAAAGATTCGACAGTTGTCTAAATCCGGCGGCTCCAAGCCGGCGGCGATTCCGGTCATTATTCAACTGAAGCACCCAATAACGCCGGCCCGGCTCCAGGCCCTAAAGCGGCATGCGGGTTCGCATGCGCTGCCGGTACTGCACAAGCTTCCCCTGCTTCAATCGATAGCTACCCGGATTTCGATGGACTGTCTGAAGCGGATGTGCTGCTGCGGCGGGGTGAGGAAAATCTATCTGGACGGAATCAAAAAAACGTCGCTCCATATAGCGACGCCTTCGATCGGTTCTACTGCGGTTCAACGAAAAAAGGGGCTTACCGGAAAAGGGGTAAACATCGCCATCCTGGACACCGGCGTCTTCCCCCATCCGGATCTGACCCGGCCCATTAACCGGATTATTGCCTTTAAGGACCTCGTCAACCATAGGCGAACTCCTTATGACGATAACGGCCACGGGACGCATACGGCCGGGGACGCCGCAGGAAACGGCTGGTCGAGCAAGGGTAAATACAAAGCCCCCGCCCCGGAAGCGGGCATTGTCGGCGTCAAAGTGCTGGATCAAGACGGCAACGGTTACGATTCGACGATAATCAAGGGGATCGAGTGGTGCATCGCCAACCGGAAACGGCTGAAGCTGCGTATACTTTCGATGTCGCTGGGCGGCCCAATTCAATCTCCCTGTTCCGACGATCCCTTATGCCAAGCCGTGGAGCATGCGGTCAAGGCCAGGCTCACCGTTGTGATCGCGGCCGGAAACGACGGGCCGGGGTACGGGACGATAGAAACCCCCGGTAACAGCCCGTCGGCCATTACGGTCGGAGCGGTAAACGACCGGCGCACTCTCCTCCAGGCGGACGACCGCATTGCATGGTTCTCCAGCAGAGGACCGGTACCGGGCGGCGGCAAAAAGCCGGATTTGGTCGCACCAGGCGAATCGATCATCTCGCTGCGGGCCCCATGCTCCAAGCTTGACCGTGAATCTCCTTATTTAAGAGTCGGTAAAAAATACTTCACGCTCTCCGGCACCAGCATGTCTACGCCCATCGTCTCCGGGGCGGCCGCGCAGCTGCTTCAGAGCAGACCTTCTCTCTCGCCCCTGCAGGTGAAAACATTGCTTAAAAAGAATACCTTCCGCCTCAAGCTGAACGCCAATACCGCCGGAAGCGGCGAAGTTAATGTCAGATTTCTACTATCATGCCGGAAGCGGCCCCGACCAGTCACTTTCAGGAAATCGGGGCGCCATTAAGCTCTTCCGGCTAAAACTTACAGATACCAATTTATGTGAACGCTTTTGAAGCCTTTCAGCCTCTGAAAGCGGAAAAGTATAATCCGTTCTCCCTGTTAAGCCCGCCGTCTGCTCGCCGCATCCATCCAATTCGGAATCCAGCCCCGCTCCAAATCATCGAGTGTCTTCCCTGGAGCGACAATCGTATCAATGGCATCAAGCAATTCAGAGCTTAACCGGACATCAGCGCCAGCGAGCGATCCTTGAAGCTGTTCCAGAGTGCGCGGTCCAATAATGGTAGATGTAATGGACGGGTGCGCTTGGGTGAAAGCGACAGCCATGTGGGCAAGGGAGATTCCGGCCTCGGCGGCAAGTCCTTGCAGCTCGTTAATGATTTCGAACTTCACGCGATTTTCTTCACGGGTCGGGTCCACGACTTTTCCCAGTACGCTTCCTTGAAAACGGACAGCACGGGAATCTGACGAAGCGGCTTGACCTTTGGCGTATTTTCCGGTGAGCAAGCCTCCTGACAGCGGACTCCATACCAGAACGCCCATGCCGTATTTTCTCGCCACTTCAAGAACATCAAGCTCAATGCTGCGGTTCAGGATGGAATAAGGAGGCTGCTCGCTTGTGAAACGCGCCAGATTGCGGCGTTCGCTTACCCCTTGCGCTTCGGCAATCTGCCAAGCCTGAAAAGTGGAGGAGCCGATATAGCGGATTTTCCCTTCCTGGACAAGATCGGTTAATACGCCAAGCGTCTCTTCAATATCGGTTTGCGGGTCCGGACGATGAAGCTGATAGAGGTCGATATGGTCCGTTTGAAGCCGGCGCAAGCTGTTTTCGACTTCCTGTCTGATCCACAACCTTGAGCTTCCGCTTTGATTCAGCCCTTTTCCCATTGGCATTCCGACTTTGGTCGCAAGCACTACCTCGTTACGCCGGCCCTTTAACGCTTTCCCGACAATTTCTTCTGAAGCGCCGGCCGAATAGACGTCAGCGGTGTCAATGAAGTTGATGCCATTACCGATAGCGGTATCCACGATCTGGATGCATTCCTCTTCGTTCGTGTTTCCCCATGCTCCAAATGCTCCTGTCCCCAAAGTAAAATTGCTTACTTTTAGGCCTGTTCGTCCCAAATTCCGGTATTCCATATCAATTACCTCCCAAGGCTTTAATCAGTTCTTCTGTGGCAAAAATCTCATGGACGATAGTCGGACCGTTGATCTCATGGGCCGCATGCATCGCCTCCCGGCTGAAGGCCGCCGTCGCATCTTTTACGAGCGTGACATGGTATCCGAGCTCCATTCCGAATCTCGCCGTTGATTCAATGCATGTGTTTGCCAGCATGCCGATTAGAATAATTTTGCTGATGCCATGCACTTTAAGCTGGTGATCGAGGTCCGTATTCGCAAAGCCGCTCTGAGACCAATGCTCTTTAATGATGATATCCCCCTCCTGCGGCTGGAAATCGGGGTGGAACTCGCCGCCCCAGGTGCCTTTGGCAAAAGGCTGGGCTTTGGCTGAAGCGAGCTGATAAGGAGTCGGATATTTCCATGTTGAAAAATCTCCCGGTTCAAAGCGGTGATGCGGTACGAAAAACACCTGTATGCCCGCCTCCCGGACCGCCGCCACAATTTCTTTCAAATGCTCCAGCATATTCACCGACTCCGCCACTTCTTTGGCATAGGGGTAGAGCTTGCCTTCGGAAGCCAGGAAGTCGTTATACGGGTCCACCAGCAGAAGTCCTGTATCCGCGCTGTCATATTTTTTGTCCGTCATTTTAAACACTCCTTATTGATAATTATGAATTCATTAACCCGCGATCCCGTTGTCCATATTTATGAAGCAAGTACAAGGAAATGAGGGGCAGCACGCAAAGTCCGAGATAAATGTTTTGAAATACGCTGGCCATCTCTGTTCCTTTTTGCAGCACAATCAGCATCCCCGTAATGCCTACCCCAAACGCGCCTCCGAAGAAGCCGCCCAGCTGGTTCATACCCATACCCGCCCCCATATGTTCTAAAGAGAGATAATGTGATATTTCATTGGAATTACTGGCGGTCAGACTGGAAAATCCTAGACTCATAAAGAAATAGCTGATGAGAACGCCGTAGACTGATAGATTTGCCACCGTTGCGAACAAGACGACAGACAGCAGCAGAAAGAAGGCTCCCCATCTGGAGACGATTCCGTTTCCCATCCGGTCGATGATTTTTCCTATTTGTCTTGAGGCAAACGCCGTAATAATCGCACCTGGGAATATAATCAATCCGATTTCCATCGGACTTCGGTGAAAGACTTGAGCCAGCAGGATCGGCATAGCGAACAGCGTGGCAAAATTGATGAAATACGAGGTGAAGCTGATTGACAGCAGTTGTCTGAACCCTTTCTGGCGAAGCAGCTCCGGATGGATAAACGGCGAACGGATTCGATTGATATGCCGCCACAGCAGCCCCATCGTAATTAAACTGATGAAAAGCGGCCAAGGAGCAAAAGTCGTAACGAACAGCAGAAGCCCGGTAATCGATACCGCTACCAGCACGCTTCCGGCGAAATCGAAATGAACGGTTTTTTTCTCTTCCATAGGCACATGTCTGTTAAAAATGGGAGTGATGAACAAGACCACGGCGGTCATGGCAAAAAGGAAGTTCCATCCGAGATACTGGGTCAGGGCTCCCCCGACCACCGGTCCCAATCCGAATCCAAGCGATGTGCCTGAAGCAATGAAGGACATGGCGCTGCCCCTGCGCTCCTTTGGAATATACCTGGAGAACAACACGTACCCAAGCCCCGGAAAAGCCGCTGCACCTATGGCCTGAAATATTCGGGCGGTCATTAATAGAATAAAGGAATGCGCGAAGTAACCGAGCAATGAGGCCAGCACCAACAACAAGGCGCCGAACAGAACCAGCTTGCGAATCGGTAAAAAATCGGACAGCCGGCTGTAAGTAATGGTTGCTATCCCAAAAATGATGGAATATGCGGTGACTATCCATGAAGCGATCGTTGGCGATAACGAAAACTCATGGGCAACTCTGGGCAAAGCCACGTTGAACATCGTCGTATTCATGACCACAAGCATCGCCGCCAAACTCCAAAAGGGGACGATCAATTTCTCATTAAATGACTTCTCTCTTGTTTCAAGTATCTCTATTTCAGTTATGGCTTCCATAAAAAAACCTCCCACTCCCATATTCCTCTTATAAGAAAGTCCGAGTAAATCCTTACTCGCTTAAAAACGCGGAGACATGCAGGACAAACCGTTCAGGATATTGAAACAGGAATCCGTGCCCGGAGTCGGGATAGAGTATCAACTGGGCATTCGGTATATGCTGCGACATAATAAAGGAATTGATGGTCGGAGCCATGATATCGTTATCACCGTTCGCGACTAGAACAGGCTGTTTAATCTCAGCCAAACGGGGATAGGCTGTATCCGGTCCGGCAGCGAAACCGATCAGTGCTTGTGTCTGCGCATTTATGGTTTCAGCTGTAACCAGCGGCGCGCGATCCGTCTTTCTCCATTGAAGACGCTCCAGATACTCACGGCCTTTGGCCTGACTGGTTTCTGTCGGCTCGAAGAACAGGAATAAGAAATCTTTATCCTCATTAACAGGCGTGGTCATCACTTCAAACACTCCGTTTCTCGATCTTTCGGTGTCTTCGCCCGCTCCGGGTCCTGTTCCGGCAAGAATGAGACGGCGAATCAGGTCCGGACGCTTCAGCGTCACATGCTGCACCACCATGCCGCCCATTGAGAACCCGATTAAATCGACTTGTTTAAGACCAAGCGCTTCAATAAAAGTGATCGCATAGTCGGCCATATCAGGGACGTTATTAGGTGTAACCCCTGTAGACAGTCCCACACCGGCGCTGTCGAACAGGATAACGGTTCTCTCCTTGGCGATGCCGTTAACAACAGCCGGGTCCCAGTCATCCATCGTGCCCCGGTAACGTTGGCAGAACACAAGCGAAACTTCGGACTCCGCTCCGAACTTGCGGTAGGCGAAGGTGATTCCTCCGGCTTCCACGTAAGAGGTTGGTACAGTCTCCGCGGTCAACGCGCTTAATGCTTCTTGATTAATCATCGATAATCTCTCCTTTTGTTCTAACGGTTTAAATAGCGGTGCAGCAGATGGGTTCTGAACAAACGCATTACTTTTATTCATTGGAACTCCTCCCATATGGTTACTATGAAGGTCAACAGCGCTCCATCTTTTGAGAACGATCATTCTCAAATTATTAAAAAAAATTTAATCCAATATAGCCAGCGTCATGTCGATAATGCTTTCCAGCTTCTGTCTGTCTTTGGTTGTCTTCACCAAAACCCTAAGGCCCGTCAGCGCATTGAACAGATATTGGGAAAGCTGCACCGGATCGTGCTTTGCGGAAATTTCCCCGATGGCCTGACCTTGGGTGATCAGCTCGCACAGCAGTTCCTCTGTCTCGGCAAAATAGTCGCTGACCTTGGCGGCCGCTTCCGGGTCGAGCAACGACAGCTCGCACGCCGTATTGACGGTCAGACATCCTTCGGGCCGGATATCCCTCACGCTAACTACCATATCGAATATGGCGCGGATCGCCTGCTTCGGGGAAGCCGCATCCTGAACACGGGTCTTGAGTGAAGCACTCACTTTCTCATGATACCGCTCCAAGGCTTGCATAAATAAAGCGTGCTTGTCTCCGAACGTATCATACATGCTTCGTTTATGAACGCCCATTGTCTCCACAAGGTCTTTCATCGAAGTCTTCTCATAGCCTTGACTCCAGAACAACCGCATCGCTTTCTGCAGCACCGCATCCACATCAAATTCTTTGTTTCTCGCCATAATTCTTCACCCCGCCTCCTTGCAAAGCCATCATAGCATATTGAGAACGATCGGTAAAGAATTTTTCAGAAAAATTTTCTGCCGCTTCATCCGCCGCTTTCCAAACGAATAGCCTGTCCGCATCTTCTTGCGGACAGGCTTCTTTTCGGCAAGGGGCGTGCCCCTTGTCAATATTTTTATTTTGTACAGCTGCAGGATCAGCTTCGAGGGGTATTTGTTCAGATTCAATTTTGCAATGACGCTGTTCTTCGAATTCATGATACCGTATGAAAAGAGTAACTTCCGCCCTAGCCCCGTTCCGCCTTGCATATCAAAGCCTCGTATGGCTTCAGCACGCATTCCTGATGTTCTTTCAGATTGGACAAAATAACCCGGCCGATGGCTGGTTCGGCAAACGCAAGGCTCTTGTCCGTAAAATTGCATAATACCGTCCACTCCTCATTACCCAAGGTCCGGACATAGCCGCCGATCTCCTCAGAATCCTTATAAATCTCCCGATAGCCGCCGTAAATCAGCGCTTTATTCGCGCGGCGGAGCCGGATCAGCTTCCGATAGAAATACAGAATCGAATGCTCGTCCCGCAGCGACTGCTCTACGTTAATCGACGTATAGTTCGGATTCAAAGACAGCCACGGCTCCCCGGATGTGAATCCGGCCATCGGCTCCGGACTCCACTGCATCGGCATCCGCCCCTGATCCCGGCTTCTCTTCGCCAGATGGTTCAGGATGTCACCCTCGGGCCTACCCAAGGCCGTTTCGAAAGTGTGAAAATTGATGCTTTCAATATCCCGGTACTCCTCTATCGAATCAAAGTAATGATTGGTCATGCCAATCTCCTGCCCTTGATAAATAAAAGGAGTTCCCTTCATCAGAAAATAGTAGGCGGCCAGCATTTTGGCCGATTCCTCGCGGTAACGCCCGTCGCTGCCGAATTTCGAAACCGAACGGACATGGTCATGATTCTCCATGAACAGCGCCATCCATCCCTTGCCCTCCGTCTCCGTCTGCCATTTGGACAGGGCGTGCTTGAACTCCGTTAGCTTCCAGGAGTGATAGATTCCTTTGGCCGCCGGTTTGACATCCAGATCCACATGATCAAATTGAAAAATCATATTAAAAACGCCGCTCTGCTCATCCACATAATCATGAATCTGTTCAATCGGAACGCCGGGCGCCTCGGCGACAGTCATCACATTGCGCGGTTCCAGCACCTCCCGTTTCATTTCATGCAGAAAATCCAGAATGCCGGGTTGATTCAGGCAAGCTTCAGCGAGCGGAGCATAGCGGCGTTTGTCTTCCGTCTTCAGATTCGGGAATTGCTGATCCTTTTTAATAAACGTAATGGCATCGATGCGAAATCCGGCAATTCCCTTGTCGATCCACCATTCCATCATGGAGAAAATATTCCGGCGAACCTCGGGATTCTCCCAGTTCAGATCCGGCTGCTTTCTGGAAAAACAGTGCAGATAATATTCCTGCGTCTGCTCGTCATACTCCCAGGCGGAACCTCCGAAATTGGATTCCCAGTTGGTCGGCTCCTCCCCGTCCGAGCCCGGCCTCCATATATACCAGTCGCGTTTCGGACTATCCTTGGAGCTGCGCGATTCCACGAACCACGCATGTTCATCCGAGGTATGGTTCGCCACCAGATCCATGATGATACGGATGCCGAGGGCTTCCGCCTTGGTGATCAGTTCCAGCATATCTTCCATCGTTCCGTATTCAGCCTGCATTTTATAGAAATCCCGGATGTCGTACCCGTTATCGTCGTTGGGCGAGTCGTAAACCGGACAGATCCAAATGACGTCGATGCCCAAATCGCTCAAGTAGCCGAGACGGCTGATGATGCCGCGAAGATCGCCTACTCCATCTCCGTCCGAATCCTGAAAGCTCCGGGGATAAATTTGATAAACGACACTTTCCTTCCACCAGTTGGGGTCTCTGTTTTCCATAGCTCCACACTTCCTCCATGTTTCGCATTTTTTATCTGTACTTTATTTGATCGCTCCCTGGCTCACGCCCCGGATAATATAGCGCTGTCCGAACAGATAGGCGACGAGAATCGGCAGAATGGTCAGCAGCAGGGCGGGAATCAGCAGCTCCCAGTTGTTCATGTACGTGCCGTTGAAGACCTTCATTTTGATCGGCATGGTGAAGTCCTGTTCTTTCGTAAGCACCAGAGACGGCAGCAGGTAGTCGTTCCAGATCCACAGTACATTAAGGATGGCGATTGTCACGGAGGTGGGAACGAGCATCGGCAGCACTATTTTGAAAAATGTCTGCGCCCGAGTGCATCCGTCCAGCAATGAAGCTTCTTCCAGCTCATAAGGGATCGATTTGACGAACCCGTGGTACATGAAGACGGAAAGGGCGCTCCCGAAGCCGATATAAAGAATAATGAGCAGCGGAATCGGCGCGGCGTCGATCCAGTGAAGCTTGGCCCCGTAAATATAAATCAATGGAATCATGATGGATTGAAAAGGAATAATCATCGAAGCGACCATCAGGGCAAAGAGCCCGTTATTGAACTTGGTCGGACGTCTAACCATGTAATAGGCGGTCATGGCCGCGAATATGCCGATGAACAGAACGCTTAAGAATGTAACGACAACCGTATTCCGGAACGAGACAAAGAAATTCATCTTATCGACAACTTCGGCAAAATGTCCGAAATTCAGGCTGGTCGGAAGGGAAAAAGGACTTTCGAGTATTTCTCCGTTGTTCTTGAACGAGTTGACGACCATCAGGAAGAACGGAAAGACAAAGAGAACGAAGGAAACGGCCAGCAGCAGATAAGTCAGGAACGAGACGACCTTCTTTCGGGCTTCCATCAGGCGGCAACCTCCATTTTCTTGCTGAAATAGACTTGCAGTCCCGTAATAACCGCGACAATGACGAACAGCACAATCGCCTCGGCTTGACCGACACCGTAAATATTTTCGATAAAAGCCTTTTGAACGACATGCATTGATACCATCGTCGTACTGCCATATGGCCCGCCCTCAGTCAGGGAGTAGTTCACATCATAAACCATAAAGGCATTTTTCAAGGTTAAAAAAACCGTAACGACAAAGGACGGAACCATCAGCGGCAAAGTAACGTTTCTCAAGCGCTGCCAGGCGTTTGCCCCGTCGATCGTGGACGCCTCCATTACGTCTTTCGGCACATTGATCAATCCTGCGACGAAAATAATCATCATATACCCGGCCGATTGCCAGATCGTCACGATAACGATGGCCCAGAAAGCCAGATGCTCGTCACCCAGCCAGCCCAGCCGCAGCCACTCGATTCCAAGCTTGTCGCCAATGGACGGAAGCGTCTGCACGAAAATAAACTGCCAGATATAGCCGAGGATCAATCCGCCGATCAGATTGGGCGTGAACAGCGCCGTCCGGAAGAAATTTTGCATCTTAACGCCGGAAGTCACCAGAAAAGCCAGAATAAAGCCCAGGATATTGATGATCAGGACCGTTGCGACAACAAATTCAACCGTTAGCCACAAGGATTCCCAGAACGCGGTATCCAAAAATGCCGTTTTATAGTTGCCGAAGCCCGAGAACTTGATCGGATTAATGGGAGAGGTCATGTCCGTCAGCGTCAGGTACAGCCCATAGGCGAAAGGAATCAGTACAGCCAGAGCAAAGAACAGGATCGTGGGACCGGTAAAAAACAGCTGGTGGCCCAGCGACTTCAGCCGGCTTTTTTCCGTTATCATAGGTATGGCTCACCCCTAAGCGATTATAGTTGAGGAAAAGAGCGGGCCGTCCCGCCCTTTTCCCATTGTTTAACGATGGAAGGATTATTTCTGGTTTTTGTAATAGGTTTCGATGGCTTTGGCCAAATCGGTGCGGGATTCTTTCTTCGCGATGTATTTCTGGACATCCGGCGCCAGGATGCTGCCCCAATCCTCAACCTTCACATAGTTGGAGCTGAACGGCAGCGTCTTGCTTGATTGAATCGCATCCGCGATTGCGCTTCCGAGCGGGTTCGTCACTTTATTCGGATTGTTCTTGAATGCGGAGACCACCTGGGCTTGATTAACCAGGAAATCCTGCCCTTTCTGGTCGTACACGATCCAGTTCAGGAACTTCTTCGCAGCCTCCTGCTGGGCGGGCGTCGCCGCTTTGTTGATGACCAGAATATTGGTCGGCCCGGCAGCGATTTTATTGTTCAGCGGATTGTCAGGATTGTTATCAACCGGTACCGGAATAAAGCCGAAGGACTCACCTGAAACCGCCTTCAGGGAATCGAAGGCCCAGTTCCCGTTAAACAAGATGGCCGACTCGCCTTTGCCTACGCTAATATGCGCATCGTCGTAGTATTTGCCGAGTGGACGTTCGCCGTATTTGTTGTACTGGGGGGAGGTAAGCAAATCCAGCGTATCGTAGTAACCGTTCCACACCGGGTTGCTCGCCAGGTCGAAGGTTCCGGCCTTCAATTGTTCCACAATCGTACCCGGATCTTCAGCCTGATTGAGGAACTGCGTGCTGTAATGGTTCGCCACCGACCAGTTCTCCGTCTGGTAAGCGACTGGATATTTGACGCCGGAAGCCTGGATTTTGTCCAGAAGCGCTTTCAATTTATCGAGAGTGTTGATGGAATAAGGATCAAATGCGCCTCCAACCGCTTTTTCCACAACGCTTTTGTTGTAGACGAGCCCAAAGCCTTCGATGGAGAACGGGAAGCCGGCGACTTTGCCGTTCGCGTCTTTCACGCCGTACACCGTATCGGCATTCCACTTCTCACCGGAAAGATCGATGCCGAAATCCTTGTATTTGTTGACGATCGCATCAGGGGCCATCATCGCCAAGGTCACGGTTTTGCCGGAAGCCGTCAGTTTATCGAGCAAATTGACCGTCTCGCCCACTGCTCCCGAAACCGCTTCCACCTCAATGTCTGGATTTGCCGCCATAAAATCTTTGGCCGCCTGCTGCCACTGGGATGCGATCTCGCCTTTTCCGTTCGTGATGATGATGCTGACTTTCCCGTCTTTGGAGCCCGCTTCCGGACTGCCCGCAGCCGATGAACCCGATTCATTGGAGCCGCCGCAAGCCGTCAAGGCCACAGCCATAAGAAGAACGAGGAATAAAGCCAATGTCTTTTTCAAATGAAACCCCTCCATTAATGTAAATGGTACAATCCCTTGCAGAACAATTGGTAACGTTCCCAATTTCACAGATCAAATCCCGCTTACCAATTCTCTGAAGTGATTATGGATATACTATATCATCCTTTGGTAACGGTTTCAACAACTATTTATTATGTGTCAATCAGATAATCAGGCTGATCGCTTGAAAACGACTATTCACAGGCCCTCGGCACACCATATTAATACGCATTTATTGGTAACGTTCCCAATTCAACAAAAGACAATCCGCAGCATCCACCTTTTCCTATCAAGTGGATTGACGGATGATCAATTCGACGGGAAGCTCATACACCGCCGCCCCGGGGCCGGTTTGATTCAGAATGTCCAGAAGAACCTCCCCCGCTTTCTTCCCCATTTGCTCAATGGGCTGCCTGATGGTGGTGAGTCCCGGATCAAGCACTTCCGCTATGGGCTGATCATCAAAACCGATAACCGCCAAATCCCGGGGAATGGATAAGCCGGCTTTTTTCGCGGCCAACATCAGCCCTCCGGCAATTTCATCGCTCCCGGTAAATACAGCCGTCGGACGGTCCTTCATCTCAAGGAGCTGCTGCATCGTTTGTTTGCCGTCCTCGATCGTATGCTTATCGACCAGAATCCAGTTCGGATTGACTTGGATGCCGGCTTCCGCCAGCGCCTTTTGATACCCCATATTCCGGTCCCTGTCTTTTCCGAAATCGGTAAAGAGCCCCCCGGTGCAATAAGCGATCTTGCGGTGGCCACGATCGATTAAATGCTTGACGCCGATGTAAGTGCCTTGATACTGATCCACTCTGATCATAGGGACATCCGCTCTGTTGATATATTCGTTGCACAGCACAATCGGTCCGTACTCGGTATAAGGCTTGATGTCCTCCCAATCATTTTCTATTGATGCCATAATGATTCCGTCCGCCTGCTTGGTCTTCAGCAGATTCAGATAGGATAATTCCTTCTCTTTATCCTCGTTCGTCTGGCAGATCAGGGTCTGGTAGCCTTTCCAGTAACCGACCTGTTCGATGGCGTCCACCAGATAGGAAAAAAACGGATTCACGATCTTCGGCACGACGACCGCGATAGTTGTGGCGAGCTGGCCTCTGAGTCTTCTCGCAGAAGGATTTGGCGTAAAGCCAAGCTGCTCCATGGCCTTCAGGACCTGTTCCTTCTTGTCCGGGGAAATATGGGGATAATTATTGATCACCCGGGAAACAGTTGTCTTGGACACTCCCGCCAGGCGGGCCACATCGATTATGGTTGTCATCCGCTGTATTCACCTCTCTTAGGCAAAGTGTTGAAACCAGTTTCAATCATTCTACCTTAAATCCGGACAATGCGAAAGGCGCAAAATAAAGCCGCCGGACACCCAAAAGTGTCCAAAGCGGCTTCATCATACCGAATCAGTTATAGAAATTGCGGACCCACCGGTGCGCTTTCAGCTTGGCGAGCTGGTCCTGGGGAAGCCCCAAACCGTCGCCGATCTTCATATTCCGTTCCACATTGGTAACGGAGCGCATGCCCGGAATAACCGTCGAAACGGCCGGGCTGCTGAGCACATAGCGCAGCGCCGTTTCGGCGATACCGTCCACGGAGATATTAAGGTCGGCGGCAATGCTCTGCACCCGCTCATACACCTCACGCTTGCGGTCACCCCTGAAATAATGATTGCGGAAATCGCCTTGCTCGAAGGTCGTTTCCGGCGTGATTTTTCCGGTTAACCCGCCTTCATCCAGCGCAACCCGGACGATCACCCCGATATTATGCTTCTCGCAGGCCGGCAGCAGCTCGTCCTCCGGACTTTGTTCAAAAATATTATAAATCACCTGCACCGTATCAACGAGACCGCTTTCAATCAGCTTGATCGCATTGCTTGGCTGATAGTCATTGATGGAAACGCCGAAGAAGCGGATCTTCCCCTGTTCCTTCAGCTTCTGCACGCCTTCCAGCCAGTCCCCGGTGCCGATCCACTCATCCGACCAGACGTGGAACTGCTGAACATCAATCGTCTCCAGCCCCAGATTGCGCAGGCTCTGCTCCGTGCAGGAAATGACATGCTCCTTCGTGAACGTCTCTTGGGCCGGCACACCGCTGCGCGCGGGCCATTGTCTGTTCTTCGGCGGGATCTTGGTCGCCACATAAATGCTCCCCGCATGCTCCCGGACGACTTGTCCGACCAGCTGCTCGCTGTGACCGTCCCCGTATCCGAGCGCCGTATCGATAAAATTCAAACCGAGCTCAACCGACCGGTTCAGCGCACCCAACGATTCTTGATCATCCGCGCCGATCCATGACGTCTTTCCGATTCCCCAGGCTCCAAAACCGACTTCAGATACTTTCAGACCCGTTCTTCCAAGCGTTCTGTAGTTCATAAGTTCCCTCGCCTTCTTTTATCATAAATTTACCATTGCAAACTCCAGTATAGCACAGGGAAATACAAAGCTTAAAGCCGCCGGACACACGTTAATCCCTTGTGTTTACCGGCGGCCCGCACAGCACTCCCTATTTCTTTCTTCCGATTACCTGCTCGATGGCCTGCTTCATCACCCGGCCCGACCGGTCCCAGGAAAGTCCGAGCGCAACCTTGCGTCCCTGCTGCCCTTTTCTCTTGCAAAGACGGGGATTCTGATAGGCGGTTCTCATCTGCTTTTTGAGGCTTTGCAGCCGGGGCTCCGCCCATAGCTGCCCCTGCTGCGCGAACAGTTCATGAAATTTGCGCGATATGGCGTGTCTGCTTCTCATGCTAACCGCCGGGTTCTGAAGCATGTACTCCACCAGAAATGAATTTTGGCTGTTCAAGAAATCCATTTGGCCTCCCCATCCAGTGGCTATAACCGGAATACCGCTGGCCATTGCTTCAAGAAACGGCAGACCTACGCCTTCTCCTCTGGTTGGCAGAACAAAAGCATTTCCCAGCGTAAACATTCCTTTCATCTGTCCGGGAGTGAGCTGTCTGCCGATGATCTTGACGGGAGCGGTGCTTTTGCCATAACCGAGTTTTTTCTTGTAGCCGGCAATTCGCTGCTTGATCCAGGCCTCATTCTCACGGGAACTGTAGCCGTTGGTCTTGATTACAAGCAGCACGGAATCGCTGGCGGAGAACTCCTCCCAATAGGCCCGAAGCAGCCCTTCCGGATTCTTGCGGTGCTGAAATCCAAAGACGGATACAAATACGAATCTCCCTTTGCTCTCCGGGATGTTCAGCTTGGGATTGCCCGGACGGTATCCCTTCGCATCCACGCCATGGGGCACGATGAAGATTGGAACCCTAACTCCGCTCTTTAGGAGGGCTTCCTTGTTATGACGCGTAGGCACAAAGACCGCATCAAATTTATTCATGTGAGGCTTCCAGCTGTTCGGAATCCGCGTTGTCTCCCAGACGGTGTTGAGGATCACATAGTCGTAATGCTTTCTCTCTTGTTTGACATGGACATGGTGCGGCGGGTGATGGCAGATCAGCACTTTCTTGACAGCTGAACGCCGGGCTCCCGGGCGCTTTAACGCTCCGGCGCCAACCTGCACTTCCACACCTTGCCGGCGCAGCCCCCGCACATAGGCACGGCTGGCGATACCCAGCCCGCTCTTTTTCATAACAGGACCTCTCCACTCACAACGGTATTTGTTCATCATTCCCCTCTTTTCTTTTGCCGGACTCCTATCGTCCTTCTTATTGCAGCCTAAAGGTTATGCCGTTGGATTAGGATATGCAGGGTATCCTTCGGAAGGTGCCGGCCGAGAATGTTATAAAGCTTTTTCCGAAAAATTTGAAAGCCCCGGCGACTGATCAATGCTAAAATATCGAAATGCATTTACTGGTTGAATCATCCATTTAGGGGGAGAGTGGTGCTGTGGGGAAATATGCTGCTTATACGATAACCACGCTGAAAAACACGCAGGTCTATAAGTTCGATTTGCTGCTTCGCGTAGTGAACTCTTTTATTTTGGTAATCGCTTTCAGGGAAGCGTGGAAGGCCATTTACGAGAACGGGCAAGGCCTCGTCCTGTCCACGGGTGTGACTTCGCAGGGAATGCAGACTTACGCAATGCTCTCCGTCATCCTTTTCGCCCTCCTCCCCCCTTCCATCTCTTATGAAATCAGCGACAAAGTCAGAGACGGCTCCATCGTGTTCGATATGCAGAAGCCGTGGGACTATGAATGGATGCACTTCTCCAAAGCGGCTGGCGTCTTCGTGTTCAACATGATTTATGCGGTTATCCCGCAGTTGATTGCGATCCTGCTGTTCTTCCCCGTCGATTATCCGGCCGGCCTGCAGGCTGCCGCTTTCGCGGCAAGCGTTCTGCTTGCTTTTCTGCTGTCCTTCTTGATCAATTTTATCGTCGGCATGACGGCTGTCCTGTTTACGGAGACGTGGGGGATCGATATGTTTAAGACCGTTATCACCGACATTTGTTCCGGCGCGATGGTTCCGCTCTGGTTCTTCCCGGACGCGGTCGCCCGGTTCCTCTCCTGGCTTCCTTTTCAGGGAATCTTCAATATTCCTTTGTCCTTGTTTATCGGAAAAATAACGGGAACCGCCATATGGGAGCAGCTTGCCTTTCAGGCGGCGTGGTGTCTGGCCCTGCTGCTGCTGAGCAGGCTGATTCTTGCGGGGGTCCAGCGGAAGCTGGTCATTTCGGGAGGTTAAAACACAGGGTGAGGAGTGTGTCCCATTGATCGGCAGACATATCAAGCTGTATCTTGCCATGCAATCGGCAAATTTGCGCTCGCACATGGCCTATCCGCTGAATTTCGCCATCGGTGTGCTGAGCATTACGTTTCTCGGGCTGTCCTTCATTCTGGTGTCTTGGGTCATCACTCAGAAGGTCCCGATCATTAACGGCTGGAGTACATATGAACTCATCTTCATGACTTCGCTCTGGCGGACGACCCACGGCATCTTCATCGCTTTTTTTGTGCAATGCTGGTTTCTCGACTCGCTGATCCGGAACGGCGAATTTGACCGTTTTCTCGTAAGGCCGCTAAACCCGCTGTTCTCCTTCGCCGCCTTTAACATTCAAATCTACGGATTCGGCGATATGCTGGCAGGCCTGATCGGGCTCGCCATATCCATGGCTCATATTCCGGACTGGACGGTTGGGAAGATCGCCTACCTGCTGGTCATCGTCATTAGCGGCGCAGCCATCGAATGGTCACTGCAGATGCTTATTGGCTGTATGGTGTTTTGGACGCTGCAGGGCGGGGCGATGCGCCATATTCTGGATCAGCTGCTTGCACAGTTCACGCGTTATCCGCTGTCCATTTATAACCGCAGCTTGCAGGTTCTGCTGACTTTCATTCTGCCTGTCGCGTTCATCAGCTACTATCCTTCTTCCTTTTTACTGGGAAACCGGCCGGACGGCGCATTCTCTCCCTTGCTAATTTATTTCACGCCGCTGGTGGCGCTGCTCTTGGTGTTGGTCACTTACTTCGTATGGACAAAAAGCTTAAACGCTTATAAAGGAGCGGGATCTTAATTGGACATTATCATAGCGGACCATTTAGTGAGACAATTTCATACCAGGAAAAAGCCGGAAGGCTCATTCAAGCTCCTCAAATCCGTCTTCTCCATGAAAAAGGAGACCAAAAATGTAGTCGACCGTGTATCATTCACCGTACGCAAAGGGGATATCGTCGGCTATATCGGCCCAAACGGAGCCGGAAAATCGACCACCATCAAGATGCTGTCGGGCGTACTTGTACCCACTTCGGGAACCGTTCATGTCAAAGGGTTGGAGCCGCATAAGAACCGCAAGCAGCACGCGGGAAATATCGGTGTGGTGTTCGGACAGCGGACCCAGCTCTGGTGGGACTTGCCGCTAATCGAATCCTTCAAGCTCCTTGGCAAAATATACGATGTTCCCGAGGATCGCTTCCGCCGCAATCTGGAGATGTTCACCGATATTCTCGACATGTCGTCTTTCCTTTCGACGCCGGTGCGCCAACTCAGCCTCGGGCAGCGAATGCGCGGGGATATTGCCGCAGCTCTGTTGCATGAGCCGGAAATTCTTTTTCTCGACGAACCGACAATAGGACTTGACATCATGGCCAAGGAGAAAATCCAATCCTTTCTGCAAAAGATCAACAAAGAGAAAGAAATCACCATCATCTTAACGACGCACAACATGGACGACATCGAAAAATTATGCCATCGAGTCATCTTCATCGACAAAGGACAAATCCTGTTCGACGGCAGTACGGAGGTCATGACCGCCGAGTTCGGAGGTTTTCGCTATCTAGTAGTGGATGCGCCGACTTGGGACGAAGCCGCCTGGAACGGGCCGCCTGTCGAACGGAGGGAAGACAGCCAGCTGTTCTTCCGGATTGAAGACGATAAGCAGGTCGCCCCCATGATCAAGCAGCTCACCGACCTGATCGATATCCATAATCTGACCGTCCAGGAGCCCAAAATCGAAGACGTAATTAAACAGTTATACGGAAACAACGGAAGCCCGCATTTGAAACCACAGCAACAGCAGACTCTTTAATATAGAATGAAACTGCACAGTGATAGCGGCTGTGCAGTTTTTTTATGCAGATTTCGTTTAGAGGAATCGGGCTCCTGCAGATAAATTGGGTTAATTGCTTGGTGAAAATGCCCTAATCCCCCGGTACTCCGCAAACGTATATTATGGTACATTCCCACAAATAACGTAATGGAGGATAATCCGATGATCGAACTGGTCTTGGCTTTTCAGGATAAGGATGGGAAGTACGCCGAGCATGCCGGAGTCGTTCTGGCGTCCGTATTACACAATACGAGCGCCCCCGTTAATGTTCATATTTTGCATGATGAGACTTTAACCGAAGATAACAAGCAGCGGCTGCTGGATTTGACTACCGACTATAACGGAACGATCCAGTTTTATTACATCACTTTACCCGAGGACATGCTTCAGGTAATGAAGGGAATCGCTTCGATTGGCATCTGGACGGAGGCCTGCATGTACCGCCTGCTTCTCCCCGCAATCATACCTGCAGACAAAATGATTTATCTGGACTGCGATGTATTGGTGAATCTGGACATAGAAGAATTGTGGCAATCCGATTTGGGAAATTATGAGTTGGCCGCCGCCAAAGATCAGGGCATCATGGGGATCCCCCAGATTATCAGCTCGAAGGGGCTGAATCCGGATCATTATTTTAACTCGGGGGTTATTGTATTTGATTTAAATCGTATTCGCAGCCATGAGAATTGGTACGAAGAAACGCTGAATTTTCTGCGAAATTACCCCGATACGGCCATGCCCGATCAGGATGCCTTGAATGCCGTGTTCGGGGGGAACTATCTTCCGCTCGACTTGCGGTTTAATTCGTTTAGCGCGACCATCACGGATTATGATTTTAATAATAAAATCGTCCATTTTGCCGGTGAGGATAAATGCTGGAAGGAGGATTCCCCAGGTTGGAAACTGTACCAGTATTACCTTGACCTGACGCCTTGGGGAAAACGTCAATCTGGAAAAACGGCGGAAAACAGAGTTCCGAAATGGGTGCCCGCTGAAGCGCCCCGGATTGAAATGCATCCGGTTCAAGTAAATCCTTTTCAAGTGAATCCTTTTCAGCTTCGTCTCGCTCCGGCGCTTCCAGCTCTAGCTCCAGCTTCTGCTCCGGCGCTCCCGGCTGCAGCAAAGAGAAAAACCAAAAAACGCAGAACGAAGAGTATGAAGAGATACCGGAAACGGATGTATGGCTCAGCTTCAAAAACCACTTTGAGACGAACAGTAAAGAGGGTTTCTCAGGCAAAACCCGTCTCCAAAAAAAGAGGCCGCATGAAAGGCAGACGAACGAAGACGGTTCTGGTTTCTTTTGACAGTTTGAAATGGGTCAGAACAGGCGGAGGCCAGGGCTATTATGATCATCAAGGCGTAGAGATCAATCCGGCGCTGTTTCTGCCGGCAAGAACGCTGAATTAACAAGAAAAGCCGCGGTCACATGGACGCGGCCTTTCGTTTGTCATGCGGAGCGACGGGACTCCTCAACCGTAACTCTATCTGCTATACTTCACCATGGTTGAACTGCCAAGTCACGCCGAACTTGTCCGACAGACTTCCGTAACATTTGCTCCAAAAGGTTTCTTGCAGCTCCATGCCTACTTGTCCGCCTTCTTTAAGCCCTGCAAAAGCGGATTTCAAGGCATCGATGTCGTTAGACACAAGCGCAAGGCTGATATTACTGCCTACTGTAAATGGCATACCGGGGAACACATCGGAAAACATCACATGGCTGCCAAAGATGTCAAGCTGGGCATGCATGATCAAGTTTTTCGCTTCGTCCGGGAGCGGGTATTCCGGGTTGGGAGGCGCTTCCCCAAACGTCATCAGATTAGGTTTCTCCGTCCCGAATACCTTGGCGTAGAATTCTACAGCCTCTCGGCAATTGCCATTAAAATTCAGATAAGCGTTAACAGCCATTGAGCAAGCTCCTTTATTTTAAATTTGTTATTTCCATAATACATCATGTCTTAAAGAGCAATCAAATAAACCATGCAGCCGTCTTAGTTTCCCTTCGATTTTTTCCATTCTTCATGGTTTTTCAGTACCTTCTTCCATAAATCATCCCGTTCCAGGCTGGAATAGTTAACCAGGTGTTCACCAAAAATCTCCCCTAGTACCTCAAGCCAATGGGATTTTGTAAGTATTTCGGTTGTCTCAACATTCCTGTTCTCCCGCTTGCTCCAGATACAACCTCTAAGCTCATTGCCTCCCGCAGCGTGCCGTTGCCTGATAAGAAACAGATTCAACCATGGCGAATCCGCTGACCGGCTGTAATAATCGTGTTTCATCTTAAACTCTTCCATATCAAGCACAACCTCAGGCGCATAATCCACTCCGGGAAACGAGGACAGAGGATCATGTTCCAATCTCCAACCGTTCTTAACTACAGCAGACTCCTTAACCCTATATGTAAAAGGGCCCTGCTCATAGGCTCCTGCATGAAGCGGCAGCGGTTCATATGGCATATCGCCCAGGCCAACATCTATGATCCATCTCTCCTCCTCTTGCTCATCTTTCGCCATATTAACAGTTAATCCAAGGTGAAAAGAGTCTACCCGAGGCTCTTGTCCCGAAGGCTGGACGCCGGCCCTATGCCAGGAAACCTTATAGCCCAAGGAACGGAGGAGTGTGCTAAACGCTCCATTGAGGTGAAAACAATAACCGCTTCGGCGGTTGATCATAAGTTGTACAGATTCTCTGACATCAATGGAAACCGGTCTTCCGGCAAAAATATCGACAGTTTCCCATGGAATATTTTTCACATGAGCTCTGTGAAGTTCAATTAAAAAAGATTTGGTAGGCAGCTGAATCTCGTTAATCCCTAATCTTTTTAAATAAGCCTGTATTTCTTCTTTCGATAACATTGATTCTATTGTCGCCCCCATTATAACAGCATGCTAAGATTTAGGCATAAAGCGTCTGGTTAAAAACCAAAAAAGTAAAGCAATGATACTGACTGAGGCACCCAGCACACACACGCCGGTCCACCCAAAGTATGCGAAGACTGAAGTTGAGGTAATCGCACCAGCGGCGCTTCCGATGGAATAGAAGATCATGTACCCTGCAGTAAGACGGCTTCGAGCCTCTGGGCGTACACGTAAAATCATGGATTGATTCGTAACATGCACAGCCTGCACCGCGAGATCCAAAGCGATAATTCCTACAACCAATGCCCACAATGAATGTCCGGTAAAACCGATAGGCAGCCACGATCCCACTAAAACTGTCAGAGCTATGCCGGTCGTTCGCTGTCCCAGACCTCTATCCGCCAGTTGTCCCGCCCTTGCCGCAGCTAACGCTCCCGCCGCGCCCGCGAGACCAAACAACCCGATAACGGTATGTGAAAGCGACAGCGGTGGTGCGCTGAGCGGCAGCACAAGTGAACTCCACAATATGCTAAACGCAGCAAAGATCAGCAAACAGATTACAGCACGGATTCGCAATATAGGCTCCTGAACGAACAGGAGGAACACCGAGCGTAACAGCTGCTGATAGGATATTGACGTCTTTAATTTTTCATTATGCGGCAGAACCTGGAACAGCACAATAGCCATTAACAGTGTCAATCCCGCCGAGACAAAATAGACCGTACGCCATCCCCCGATGTCGGATAAAATGCCAGCGGCGGTACGCGCCAGCAGAATGCCAATCACTACACCGATTGTCACCAAGCCGACCGCACGTCCACGATCAGATGGTGCAGCCAAAGTCGCCGCAAACGAAACAAGCACTTGCACCACGACGGCAAACATTCCGACGACAGCCATTCCCGCCAACAGTACGATGCTGTTAGGGGCAATACCTACCGTGAACAATCCTAATACAGAGATCAGCATCATACCGGCAACCAGGCGGCGCCGATCCACTAAATCGCCAAGCGGTACCAACAATAGAAGACCTAACGCATAACAAATCTGAGTGACTGTAATGATCATGCCAATGTGCGCATGACTGATTCCGTATTCTTTCGATATCGCGTCAAGCAGCGGCTGCGCAAAATAAATGTTGGCGACCGCCAGTCCGCAGGTGGCCGCAAACAACAGCGTGACTGAACGTGAAAGCGACGGAGCGGATTTTGAATCTTCAAGCTTCTCCAAATGGCACACTCTCCTTAGGGATTCATTCGCACAATATGTATCGATCAGCATATTATACCGATCAGTAAATAATGATGCTGGGAATATATAATAAATGAGCTAACGCTGTCAATGATTTGACAAATATATTGAGACAATCGTAAAATCATACTGTACTGTTCGTTATGAAAAAGGAGTGTTATTATGGTGCGGCTCCGTGAGTTTGATGAGCAGAAGGCATTGGAAGCAGCTATGCATCAATTTTGGGAGAAAGGATATGAGGCAACCTCGTTAAGCGATTTGACCTCCAGAATGGGTATCCAACGGCCAAGCCTTTATTCAGCATTTGGGGACAAGAAGCAGCTATTTGAAGCTGCGCTTCGAAAATATACTCAGAATCACGCTTCATTTGTTAATTCACAGCTTCAAAAAACTCCATCCGTTAAAGAAGCGTTTTGTTCCTTTTTTGAAGGGGTTGCGGCCAAAGAATACGAAGAAAATCTCAATCGGGGATGCTTTTGCATCAATACCATGGTGGAGCTGGCGCCCCATGAACCAAAATTTGAAATTCTGACAAGAGAACATCAAATGTATCTATCCGCAATATTTCAAGAGGAGATTGAACGAGGCATCCAATCTGGCGAGATTACTAATGACACCCATGCAGCAGCTTTGGCCCATACCCTCGTCGTATCTTTAATCGGACTTACTGTGATGATGAAATCTCGCCCCGATCGATCATTTATAGACCATTCAATTGAGACCATACTTACATTGATAAAATAAAGAACCCGGGCCATCA
>NZ_JAAKGU010000020.1:0-27364 GCF_011043685.1 Paenibacillus apii | reverse complement strand
GGACACAAAACTAATGCAAGCATTATTTTAAATATTGTTTCAGGACCTTAATTACTCCTCCAGCCGAAATCCATAGCTCGTCCAGAACCGCTCTTCTAGCTCCCCATAATATTCTGAAGAGACAATCGGGCGCGCTCCGCGCAAAATTTCCCGCATGTAGTGTCCCGGCGGGGACATCTCGGGATTTTTATCCACAACCAGAAACGTCACCGCATCCTGCACACTTCCGTCTTCGCACTGGAGACTTAGAACCGCCGGTCGGTACATTCCGCTGTTCACACCTTCCCGGAGATACAAATACTTGTCCAGACATTCAGTCGGTATCCTGTACAGCTTGCCCTCCGTTCTGCCCCCGTCCTCGACGAGATCGGCACGGCCGCCATCCTTGGCCCGGTAGGTAAACTGAAGATTGAACCCGTCCGCTGCCCCGCGGCCTCTCACATCCGCAAACCATTCTGCCGCTCCTGCCAGTGTGATTCTTTCCAAGTCCATGCAGCTACCATAGGCAAAATAAAGTACATGGGAATTCTGCCTCAGCAAATGCAGCTTCCAGTCTCCCTGGGCAATGACGTCATGCTCCCGCTTCAAATATACATATACCCATGCTTCCCGCTGCCCGCTATCCGTCGTCACAGCCGTTCTGATCCGCTCATATTCATTCGCCGGGTTCTTCGGGCCGTAAAAATCCTCGAGCTCATCCAGCCTCGCCAGCATCTCCGCCGATACTTCATACAGTTCGCCCGCCACAACGCCAGAGTCTTCCTGTACCACAGCCGGGTAGCCCCGCCCCGTATCCATTAATACTCCCTGGATCTGCGCCATCCGCGCGATCAACCGCGCGCCGCTCATTAAATGATGATTTAACTCACCCTGCCGCAACGTACCATATACAAAAACAAGTTCCATATCCCTATTTCCCTTCCTGCCGAATCTATTGTTTCTTGTCTCTCTATCATACCATTTACTAGAAAAAGATTCAGAAGGACCAAAATGACCTACCCGGATCGTTTAAAGCACATGGTTTACAGGTAAACGGGTTACATTAATACCATGCTTATCGCCTAAAGGAGGAGAGCCATGGATAGCACCCATGAATTTGTGGAAAAGCTGCACGACACTCAGAAAAAAGACGAGAAAAACAAGCACCGGGCAAAAGGCAATGAAGGCAGCAAGCTCCAGAACAAGCAGCACAGCACGAACAAATAGCATCCCGCCCATGGCTTAAGCGCCAAAAAGTTACGGCAACCCCAATGGTAATGGACCCTGCGTAAAAAGAGCGCTCCGGGCATGGATGACCGGGGCGCTTTTGCTTCATATAAGGTAAGCCGCTTAAAATGCCCGAATGAACCCGGAGGCGCAGCGGTTACCAGGCATCATATTCTCCCGACTCAAACTGATTCTCAGAAATCACTTTGAATCCTTCCCGCCTCAAAAGAGCGGCCGTTACGCCCTCGCCGGGGATTTTATGGCCCGCAAACCGGCCGTCATAAATCATGCTGCTGCCGCAGGAGGGGCTGTTTTCTTTTAAAACAATGAGTGTGGCCTGATGCTCCCGCGCGGTTTCCAGCGCCTTATAGGCCCCGGCTACGAAGAGTCCGGTAACATCCTTTCCAGACCGGTCAATGACCTTGGCTCGTCCTTCTAAAACATCTTCACCGGTTCCTCCCACAATCTCGGCCGGCTCGCGCGGCGTGGGACAACCGCCGAACACTTCGGGGCAGACAAGCACAACCTTGTTCTCACTGGCCAATTGCCTAATTTTCTCCTGCACATTATGTGATCCGTCATACCGGCATTCAACACCGGCAAGGCAAGCGCTGACGATAATCATGGCGGCCTCCTCCTTTTTTCAGATCATATAGATAACAAAAAAAGAGCACATCCCCAGCCTAACCGCAGGCCGGAGCTGCTCCTTCACTGTCGGCTCGTCCCTATTTTGGGACTGGCCAAGTTATTTTACCGAAGACCACTTGCTCTCCAGCCACTTGTCGAAGTCTTCGCCCTTCTCGCCTTCATAGGCGTCGTACACGTCGATCCGCATCTTCTTCAGCTTTTCCTTGAACTCCTTATAAGTATGGTTCCGGGGAAGGCTTTTCTTGATTCGCAGCAGAATTTTGGTGATGCCTTTGAACAGTTCGGGCTTGTTCTTGGAAGGCGCCGCCACATTCTCGCCGAGTGCTTTAAGCTTCAGGTAAGCCGCTTCCTGCACGGTATAGACCGGATCGCTTTCGGCCAGGCGCGACAGAATATCAATAACCTGCCGGTGAGGGTAATTCCCCAGCTCCTCGACCGCGGACAGACGGGCTCTCCAATCCGCAGAGCGGCCTGCCGCCTTTTTCAATTCCGCGTAATTCTCAGGGAGTCCGCTATCCGCTGCTTCGGTGGTTATTTTCTCAACATTCATTTCTTCATTACTCAAACGGCATATTTCCCTTCTGTGATCAAAGTTGTGATAGGGATATTTTAGCCTAGTCGGGAGCCGGACTCAACATTGACCGTGGAAAGCGCTAATTACGTCATTCGGGTTTTCAAAAAAGGAAAGAGGTCTGGTTCAGCTAAGCCTCTGGCAAGTTCAATAATCTTTGGAAGATCTCTAACTTTATAGAATCAGCATCTTGAACATGGATTAGCGGAAAACTGATGCCAACAGCAGATTGAAATCCCCAATAAGTATTCGATACCGATGCCTTGCGAGGGGTACTTCTCCAAACGCCGTCTTCTTCTTCAATTTCGAATTTGTCATCAAATCGGTAAGGTTGATGATAAAGCCAGTGATCGGACACAGCGGGCATTCTGGACCATTTTGACAAATCAAATAAATAACGGGAAGCAGTAATTTCGGGATACCCTCCTTCGCTGTCCAATTCAATTTCCACGGCATAGATAGGCCCGTTTTTTAAATCGGAAAGCTTCTCACTATCAAATGCGGGTTCACTTTCTAATTGATAAATTTTAATAAAATCGCTAGTTAGCCAACCATCTTCAATGGTATCCGATTTCCAACGCAAAAACTTTGAGGTAAGCGGAATAAATCCCTGGTCTTTCCCCACAATGTCCATTTCGCTAAACAGGAGGTTCAAATTTTTATAAGTCTCTCTTAAAACCTCCACCGCTTTGGTTATATTTTGTCCCTTATCAACGGTTAAAGACATAGTAATCATCCTCCTTTATTTGGCACAGAGGCCATTGCAGCTTTAATTTTGTGCCAAAAATATATGCTTCATCTGTCAATGGAACGCTCCCCCCGCCCGGTCGAAAGCCTTTAAAACGGACAAAACCTTTTCCGGAAAGAAGCTGCTTTATATCCTCGAGAATGATACGCTGTCCCTTCTCTAAACCCGTTGTATCATTTACTTGCAGCGCCTCAAGCACATGCTGCCAGGCCAAAAATCCCAATTTTACATCCCCTGCAATCAGCGAGCGACCTTCCATGCTGGACTCTACCTGGGTCAAAATAGAAAATGGAGCAAGAAAGACAAGATAAGCCGGACGACCCTGCCGGTAGTCCTCAAGCAGTCTGGAATATCGGGCCAACTGCTGTTTACTTTCCTTCGGCGTAATGATGACATCGGATTCTTCATCCTCCGACGATAAGCCGCTGCCATATTTCACTTCAATGCCGACAACCGCTTCAGGATGATCCAGGATAAGATCAATTTCCCCTTCGGCATGCCGATACCAAAATCTGCTCTCACATTTATAATCCTTAGCTGTGTTTAAAAAATCGTCCCAGCCCGTCGCAGCCGAGGCTTGATCCGGAAACCGAACCACATGCAGCACTAGACGAAGCCCATACTGAAAAGGTAAATACCTCATAGCTCCAAAAAAATCACCGGTCAGCTGATCCTCAAGTCGGTCGGACAAGTTACTTCCAGTGCTTGAAATTTTATTATGGATCTCAGCGATCAATGTTCGAGGTCTCCTTTCTGGATCGACGTTATTCAAAGCTAAATCTCTATGATCTTATTCCCTTCAAGCATGTTGGAAAGCTGCTGGATATTCCCAAACGGGCTAGAAGAAACCACCTTGCTTAAATTCTGCAGCCCCATACTGATTAAATCTTTATCGCCTGAAGCCAAACCTTTATCAATTATTTCAAAATTTTTATCGATAGCCACCCGTCTTTCCGCGAACACCTTATCGAAGACCGAATGATATAAATCATATTTATTTTGAATTTCCAGTATCAATATTTCCTTTTGTGCGTGTATTTGGGCCAATTCTCGTTTTGTTATTTGTGACTCGCTATAAGTATCCATCAATTTACTGAAAAAATCAGTTATATCGGCCGTCGGCATCAATTCTTTCACAGTCTCCAGCTTCGTTAAGAGTTCTTTGCTCTCTTTTTTCTTTAGCCATTTGCTAATCATACTCATTATACAGCCGCCTCTCCTTCAAAAATTGGGGTATCAATTAATGTCGCAAAATCAGTTGCGATTCCTCCGATATAAGCAATCTTTTTCAAATCGTCACCAGTGTAGTAACTCTTCTTCAAAACTTTACTTCTGAACCATCTGATCAAGTTAACTAATCCAAACAGGCGGTTTAACTCGCGATGTGTTCGTTTCAATTCCCCAATGAATACAATCCTCGCCTTCTCAATAGAAGGAATAAGTTCAGCCGCACGGTCTTGAATCAACCTCATATTTAACAGATTAGCCTCTATTTGATCCATCGCTTTTAAAATTTTGTGCATCTCCTGTTCAATTTGTTTAATTTTCTTACTCGCTTGAACGTGGCTAAAAGCCCCCATTAAAATGAGAGCTGGAACTGCTACTATTCCTCCAAGAACTGCCGTTCCAGCAGCTATCCCTCCACCACCAGCAGCCAAAGCTCCGCCTCCAAACCAAGCCAGGGTGGCATTGGTTGCGGCCGCCCCGCTCAATCCCGCAATAGCCGTTCCAGTCGATGCGGTTCCAAGCGTTGAAACTAAGGCCCATGCTCCCAAAGCAGATCCTACACCAGCTGAAATCCCTTTAGTAGCATTCAAAGCCACTTGTCCAGCACTAACCGTACTGTTAATCTGGTTGAAATTGACTGATTCAAAATCACTTCCAATTTCTCTAAAAATATATTCTCGTTCCCGTCCCTTTAAATTTTTAGAGATTTGATTAATTTTTGAAAGACTCTTTACCGCTTTTACTTTTATCTTGATTACTTCTTGAAGAATCGCGTTTACTTCATGTCGCTTATTCTCCATTTGTTCATATAGGCTCTCGTACCGCTCTCTTAAATCTTCAAATTCTTCTTCCTTCCGTTCGATTCTGCCCGCTGCACCAAATGTAGTTACATTTTTCCAAAAACCCATAACTCCCCCTCCTTTTCAGGTACTTTATCCCTATGTAAATATTTCCTAAATACTATTTTCACATGAGAGTGGCTAATGAGCAATTACTTATTTCCTATATTTTTTCTTCTACCTAATAATACTGAACCTGGTGCTATTAGAATCGCTTTTCTGGAAAACACCAGTGCAAAAAGGCCGCCCTTATAAAAGGAAACGGCCCTATTCTGTGAAATGAAATTGAAATGAAATTATTACCTCTAAATCCTCTACCGCACCTCCACCTTAGCCTTCCGGTAAATCAGCGCCCCGAGGGCGAACGCCGCCGCGCCCCACAGGGCGAGGATGCCGATGCCGCTCCAGAACGCGGCGTTAAACAGGCCGGAACCGTACACCATGCCGTCCCGCATGCCTTCGACGAAATAGGTGAGCGGCAGCACCCGGGTGACCGGCTTCAGCCAATCGGGCAGGCTGCTGGTGGAGAAGAAGACGCCGCTGATGAACATCATCAGGAAGCTGGTGATGTTCGCCACACCCATGTAGGATTCCAGGGATTTACTGAAGGAAGAGATCAGATAGCCAAGGGCGTTGAAGGCCAGAACTCCGATGAAGAAGGCGATAATCAGCACTGGCAGATTCAGATGCAGGTTCGCGCCGAAGCCGAAGACGCCGATGACGGTCAGCAGGACAATCTGCACAAAGCTGAGCACGAAGCGAACCAGCATGCCGCCTAGGCCGTAGAGCCCCATTCGCATCGGGGTCATGCGCAGCCGCTTGAGCAGGCCGGATCTGCGGATTTCAACCATGTCGACCATCCCGAACAGTCCGGCCTGGGCAATGGACAGCGAGATCATGCCGGTCAGAAGGAAGTCCGCGCTGCTGATGTCCTTGCTGCCGCTCGACACTGACGACGTCTGCAGCCGGAAAGCCGGTTCGACTCCCGCCGCCGCAAAGCTGGCTTCCTGGACGTACCGGTCCAGAATGCCCCGGATCGCCTGCGTGGTGGCGTTGGTCTCATTCTCGGCATTGACGATCAGACGGATGTCGCCGCCGCTGCCGTTCTCCGGCAGAACGATAGCTGCGTCCACATCCTTGTCCTTCACCCACTTATCAGCCTGGGCACTATCCACGGCCTGCTCCGACTTCCACTCGAAGACCGGAATCTTCCGCAGTCCGGCCTCCAGCGAATCGCTGGCCGCGGTCTGCGCCGGCTTGACCAGCGCCACCTTCGCCTTGAAGTCTCCGCCATCCCCGCCTCCGCCGAATATCACCATAAACAGTACCATGAGAATAACCGGGAAAAATAAATTCCAGAACCAGACCGCCTTCTCGCGGAACATCGTCTTCAATTGGGCGATAAATAATTTCTTCAGCTGGGTGCCTGCGCTCATGATCAATCCCTCCATTCCTTGCCTGTGAAGGTAATAAAGACATCCTCAAGGCTCATTTCGCGAATGGACACATGCTCGACCCGGTAACCCTGCTCCTTGGTGAAACCGAGCAGCCCGTAAAGCGCCTGCTCCGGCTCCGGCGACCAGAGCGTCAGGTTCTCTCCGTCCCGCTCCATCCGTACAATTTCCGGAAGGTCCCGTAGCGCCTGCTCGGTCCGCGCCGCCGCAGCTTCCCCATCGAAGAAAGACAGCCGCACTTCCCGCTCCCGCGTCAGCTTGCCGATCAGTGCCGCAGGCGTATCGAGGCTGATCACCGTGCCCTGATCGACGATGCAGACGCGGTCGCTCAGCTTCTCCGCCTCTTCCATGTAGTGCGTCGTCAAAATAATCGTTGCGCCCAGCTGCTTCAATTGGAGGATAATGTCCCAAATGTTGCGGCGCGCCTGAGGGTCGAGCCCCGTGGTCGGCTCATCGAGAAAAATCACCTGCGGGTCGTTGATCATCGCAAGGCCGATGGCCAGACGCTGACGTTGGCCGCCGGACAGCGATTTGACCCGCTTGTTCCGGTGCTCGGTCAGATTGATCATTTCCAGCACCTCGGCGGTCGATTTGCTCTTTGGGTAAAAGGAAGCGAACAAGTCCAGATTCTCCTCGGCGGTGAGCAGGTCGAACAAGGCGCTCGACTGGGGCTGTACGCCGATCCGGGTCTTGATTTCGCTCTCGTTCTTGTCCCAGGAAAATCCGGCAATGGAAATACTGCCGGCATCCGGCGGCTGCAAGCCTTCGATCATCTCCAGGGTTGTCGTCTTACCCGCTCCGTTCGGCCCGATAATCGTAAAGACCTCCCCCGCTTCCACCGTGAAGCTGATGTCCTGAACAGCCTTGACCTCGCCGAAAGATTTTTTCAAGTTCTTAACCTCAAGAATCGTCAAACGGTATCCCTCCCCTATCCGTTTAATGCCACTTTATCTCTATTATAATCCGAAGGCCGAACCGGCCCAAACCGTCCGCAAGCCGATTCGAACCTCGGTCCGGAGATGTAGGCAAAAAAAATAACCCGCTCCAGCGTATGAGCCAAATGCGGGTTATAGAACTGGAGGTTTTTAGTGAGCGAGCCGCTCATTTCCCCTCACCCAATACTTTTCTCCACGTCCATAAAAAGGGTCGCAAAACGAAGTAAAGAAAGTGCAGCGGCCTCGGCAAGGGCAGCGTCTTTGCATCCGCCGCATAAGGATATAGAAAACCCAGCGCGTATAGAAGCTGCTGGCCGCGAGATAAAATCGCCGGCTGATAATACCGGTAATGCCGCTCCACTATAGGCGGCAGCGGCGGATTATGCAGATTGACCATCCGTCCCACGTAGAACATGGCAAGCTGCGCCAGACGCCGGGCCTTCGGCCTTTCCATCAAACGTGAAAGGCCGGGATCAACCGGCGCTTTGAGTAATTCCGCCGCCAACAGCAGAGCTTGGCCTCCGACATCGTCGTAGCCGTAGTGGTAAAGAAGCCGGGTCAATGTCCCGCCGTCCGGCCGCTGAAGCAGCAGCTGCTTGATATCCAGCAGCCATCGCAGTCTGGACCAACCGTGCCTGGCTCCGTGAGCGGCCAGGAACAGGAACAAATCCTCGGCCCCTAAATAATGAATATTACTGCCCAACGCATCGCTCGTCCTCTTCCGCTCCCACAGTTCACCGAATCCCGGCTCTCTCGAAGGCGCCGGATTCAGCCTCCAGTGGATCTCGGCCTTAATGTTGACGTCGGGGTGATTGTACGTCCTGTGATGCTGTCTCCATTTCCAGTCTCCCAGAATCGTCTCGAATTCCACTTCCTCCGCGTAGCCGTGCCGGACGAGCAGGGCTTCTGCTTCGGCCAGCTTGTCCAGGGGCACGATAAAATCGAGGTCACGGGATGTGCGGAGCGAGATATCGCCGTACAAAGCCTGCGCCAGCACCGGTCCTTTCAGAAAAAGGGCCGGGATGCCCGCGTCAGCCAGCACATCAGCCACCCTGCCCATTTCGCCGCTGAGGTGGAGCATCCGGACGGTATTATTACAATATTCTTGTTTCAGCCACTGGACGAGCCCGGAAGGAATCCTCCCTTCGGCCATACGGCTGAGCTTTGGATATAGAAAAGGATACACGCGATGATGCATGGCAAGCCGCATGAACTCCTTCCAATCGATATCCGCGAACATCTCCGGCTGCCGGTCTGCCATCTCGTCAACTTTGTCCGTAGCAAGCAGAGCAAGAAGAAGCAATAGTTCCTTAGATAAAATCCCGTGATCTATCACATTCCGTTCATCCATAGGGAATTCTCCTTCTGCCGCGATGTCTTTTGAAGAGAGCGTATCACCGCTGCCAGAAATATGTCAAACTCTATGCCTCTCTTGCATTAGCTGGCTGCTAATCATTACAAGGCTACTAATTCCGCCTGGTCTAATTTCATGGCCCCCTCAGCGGATCGGCTTTCCGGTGGAGCATGTGTTTTCCTGCAAACCTGCAGGTTTTGTAGGCGGATTTTACTTGGAAAGAAGGAAATAGCTGCGATCGTGCAGGCATTGGATGCATACACGCCGGAATGAGGAGAATGGAAGTGTAATGCATGCATCTTTGCAGGCATTGGGGTTGGAGGAGAAGCTTATGGAAAAAAAAGATGTACACCTGCAGGCATTCCTCGCAACTGCCGCCACTTCGGCCACCTTGCCTTAAGAAGGGTACTACGTAGAAGCCAAACCAACTTCTCCTTGACCTTGTTCTGCGCGTCCTTCAGTTAGGGAGGGTACATATGTACAAGCTAAACAGCCGGCTGTTGGCTAAGCGCCTACAGCCGGCTGTTCACTCTTAAGTAATGCTCACCTATTTTACACCATGATCTTGCAAATATCGTTCGTGAACTCCACCGGATCTCCAACCGGCAGGCCTTCGATCAGCAGCGCCTGGTTGTACAGCAGGTTCGTGTAGAGCGCCAGCTTCTCCTTGTCCTTGCTCTGCGCATCCTTCAGCGACTTGAAGACGTCATGGTTCACGTTGATTTCCAGCACCTTCTCGGCCTGGACATCGCCGGCGTTCTGCATCGCCCGGAGCGTCTTTTCCATCTCGATCGTCAGCTCGCCCTCGGAGGACAGGCAGACCGGATGGGATTTGAGGCGTTTGGACGCTTTGACGCTCTTGACCTTGCCGCCGAGCAGCTCTTTCATCTCCTCAAAGAGATCCTTGTTCTCGGTATCCGCGTTCTCCGCGGCTTTATCCTGCTCTTCCGTATCGATGCCGAGATCGCCGCTGGAGACGGATTTGAATTCTTTGTCCTTGTAGCTCATCAGAACTTTGATGGCGAATTCGTCGATATCGTCGGTAAAATACAAAATTTCATAGCCTTTATCGGCTACCAGCTCGGTCTGCGGCAGCTTCTCGATCCGTTCGATGGACTCGCCGGATGCGTAATAGATGTATTTCTGATCCTCCGGCATTCTCGACACGTATTCGTCCAGACTGACGAGCTTCTTCTCGTTGGAGGAATGGAACAGCAGCAGATCCTGAAGCGTGTCCTTATTCATGCCGTAATCGTTGTACACGCCGAATTTCAGCCCCCGGCCGAAGGCGCCGAAGAACTTCTCATACTTCTCTCTCTCGTCCTTCAGCATGCCGAGCAGCGCGCTCTTGATCTTGTTCTTGATGTTCTTCGCGATCAGGCTGAGCTGGCGGTCATGCTGAAGCAGCTCGCGGGAGATGTTGAGCGACAGGTCCTCGGAATCGACCATCCCTTTGACGAAGCTGAAATAGTCGGGCAGCAGGTCGGCGCATTTGTTCATGATGAGGACGCCGTTCGAGTACAGCTCTAGGCCTTTTTCATATTCCTTCGTGTAATAGTCGAAAGGCGTATTCTCCGGAATGAACAGGATCGCGTTGTACACCACCGCGCCGTCGGCGCTGATATGGATGTGCTTCAGCGGCTTGTCGAAGCCATAGCGCTTCTCCTGATAGAAGTTCTCGTAATCCTCGTCTTTCAGCTCGCTCTTGTTCTTGCGCCAGATCGGAACCATGCTGTTGACCGTCTGCTCTTCCTTGATTTCCTCGTACTCGTTCTCGCTGCCTTCCTTGGGCTGGCTGCGGGTAATCTCCATCTTGATCGGATAGCGGATAAAATCGGAGTATTTTTTGATGATCGATCTCAGCCGGTACTCTTCCAAATACTCGTCATAGTTGTCTTCTTCGGTGTTCTCTTTAATCTTCAAAATAATTTCGGTGCCGATGGAAGCCTTATCGGCAGGCTCAATCGTATAGCCGTCCGCGCCTTCGGACTCCCATTTAAAGGCCGTGTCGCTGCCGAGCGCCCGGCTGATTACGGTAATGCTGTCGGCTACCATGAACGCGGAATAGAAGCCTACCCCGAACTGGCCGATAATGTTATGGCCGTCCTTGGCTTCGTTCTCCTTCTTGAAGGCGAGCGACCCGCTCCTCGCGATCACGCCGAGATTGTTCTCCAGCTCTTCCTGCGTCATGCCGATTCCGGTATCGGAAACGATCAGCGTACGGTTCTCTTTATCGGCTGTAATTCTAATGAAGTAATCCTCTTTGTTGAACGTAAGCGTATCGTCGGTCAGCGCCTTGTAATAAATTTTGTCGATGGCGTCGCTGGAGTTGGAAATAAGCTCGCGGAGAAAGATTTCGCGCTGCGAGTAAATCGAGTTGATCATCATTTCCAGCAAACGTTTGGATTCGGCTTGAAACTGCTTTTTGACCATGCCCAGTCTCCTTCCAAAATATAAATGCATATAGAAACGGTTCGTTGTAATGAAAATTTAGCACTCGAATCATCTGAGTGCTAATCCCTATTTTTATATACCACATTCAAATAATGAGGTCAATATCCCAAAGTCGAATCTAAAAATACCCCTGTGGACAGTTGACTTTAATATAGCTGAATGTTAACTTATAATTAGCTTTATGTTCTTTATAAAGAACATAACCGAGCATGACACTTCTTTATGTTTGCCTTCCAAATCCCCGGTTAAGGAGTGGTTGATCCATGATTAAACAAACCAAGATTTTATCGATAGATACCGTCCTTGTTCAATGCGAGGGCAATATTGTCAGCGATATGGATGGCGAAAAAGTGATGCTCAGCGTACAACAGGGAAAGTATTATAACCTCGGACAGGTTGGCGGCGATATCTGGAGCATTATCAGCACTCCGCGGTCTGTTCAGGAGATTATCATAGCACTTCAGCAAATCTATGAAATTGACGCCGACATTTGCGAACAGGACGTCATTCCTTTTTTACAGCATCTGTTGACAGAAGATTTGATTCGCGTGGCGGATGCCGGATGAAGCTGGCTAGAAGGCTCAGGTTGCTGCTTAGCTTGGACAAGACTGCCCTCTTGTCTTATTTGGAAGCCTTTTTACTGCTCGGCTGGGCCCGTACCCTCCTCTTCCGCAAGTTCTCCAACGTGGCGCCGTCGCTCGGTGCAAGAGGACAAGAGACGGGCCGGGAGAGCGATTCGGCGCTTACTCCCTCCATGTGGCGGGTGGCCCACTCCATTCAGACGGTCAGCCAATACACGCCATGGGACAGCAAATGTCTGGTAAGGGCCATCGCCGGCATGAAAATGCTGGAGAGAAGGGGCATCGGGAGCACCCTTTATTTAGGGACGGCCAAAGACGAGAACGGAAAACTGATCGCTCACGCCTGGCTTCGCAGCGGTTCTCACTATATTTCCGGAGCGGAAGTCATGGATCGCTTTGTTGTAGTCGACAAATTCGCCAAATCTGCGGGTACCAGTTCAATTACGGAGGTCAGTCATGATTGGTAAACGAATACAGCAGCTTCGCAAAAAAAAGAATTATTCCCTTACGGAATTGTCCGAAAGAGCCGGAGTCGCCAAATCTTATTTGAGCTCGATCGAACGCGGAATCCAGAAGAATCCCTCCATTCAGTTTCTGGAAAAAGTCGGCTCGGTTCTGGGCATCACCGTGGAAGAATTCCTGCATTCGGACCCGAAGAAGGAAGACATCGAGCAGACTGATCTGGAGTGGAACGACTTAATTAAGGAAGCGATGCACTCCGGCATTAGCAAAAGGGAGTTCCGTGACTTCCTGGAATACAACAAATGGAGGATGGAACGCCGTTAACCCCCCGCCCAATACCGCACACAAATACCGCACAAAAAAAGCCATCTCTCCGGCAATTTGCCTTTGAGACGGCCCGCTTTTAATTTGCTTTTTCCAGCTCGCTCTCCGTATAGCCTCCCGGATTCACCGACTGCCACCGCCACGTATCTTCGCACATCTCCTCTAACCCGCGTACAGCCTTCCAATGCAACTCTTCATTCGCCCTGGACGTATCCGCGTAGCAGACGGCGATATCGCCCGCTCTTCGCTCGGTAACCCGATAAGGTATCGCCTTGCCCGACACCTTCTCGAAGGCCTTCACCATCTCCAGCACGCTTGAGCCCAGGCCCGTTCCCAAGTTGTATACCTCGATATCAGCGCGCTCCATAATCCGTTCCAGCGCCTTCAAATGGCCCTGCGCCAGATCCACGACATGAATATAGTCTCTTACGCCCGTGCCGTCGGCAGTAGGATAATCATTCCCGTACACGCTGAGCATGGCCAGCTTGCCAACGGCCACCTGGGAAATATAAGGCAGCAGATTGTTCGGAATGCCGTTCGGGTCCTCGCCGATCCGCCCGCTCTTGTGCGCTCCTATCGGATTAAAATAGCGAAGAATCGAAATTCCCCAGCGGGGATCGGACACCGCGACATCACGCAGAATATGCTCAATCATTTCTTTGGTGCGTCCGTAAGGATTGGTTGCCCCGACAGGAGAATCTTCCGTAATGGGCACCGACTCCGGAGCGCCGTATACGGTTGCCGAGGAGCTGAACACGATGCGGAACACCTCATATTTCTGCATCGTCTTGCACAGCATCAAGGTACTCAGCAGATTCGTATGATAGTACCTGAGCGGATCTTCCACCGACTCCCCTACCGCCTTAAGCCCCGCAAAATGAATGACCGCTTCGATCGGGTGCCCGGCGAACACGTCCTCCAGCCCTTCACTGTCCAATAAGTCGAGCTCATAAAAAGGGAACGTGCGGCCCGTGATCTCCGTGATCCGACGGATCGCCTCGGGATGGCTGTTGGCAAAATTATCGACTACAACAATCTCGTATCCCGCTTCGAGCAGTTCCACCGCAGTATGGCTGCCGATATAGCCGGCGCCTCCGGTAATTAGTATGGCCATGCCATCATCCTCCGTTCTTCAAATGGGGCTTGAACTTTAAGGTGACTTTGCCGAACATAACCTTGGTAATGCCCTGAAGGTACTTAAATTCTTCCCTCCGATGAAAGACCGCGAAGTAGATCAGGTTGACGGTTGCAAACGCGACAATTCCTTTGACAATCAGCTGCGGGAAATTTCCCGCATGGATAAAACCGCTTGTATAGTACGCCGCAAAAAAAGCGCTTATCCCAATCAAAGAGTAAGTGACAAATTTCAGGTAATAATCGGCGACGGGCAAATGGAACACTTTTTTGTAGACCAGATAGGGTGTTGTCCAGAAAGGCATGGCCAGAGCGCCGAACAGAGAGCCGATAAAAACGCCGGCGATGCCGATCTGCCGCACAAGAATAATGGAAACCCCAAGTCCGAGAACAGCCTGGGCCAGCGGAACGAAGCGGTCTTCATGAAAAATGCCGGCCGTCGTCTTCACCGTGCTGATCGGATTGCGCATTCCCCGTTCGTAGAACAGCAGCAGCAGGACAAGCAGCACCCCGCCGGTCATGAGGAATTTTCCGCCGATCCAGATCGCAATAAACGGCTCAATCAGGAGATACAGCAGGATCGCGAGCAGAGAGTACAGCCAGAAGCTGAGCAGCAGCATTACTTTATAGACACTGTATATTTTCTCCTCGCTTTCGCTGGAGACGAGATTTCCGACACTATGGTACAAATTACTGAACACCTGGTTGATAAAGGTTCTGGCGATATCGATCAGCATTTTATAGTTGGAATAAAGGCCTACGGCCGCGACGCTGACAAAGGTGGAAATCAGAATATTCTCCGTCCCGAGCACCAGATAGCTGCCGATATTCTGGATGACGATCGCTTTGACATTTTTGATGATTCCGCCTTTGGTTTCCGCATCCAGCCTGCCTGCCGCTTTCTGCCTCAGATACGGATATTTCCGGTTGGCAGTCATGGTCAGAAATACCGACGTAACGATAGTCAGGATGCTGTCGATGATCAGGAACAGGATGTAATTCGCCGTAAAGTACAGGATGCCGATTTTGAGACCGGTTGAAAGAATTGAGGATGCAGAATAGGCCACTGTGACGATATAGCTCTTCTGATTCACATTCAGGAATGAATTTTTGTAGGAGAAAAGATAAGGCGTCACCGTATTGAGCAGGAAGATTAGATAGATCAGATACAGATGCGGGATGTCCGTGTTCTTGACGATTTCATCGAGAAAAGGGAGAAGCGACAGGCCCAGCACCGTGACCACCAGAGCGATAACGAGATAGGCGCTGCGGTACAGCCGCATCAGCTTGTTGATCTGCACGTAATCATTATCCGCAATCGGCTTATACAGACTGTACATGATGCTGGTTCCGATCCCCGCCTCCGCCAGCGTCAGCATCGCGAGAATATTCGTGAACAGTCCATTCACGCCCAAATACTCGATGCCGAGGCTGTTAATGAAGACGGTTCGGGATACAAAGCTCAGCAGGGTCATCACGAGCTGATTGCCGATGCCCGCCGTTATGTTGATGATGGAGTTTTTTACTCTCATGGCTATCCCCTATATCCTTTTCAGTGTGCTTGAATGAGCTATGGCCGCTGGAGCATAAGCTTCCTCAGCCTCACCAGACAAGTGGCGGCAAGTAAAGTCATAGGATGAATTTCCAGGTAACGGGCCGCCTTCCTCAGACCGGTCCTTGCTCCCACGAAATCGTAGTACAGGTTGTAGTTGGAGAGCCTTCCTCTTAAATCGTAGTTATAGTGCTTGATCTGCTGTTTGATATAAAGCGCCGTCCCTTTTGGATTTTCCGAAAATATCCGTTTCATGTTGCGGGTCAATCCATCCTCCAGATAGTCGCAGATATAAATGGTGTGATTAACCCACCTCAGCCTCAGCCCGTCGTAGGCCATGCGGTCCCACACTGTGGATTCCGTCAAAAATTTCTCGCCCTCGATTTCGTCGAACCTGTAATTTCTAAGGATTTTCGTGTAAAAAACCTCGGCCTTATCGCCGGTAATGCCAAGCCGGGTTCTTTCAAGCGATGTGGCGTCCACATATTCGCCCTCGAACGTGGTCCCGATCACATGCTGGCTGCCATTTCCCCTGTTCCCGGCGACGCCGCAAAAACGGCTTTTGTCCGGAAGTCCCTCCTCCCATTTCGCGACGCTCTCCAGCGCATCCGGCGTCAGACGGTCATCCGAATCGACGATAAAGAACAGCTCGCCTCTCGCCAGATTCACTCCCTTGTTGATCGCCCGGTGCTTGCCCCCGTTCTCCACTCTGAAATAACGGATCGAGAATGGGTTCTGCTCTTGCTCCCAGGCTTTGAACAGTTCAGGCGTCCGGTCGCTTGAGCCGTCGTCGATCACCAGCCATTCGAAGTCGGCGAAGGTCTGAGCCTGCAGCGAACGATACAGCTCGGGAAGGATGTACCCCCGGTTATAGGCCGGGGTGAAGACGGTTATTTTCATCTCGGCTCCCCCTTCTCATGGAACGTGTTCAGGTACCGGTTGACCGCGCGGATGGCATAGCCTTGGGTAAAGGGAAGGACATCGAACAGCGTTGAGTAGACGCCGATATCTTTCGTGTCGCCCTGCGAGAAATCGACGGCACCGCTGCGCCTCGTAACCCCCATCAGGTACCGTATAGCGGCTTCAGCCGATAAACGGCACTCCGCAGATATTCTGCCGATGGCCGAAGCGCCCAGCAGAAACCAGGCCAGAGTGGCCGCAGACGACGAGTCCGGACGGCACTCGCCCCGGGTGACCGTCCATCTCCAGCTGCCGTCCGGCTGCTGGAAGCGCATGATCGCCTCGGCGTACCTCTCCACGCTGCGCTCCAGAACCGGCTTGTGCCGGTGATCCGGGGGAAGCTGACTCCAGGCGTCGATCAGTCCGATGGCGAACCAGCCCAGCCCCCTGCCCCAGCCGTACAGCCCAAGCGGGACACGGTTCTCCACGTTGTAGGCATGTACAGGGATATGGTGGGCCTGCAGCATGCCGTGCTGCTCGTATTCAGTGATCTGCTTAACCGCCAGATCGACGCACTCGGGCCGGCCGTACTTGAGTCCGTAGGCCACGAGGAAAGGACAGATGAATCCGACCGTGTCCACATAGCGGTACCCTTTTACCGACTGGCGGTAGCTTACGGTTCCGTCCGTCCCCAGATGCTCCCGGATCAATTCCCAGACGGCGTGCATGGCCGGCTCAACCCGGTCTGATCCGATAAAATCAAGGCTGAGGATCGCGTAGGCAAGAATGGCGGTGTCGACATGCTTCGGCTGTTCCTTCCACCGGCCGCTGCCGTCCAATTTCGAATCCAGAAATCTCCGGATGCCCTCTCTTGCGGCGGGATCGTCGTTATGCCGCAAATATTCGCCCAGGCCGAGCAGCAGGGCAGCCTCCTGCCAGTGCTGGATCGCGCTCTTCGTGTAATTCCCCTGGAGCATATCCAGCGCGATGAGCCGGGTGTTATCGGTGACTTTCACCGCGGGTATCCGGCTCAGCCACGCAAGGCCTCTCGCGGTCAGAGCGCGGCTCCAGGCCCGCCTGTCATCGTAGCGGCCGATACGTATCCGGCCAAACCAGCTTTTCCAGACCGGGATAAGATCAATGGCAGCGGCGATTATGGCTGCGGCAGCAATCAAATAGAGAAGAATCTGTATGACCATCTCGGGCAAATCCTTTCGGGCTTCGTAGTTTTAAGCTCACTTCACATAGCCGACGGAGCCATTTATCAATTGATCCGACATTTGCCTGCACATGTCCGGCGAAATCCGGCGGCCGATCGTCCAGTTCTCGTCGTACAGATCCGAATGCCCCATTTTCTCCTGATGCTTTTGAATGTACGCCTCGGTTGTGGACAGCACTCTTGCCGGATTGCCGGCGACGACCATGCCCTCCGGCACGGACTTGGTCACAATGCTGCCTGCGGCCACAATCGCGTTCTTTCCCACGGTGACGCCCGGCATGATCAAGGCCCTCGCTCCGATAAAGGCCCCGTCTTCGATGACAATCTTCGCTATCTTCGTATAATCCAGATGCCGCTTGGTGCTTGCGTCGTGAGCCAATAAATATACCTGCGGAGCGAAGGTGACATTGTCGCCGATTTCGATCAGCCAGCAGTGCGCATAGTCGATGGTTGCGGCGCCCAATCCGTGGCAGCCCAATCCGACCTTCATTCCCTGGCGGATGCACGCCTCGATGTTCAATTGCTCCGCGCTGATTCTTCCCAGCCTTAGCGCGATGGCTTTCTTTACTCTCTCGAACATGGGTATCACCCTTTCACGAGATCAATTCATACAGCTTATTCACTTCGGCTTCCGTCCCCAGCTTCTCCCGGGCGAGACGTTCGGCCCAGCGGGCCCTCAGCGGTTCGTCCTCGATGACTTTGCGTATGCCTTCGGCAAGCTCCTCCGGATTCATCCCGGCGATCCAGCCGTTGAGCCGGTGCTCAATCTGCTCTTTGGCCGTGCTGAAATTGGTGACGATGATCGGTTTGCCCATGATTTTGGCTTCATCGACGGCAATCGATTTCCCCTCGAACCGCGAGGGCTGGACGTAAATGTCAGCCGATTTCAAATAAGGATAGGGATTATCGACCGTTCCCAGCAGCTTGAAGTATTCTTCCAGACCGTACTCCCGGATCAGCCGGTTACAGTCCCGGATTTCCGAATCGGTCCCGTAACCGAGAACGTTCCAGCGGACCGGATACCCCTGCTCCACCAAAATCCGGCAGGCTTCGATCGCCAGGTCGATTCCCTTCACCGGACTGAGCCTCGCCACGGTCGTAATATTCATGCAGCCCTTGCCGGAAGCGGTCGGCTTCGGCATCTCCAGCTCGGACATCCGCCGGATAATGGATGGCGACACGATATTATGAATCACTTTGATCTTTCCGGTCTGAGCCTTAAACGCCTTGTGTAGCGCGCTGGCGCATTCGTCGGAGACGGTAACGATATAATCCAGCCGGTCAAAAAAAGGCCTATCGATCGCCGCATCCATCCGCAGGCTGGCGTAATTGGTATGAATCCAGCCGATCTTGACTTTCGCATCCACCTTGTCGATGACGCAGTAGATCGGATTCTTCTCCAGAAAGCCGATGGCCGCATCGTACTTGCCATTAATCCGGGGAATCGAAGCGGACACGTATTTCCACGCCCGCTGCTCCGAGCGGGCCGCGTTCTTCTCCGTTACGAAGATGAACTGCGCGAACAACCGGGCCAGGGCGACCTTGAGCTTGCCTTTTCGGAGGCAGTCGGCGAACGCCGTTTTGATCGACATATTAAAATAAAGATTATCCGGGGGCGCCTTCAGCAAATTCACGAACCCCGGAATCTGGGACATGAACAAGCCCTCATGCCTGAACAGAAACAGGTCGACCTCATAGCGGGTATAATCCAGAGTCTGCAGCAGAGAAATCAGGGACTTCTCCGCGCCGCCGCAGTGCAGATTATTCATCACGAACAGGAGCCTCTTCTTCATTGCGCCTCACCCACAAGCCTGTAAAGTTTATCGATCTCTTCCTCCGTGCCCAGCTTCTCCAGGGAAAGATTACGGGACAACCGGGCTCTGAGCTCCCGGTCCTCGATCAGCCGCTCGATTCCCCGGGCAATATCCTCCGGATTCATGGAAGCAATCAATCCGTTATGCTCATGCCTGATCTGATCCTTGGCGGTGCTGAAATTGGTGACGAGAATCGGTTTATTCAGAATTTTCGCCTCATCAATGGCAATGGATTTGCCCTCAAACCGCGAGGTCTGCACATAGAAGTCGGCATGCTTGATGTAGGAGTACGGATTAGTCATCAGCCCCAGCAGCTTGAAATGGTTCTCCAGGCCGTGCTCCCGAATCAGCCGGGTCAGCCTGGCCTTCTCCTCCCCGCTTCCAATGACATTCCAGCGGATATCGTATCCTTTGTTTACGAGGAGTTTGCACGCCTCAATCGCCAGTTCGAAGCCCTTCTGGGGATGCAGACGGCCGATGGACAGAATGACGATTTCGTTACCGGAGCGGCCGTAGACGTCTACTTTAGCCTGATCGGCCATCTGCCGGATGATTCTAGGTGAGATAATGTTGTAGATCAGCTCGATTTTGTGGCGCTGCTCCGGGAACCGTCTGGCGAGAATGTCGACGCATTCCTCCGACACCGTGACGATATGGTCCAGCCGCTGAAAATAGCCTTTGTCAAACTCCGGGTCCATGCCCAGCTTGTCGTAATCGATATGAACCCAGCCGATCTTTTTGACCGCGTTCACTTTATCGACGCAGAAGTAAGTTGACGTCTTCTCAAGGAAGCCGATAGCCACATCGTACCGTTTTTCAAGCGGTTCCACCGATCTGGAAATATACTTCCAGCTGTACTGCTCGGTAACGGCCTGGCTCTGCGAGACGGCGTTCTTGAACGCAAACATCGTCCGGCTGTAGGCCAGCGGCAGCTTATGCCGGAGCACCAGCTCCTTGACGGAACGGGCCAGCGGCAGATGAAACAGCCTGAAGCTTTCGGGAAGCGGCAGCACATTGACCTCTTTAGGCAGGAACTCCATAAAAATCCCTTCGTGATTGAACAGAAACAAATCGACGGCGTATTGCCCGAAATCGATCTGGGAGAGCAAATTGACCAGGCTCTTTTCCCCTCCCCCGGCGGACAGACCGGGCATGACGAACAGCAGGTTCTTTTTCATAACGGGCCTCACGCCAGTTCTTGTAAATAATCGACAGCTTTGTACGACATGGCCTGGATGCGGGGAATGGATTTTTGCAGCGTGTGCCTGATTCGGTCCTCTTCGCTCAGCATTTCGTCGAATTTCTGGGTCAGCCTCGCTCCGCTGGATATTTCTTCGATCCCGAGCACCAGCTTCTCTTCCCCGAAAATATCTTTGGAGATGCCCTTCGACTTCACGCTGTAGCCCAGAACCATAGTCGGCACCAGATTGGAATAGGCGGCGATGGTGGCATGGGTTCTTGCCCCGATGAAAAATCTCATTCTCGCGATATATCCTTTATACTGGATAGCCGTCAGATGATCGGGAAGCAGAATGACCCGGCCGGTATGCCGAAATTCCTCTTCATACCGCTTCAACACTTCATAGTCGTTGTTCCCGTTCTCCATCACATGGGGAGTGAGGGCGATCGTCATATCGGTCGTATCCAAAATGTGATGAAGAAGTTCCCGGGCGGCGGCGCCGGATTCCCTGTTGCGGTTCATCACCAGCGGGCTGAAGTTGAAGCCAACCGTATTTCCGGCCTGCCAGCCTTCGGGCAGGGGCAGCTCCTCTTTCTCCATCGTAAAAGCCGGATCGGCGCACAGACGGACATTGCGGAGCCCCTTGCTCCTCAGCATGTCGTAGGTCAGCGATTCGCGGGCGAGGATCAGGTCAAACCGCCGCAGATCGTCCAGCTTCAGGTCGGTCATATCCTCCTCTCCGATGGAGCATCCCCACAGCACCAGCTTCTTGCCCTCTTTCTTGACTCTCCGGTCAATTTCATACCAGCCCGGCTGTTCGCCGTAGCAGTAGTTATCCCCGCCAATCGAGAGATAGACATCCATATCGTTGATGTGCTTGATAATGTTGTGGTGGATTTTGCCGAAAATAAAGGATTCATCTTTAAAAAACTTCACTTTAAATGAGGAGAGAAGCCAGTCATACGAGTACTTTCGGATCGCCTTGTCGGACCCGTCGTAAATCCCGTCCAGAGCGGTGATTATTTGGTCGCTTTCCGGCCGGTTCGATGCCAGATATACTTCGGAATCCGTGATTTTTTCCTTGATGATCTTTGTGGAGGAGCGGACAATCGCCTCGCAGCCCCGGTTCAAACTCCCGCCATGCAAAAACATCATGATCTTCATGGCTATGCCTCCTCGTTATCTGTTTCGCATTCTGCTGTATGCGGCAGCTAAGTATAATCCTGGCACGACTTTCCTTCGGATCATTTCAAGCAGCACTCTCCGGTACCGGTCCGCGCTGCCGTAATGCTTCTCCCAATAGACGGGCAGGGCTTCCTTCACGGCTCCGCTGCCGATCATTTCTTTCACATACTTGTATCTGCGCCTTAGCCCCATCTCCGGGGATGGCTCGAAATACAGGTGAATAATGGACATCACCGTGTTGATCAGCTTCTCCGATTTCCACTGCGCGATGTTCTCTCCGTCCAGCAGTCGCATGAAGACCTGAGGCAGCCGGGCTTCGTATACCTGAACCGCCCTGGCGAAGTAATCCTTCTCCGCGATATTCCGGGTCGCGCTGCCGGCCGTTTCCTGGTAACGGTACCCGCAGTAATCGATGTAGACCGCACTCTCCGCCCCGCAGAAAAAAAGGAGATTAAAAGCTCCGTCCTCCCCCAGTGCCACCCTGACGGGAAATTCGACCCCGTTTTTTGTAACAACCTCGGCCTTGTACAGCTTGTTCCAAACGGAATTGAGCGCATCCGTTTTGATAAATTCGGGCAGCAGCTGCCCGCGGATATATTCCCGGTCCAGCTTGATGCTGCGAGGCAGCGGAAACCGCGTAACGAACCGGCGGGAGCCTGCGGCGCTTTCAAAATCGGAAATGACGGCGTCGCAGCCCCACTGCACCGCACTCGCATACAGCACCTCGAACATATCGGGCTCCACGGTGTCGTCGGCGTCCACGAACCCGATATATTGTCCGCGGGCTGCCTGAAGGCCCGTATTGCGCGCGATGCTGACCCCCTGATTATCCTGGTTGATCAGCCGGATTCTCGGGTCGAGCGGAAGATGCGCTTCGATAATCGCCCTGCTGACATCAGTGGACCCGTCATTCACAAAAATAAACTCGCACTCTCCGAGCGTCTGCTTCATCAGAGACTCGATGCATTCTCCAAGACGGGAACCCGCATTATATACCGGAATTACAACGCTCACTTTTACATTCATGGCTTGGGGCGGCTCCTTCTCGTGAATTAGGAAGGGATCAGCTCATACAGCTTGTTCAACTCACCGCGGTTGCTGTAATCTCTGTCTTTCAGATTATGGATGAGGACGTTTCGCTTCTCGCGGCTGTGGTACAGGGTTTGAATCGCCTCGGCAATCCCGTCCGGGCTGAGCTCGCAGATTGTTCCGTCCACTCCGTCCGTCACCTGGCTTGGCGCTGTGGGATAATTCGTGATGATGACAGGCTTGCCCAGAATCTGCGCTTCCGTAATGGTTACGGCTTTGCCTTCGTAGCGGGACGGCTGGACGTACACGTCGCATCTGTTGATGTAGGGATAGGGATTTATTTTTTTGCCCAAAAGAATGAAGCTCTCCTGAAGGCCGTTTCGGGCGATCAGCTCTCTCAGTTCCCGCTCGTAGCCCCCATATCCGATCACATACCACCGGATGCCGGTCATCCCCCTGTCGTGCAGCGTTCTTAAAGCCTGAACCGCCATGTCGTAGCCCTTTACATAGGACAGTCTGCCGACGGACACCACGTTAAACATATCCGCGACCTCCGGCGCATCCTCCGCTTGGGACATCTTCCTGATGAATTCGGGCGAGATGATGTTTTCGATCTGCACAATTTTGGGGCGGAGCTCCGGATATGTACTTATAAAAGAAGCGGTACAGTCGTTAGAGATCGAAGCAATGTAATCGAACTCCCGCCATACCTTGAGATCCAGCCTGTTGTCGATTTCCAGCTTGCTGTAATCCGTGTGAATCCAGGCGAGCTTTTTACGGGCCTTTACTTTTTTTAGCGCGATGTCATGCGGCCAGCCGTTGCTGATGACCAGATCGTACGTTTTGGGGAGACGGGGAAAATAGTACGAAGACAGTCTGGCCTCCCACTGCATCTGGATATAGCCGGGACCTTCGTTCAGCTTTCTCCGGGCGGCCCGGCCCCGGGCTATGGCCTTCGAGATCAGCCGCACGCCAGCGGCGAGATAGCTTCCGTCCGCAAGACACTCCCGAAGCGACTTTCGGAGCACGGTATACGGCTTCTTTTCCGGCAGCAGATTTACGTCTCGGGGAATCATCTCCATAAAATCACCCTGGTGACGAAACACAAGCAGGTCGACCTCGTAACGCTCGTAATCGAAGGCCTCCAGCATGTTGATCAGGCTTCGCTCAATGCCGCCGATTTCCAGATCGTAGACGGAGATTAGGATGCTCTTTTTCATGACGGCCCCCCCGATACGGCAGGCACCATCGTGAATACATTTGCCCCGGCAATCTCCTTCAAGCTGTTCTCCCGCTTGTTGAGGAACAGGGTGTACGGCGGCACCGTTCCTTTGACCACGCTCCCGGCTGCGATCACCGAATGGTCGCCGATCACCGTTCCCCGCAAAATCACCGTGTTCGCCCCGATCCATACATGGCTGCCGATAATGACCTCATCCTGAATCAGCGGGCTATCCGAATCCGGCTTGTAATTGTGGTCATGATCGTTGATGCAGACGTTCGGAGCGATCTTCACATAATCGCCGATCGCGATGCGGTGAACACAGTTGATCGTACAATTATCGTTAATGAACGTTTTGTTCCCCAGCGTCAGCTCGCCGCCGTGATCCAGCCTGATGCTGACATTTTTGCGGATAAATACGAAGCTGCCGAGCTTCAGCCTGGATTTCCGGTTGAAGATTTCGATGGTGCTGTTGCCCTGCATGGAGAACGGAGCATAGGAAATGCTGCCGAAATACAAGAGCTTATAGAACAGTCCCCGCAAAAATCCGGTGAAATGAGACAGGTTCATGGCCAGCGTACTTAACAGACCCCGTTCGCGGTACTGGCTGCGGACCGTCCTTAGCACTTTTCCAATCATCTGAAGCCTCATCTCCCTTCGGTAAACGGCCGAGGCCGAAATCAGGTAAAGCGTTTGCTCTTTCGCCAGGCCCATAGGAAGGGCCGGAGCGGAACATACAGGAAGTGCAGCGGTTTGGGCAGCGGCAGCGTTTCGGCATCCTCCGGATAAGGAAAGAGGAAGCTCAGGACGAACACGAGCTTCTGGACCGGTGAGAACAGCGCGAATTGATGCCGCTTGTGATAGGACGCCACATCCTCGGGGACGGGAAGCGAATGCAGGTTAACCATCCGTTCCAGATAGAACATCGCGCCCTGCGCCATCGCCCGCGATTTCGGAGCGCGCTCCATTCGCCCAAGCTCCCCAGCAATCTCGGCGTCCAGCAGCTCCCGGGCCAGGGTCAGCGCCTGCCCGCCGACGTGGTAGTAGCGGTGCTTGCGGAGCAGAGCAATCAGCCTGCCGGCGTCCGGCCGCTGCAGCAGCAGCTGCTTAATATCGAGCAGCCACCGCAGTCTCGACCAGCCGTGCCTCGCCCCGTGGGAGACGAGGAACAGGAACAGGTCTTCCTTTCCCAAATAGGCAACCGGCCGGCCGGTCAGCTTGCTTAAGCGTCTTCGTTCCCACAGTTCCTCGAAATCGGGTTCGCCGGAAGGGGCCGGATTCAGCCTCCAATGAAGTTCCACCTTGACCCCTTTTTTCGGATGGGTGAAGGTGGTGTGGTGATGCCGCCATTTCCAGTCGTTCAGCACGGTATGGATATAATCGTCCTTGATATACCCCAGACTGGTCAGCATCACCTCCGCGCCGGACAGCTCAACCAGCGGAATCAGGAGATCCAGATCGCAGGAGGTGCGCATGGAGATGTCCCCGTACAGATCCTTGGCAATGACCGGCCCCTTCAGAAAAAGCGCGCGGATATTTCTCCGGGCCAGCTCCCCGTCGAGAAATTCCATTTCAGCGCTTAGATGAAGCATCTGGAACGTGTTCCGGCTGTAGTGGGCAAACAGGCAGCCTGTCACTTCCCCCGGCACCGCCTCCCCCAGATTCTTCATCCGGGGATAGAGATTGGGATATACGCGATGATGCAGCGCAAGCTTGACGAACTCCTCCCAGTCCGCCTCGCGGAACAAGTCCGGGAAGCGGACCGGCAGATCCTCGGCCTTCTCCGCCGCGAGAATCGCCAGGAGAAGACGCATTTCGGTTGACAGGGCTTCCGTCTTCAGCGCAAATGGATTTCCCATGGGATATCTCCTTACCATCGATAACATAGCGAATGAGTACATAGCGAACGAGTACATGGAATGAGAGCATAGCGAACAAGTACATGGAATGAGATCACAGCGAACGAGTACATAGAATGAGAGCATAGCGAACGAGTACCTTAGAATGAGAGCATAACGAACGAGTACTCGGAATGAGAGCATAACGAACGAGTACCTTAGAATGAGAGCATAACGAACGAGTACTCGGAATGAGAATGTAGCGAACGAGTACATAGAATGAGAGCATAGCGAACGGAAATCGTAATTTTTGTTCTATTTAACGAACGCAAGTAAAGCGTAACACTCCTGCCTGAAAGTTGTCAATTGCTAAGTTGCAAAAACCGTAAATTGGCCCGGAGCGTGTGCTATATTGAAACAAGAAGAAGCGGCTGACGGCGTTTTTTTAAGACGCAGGTACGTTTCTCGTAAAAATATAAGACCAAATGATATGCGCCCGGCTTATAAATTCTTATATTTTAAAAAGGGGGACTTGAGCCTTGGGGAATAACATAGTCGTATTCGGAGCGGGAGGGCATGCCAAAGCGGTGATTGATACCGTTGAGCGGCAGGGGCAGTACCGGATCGTGGGGCTGCTCGACAGTCACAAGGCCGCCGGCTCCGCGGTGTACGGATACCGGATTCTTGGAAGCGAACAATACCTTGCCGATCACCGGGAGGAAATAGACGGCGTCATCGTCGCCATCGGTGACAACTGGGTCCGCGCGGGCATCGTCGCCCGGATCACTTCCCTTTGCCCGGATGTTCCCTTCGTTACCACTGTCCATCCGGGCGCCTGGATCGCAAGGGGAGCAGTGCTGGGACAAGGCACCGTTGTGATGGCGGGGGCGGTCGTTAACAGCGACACGGTTATCGGCGAACACGGCGTACTGTATCCGAAGGCATCGGTCGATCACGACAGCCGGACCGGGGATTATGTCACGCTGGCTCCGGGCGCCACGACGGGCGGGAACGTGACAATCGGCGATTATTCCGTGCTCTCGCTGGGAGCGAACGTCATTCACTCCGTCCGCATCGGGGAGCATACCGTCATCGGGGCGGGGGCAACTGTTCTCGCCGATATCGGCGGATACGCCGTGGCCTACGGAACGCCTGCCGCCGTCGTTAGATCGCGCGCCGCGGGCGAGCGGTATTTGTAGTTGTAGCGGCGGGGATACGCGGAGGCGGCTGTACCGCGGGAGGCCGCAGGCGAGATGCACGGGGCGGCTGCACCACGGGATACCATGGCTGCAAAGATGTCCGGGGTTCGGGGCCGCAACGCAAGATCCCACGGGTTACGGATTAGTTCAGCGCTCTTGCTTGCAAACCGGCGAATGTGCAGGTTTTTTCAGGCAGAAACGTGGGTTAGCGGGAAAAACCTGCTATCGTGCAGGAACTTCATGACTATGCTGCCTGCATTGGGAGTTGAGCCGGAAATAACTGCATAAT